>JBGSTX010000229.1:0-65845 GCA_041736305.1 Oligoflexus sp. | reverse complement strand
GTCATAGCGTCCGCCAACAAGTTTGAGTTGCCCGGATTGTCGCCGCTCGGTGAGGAGCGTGGATTGCTGCAACTGGTCGATGTGCGGGCGGTCGCGAAGATCGCCCACGATCGTGGGGCGAGGCTGGTCACCGACAACACGTTCCCCTCGCCCTATTTCCAGCGGCCTCTAACGCAAGGCGCCGATATCGTGATGCACAGCACCACGAAATATATAGGCGGCCACTCCGATATCATCGGAGGAGCGGTCATGCTCAGCGATGAAATCCTGCATGAGCAGATAAAGTTCGTGCAGTTCGCAGGTGGCGCGGTGCCGGGCCCCTTCGAAAGCTTCCTCTTGCTGCGCAGCATCAAAACGCTGGCGGTACGGATGGAAAAGCACGCGACTAATGCCGCTGCGGTCGCGCTGTACCTCAGCAAGCATCCTCGGGTAGCGGACGTATTCTATCCGGGTCTTCCTCAGCATCCCCAGCATGATCTCGCCAAAAAGCAGATGCGCGGATTCTCCGGGATGGTGTCCTTCAATCTCAAGGGTAACTACGAAGACGTTGTGAAGGCTTTGCAACGATTTGAAGTCTTTGCTCTGGCGGAAAGTCTCGGCGGGGTCGAGTCGCTGGTGAATCATCCAGAAAAAATGACCCACGCATCCGTACCGGAAGAGATGCGAATTAAGCTTGGGATCGGTCCTAATCTCATCCGCCTCTCCTGCGGTATCGAGAACGAAGCGGATCTGATCAAGGACCTTGAAAGAGCTCTTGCGTGACGTCGTCTCGTCTTCCTCCCTCTTCGCTCACTGAGGTGAGCTCTGAGGAGGGGAGTTTCGCGACGAGATTCTTAAAAAACCTTATTTTTCCTGTGGGGCTTCGGATTCTGAACCGAGGCTCGACAGGTGCTGCCTAGCTGATGCGATTGTAGTTTCGTCCACACCGAATTGTTTCGCAAGATCGATGAGTATAGCTGGATTGCTCATAAAAGCTGCCATCAGCTGTTGGAGCAATTCTGGGCTGACACCTAGCTGCTGAACCATGCCCATGGCCGCAAAGGGATTTTGCTGCGCTGTCAGCGCCAGCTCCTTGACTTTTTCGGGCGGGATGTTCAGATTTTTGACGAGACTCAGTAGATCGTTCATCTCTTCCTCAAATTCTTGGGTGTGAGTATTCAGCCGCGACTAGCGCCCTGCAGTTTCTGAAGGTCGATAGCTAAAGCTCCCTTGGCCATGGGAGGAGTGTAGAGAACCTGCCATTTGCCTTCGGGATTGATTACAAAGTACTGGGGACTATGAGCAAGACCGTAGAGCCCGTCTTTGGTCTTCCCTTCCTTCTTGAAGTAAGCATGAAAAATTCCGGCGAAAGCATTCAATGCCGCTTCGTCGCCCGTGACCGCCTTGATGTCGGGATGAAAATTTCCGGTGAACGAACCGAGCGCTGCCGGCGGATCGCGTTCGGGATCCACGCCGACGAAAACAAACTGAACGCCAGCCTTGTCGCTGTCAGTGAGAGCTTTGATTTCGTCTCGAAAATAAGCGAGAGTGGTCGGGCAGACGTCAGGGCAGTGGGTGAAACCAAAACTAAGGATAGTCCATTGGCCTAGCAGATTCTGCTTAGTAAAAGGCTGACTTTTGCTATCGCTCAGCTGAAAAGAAGGAACTTCGGGGCTTTCGCTCAACCAGGTGCCCTGAACGACAGGTGGTTCTTTAGGTGTCAGACTTTTGCTGTAGGCCCAAAACATCAGAATCACGAGACTCGCCAAAAGGCTTATGGTGCGAATGGATATTTTTGGCATGCTAAGCTCCCTTGAAACGTCAGTTTGAACCTGAAGGTCCTAACATAGTTGGGTAGTCGAGACCAAGTTGATATTTGACGAGCTTCACAAACTCGTCGACTATGAGGCTTTATATTCAGGACGGACGGAGTTCAGAGTGCAAACTTACTTGATCACGGGTGGAGCCGGATTTATCGGATCGAACTTTGTCCTCCATGTTCGGGAAAATAAGCTGGCTCGGGTGATCAATCTTGATAAATTGACGTATGCTGGAAACAGGGATAATTTGCGGGCCTTAGACGCTGATCCGGAGCATATTTTCGTCGCGGGCGATATTGCCAACCCGGAATTGCTCAAGAAACTGTTCCAGCAATACCAGCCCTCGCGCGTCTTCCACCTGGCCGCTGAATCACATGTCGATCGTTCGATAGCAGATCCTGAAGCTTTTATTCGCACCAACGTGGTGGGTACGTTTCATCTCCTCGAACAAACGCGCCTCTTCTGGCAGCAGTTGAGTCCGACCGATCGCACGAATTTTCGCTTTGTGCATGTTTCGACCGATGAGGTTTACGGGAGCCTCAGTCCCTCCGATCCAGCTTTCACCGAGAGCAAAGCCTACGAACCCAACAGTCCCTACGCTGCGAGCAAAGCCGGATCGGATCATCTGGTGCGTGCCTATTTTCATACCTATGGCTTGCCGACCATAACGACCAACTGCTCGAATAACTACGGACCTTTTCAGTTTCCTGAAAAACTTCTGCCACTTATTATCAGCAAAGCGCTGGCTGAACAGCCGCTGCCAATCTACGGTGACGGAAAAAACGTAAGGGACTGGCTCTATGTGGCTGATCACGTGCGAGGCCTTTTAGCGGCAGCCGAGCAAGGTCGTCCTGGAGAAACCTACAATATCGGCGGCAACAGTGAAAAAGAGAATATCGAGCTGGTGCGCTACGTCTGTAGTCTCCTCGATCGAAAGCGGCCCCGAGCGAGCGGACGTCCTTATGCCGAACTCATCAGCTTCGTCGCCGATCGCCCCGGACACGATCGTCGCTACGCAATCGATTGTCGCAAGATTCAAACGGAACTTAGGTGGCGAGCGCGCGAGACTTTTGAATCGGGTTTGGAGCGAACAGTAGCCTGGTATCTGGCTAATGAAGACTGGTGCAAGTCGATACGGAATGGTAGATACCGGGGAGAACGACTTGGGCTCATCGATAAAGAGGATAGATCATGCTGAAATTGACAGGGCGCCTGTTTTTGACCATGATGACGACGGTCTTTCTAGGCGGATGCGTGACGCGCGGGAAAGACTTCTCTTCTGACTTGAGTTGGCTGCGCAAGAATCAGACCTCCCAATCTGAGGTGCAGCGATTGCTGGGTGCGCCTACGGCAGTCGGCAGTTCAGGTGGCACTCCGACCTGGACCTATGGATTTTACAACTATCGTGTATTCGGTGAGAGTGCGACGAAAGAACTTAAGTTATACTGGACGCCTGACTATAAAGTCGGAGATTTCTCGTTCAATTCCAGTATGCCTGAAGATAAACGCCGCTATACAGAGGCGCCCAGGTAGTTCTACAAAGGTGGTTCGATGAAGACTAGCCTGCAAGACAGCTTTGGTCGTAGATTCCGCTACCTTCGGGTTTCCGTCATCGATGCTTGTAATTTCCGCTGCGTCTACTGTCTCCCTCAAGGCTACTGCAAAGATCCTACAGCAGCGGCTCCCTTGAACCCTCTCGAGTTTCAAAATTTAATCGCGGGCTTTGCTGCTCTTGGAGTCGTGAAAGTACGCCTGACCGGTGGTGAACCGACCCTCAGGCGCGACATTGTTGAGCTGGTGGCTGCAGCGAAAGAGACTCCAGGCATCGAAGAGGTCGCCCTTTCCACCAATGGCTATCGCCTTACGCAGCTGCTCCCTCGCCTTCTAGAGGCCGGTCTAGACGCTGTCAATGTGTCGATCGATTCGCTCGATAAGGAATCTTTTCAGAAAGTGACCGGATCTGACCGACTGGCCAGCATCCGCGAAGGCATAGAGGCGGCGACTCAAGCAGGGCTCAAGGTCAAGGTCAACGCTGTGCTGCTGCGCGGACTAAACGATACCGAGTTGCCGCGTTTTATGGATTTCGTACGCGAGAGCAACATCAGCGTACGCTACATCGAACTCATGCGTACCGGCGGCAACCAAGACTTCTTCCTTCAGCATCACGTATCAGCCGCAAGCGTCGAGTCGAATTTGCTCGAATCTGGCTGGCAGCTTCGTGCCCGCTCTTCGACCGATGGCCCTGCCCGCGAATATGAGCATGAAGATTATCGAGGCCGCATTGGAGTGATCGCGCCTTACAGTCGCGACTTTTGTTCTGGATGCAATCGCCTCCGCATCAGCTGCCGGGGCGAACTGAAACTCTGCCTCTTCGGTGAGGGTCAGCATTCAATTCGAGAGTTCCTCCAAGATCCCCAACAAGCACCCCAGTTGCACGCTGCGATTTTCCAGCTGCTGGGGCTCAAGAAAAACTCGCACGATTTACACGAGGGACTTTATGGAAACACCCAGCACTTCGCCAGTATCGGTGGGTGAACATTTCCGCATGATCGATGTCGGGGCGAAAGAAGCTACGGCACGCACAGCTTGGGCTGAAGGAAGAATCTTCGTCGGTCCCTTAGCTTACGAACTCCTGAGCGAACGGCGTCTGCCTAAAGGCGATGCCCTTATTCTAGCCGAAATCGCCGGAGTGATGGCTGCTAAAAATACAGCGCTGATGATTCCCCTCTGTCATCCTCTGCCAATCGAATCGGCTCGTCTCAGCTGCAAACTCGAAGACAGTACTCATTCGGTGCTGGTGACGAGCGAAGTGCGAACGACCGCCAAGACGGGCGTAGAAATGGAAGCTCTGCTGGCAGTACAGGCCGCTCTCTTGACGATCTACGATCTGTGCAAAGGCACCGATCCCGCGCTGAAAATCGGCGATCTGCTGCTGCTGCGTAAAGAGGGTGGCAAGAGTGGCGTCTGGGTTCACCCGGAGCGGCAGACGGAATCTGCTGAAAAAGGAAAGTCTGAAGGCGGACGCGCAGTAGAGAAAAAACCTCGTTTGGAGGGCCTGCGGGTCGCAGTAGTGACGATCAGCGACAGCTGCTATGAGGGTTTGGCCGATGATTTGTCCGGCCGTTGGCTGGCTGATGCCCTCGAAGCAGAGGGGGCCTGGCTCGGGCAGCAATTTCTGGTGCCTGATGAAATTGATTCTATTCGCCAGGTCGTCTCGGAAGCTGCTGAACGCTTGAGTGCCGATCTCATTATTTGTACAGGGGGCACTGGTCTCTCACCCCGAGATTTGACTCCCGAGGCCCTCAAAGGTCTGTGGGAGAAAGAAATCCCGGGCTTTGGCGAACTGCTGCGGAGTTCTGGGCAGCAGCATACACCTCACGCCTACTTAAGTAGAAGCGCAGCCGGCGTGCTGGGGCACAGCATGGTCATCGCTCTGCCGGGTAGTCTCAAAGCTGTGCAGGAAGGTTTAGGGGCTCTGCTTCCTATACTTCCACACGCTCTGCACACCCTTCGTGGCGGCAAAAATCACCCGCGAAGCTCTAGTTGATTTAAGAAAGGGCTTAGTATGGATCTGCATCAAGACCTTCTCAGCTACGAAAAAGCCTTGGCTCTAGTACTGAAAAGGGCTGAGCTTCGACGTCGAGAGGGACGACTGCAGGCGGTAGATCTGCCTCTCGCCTCTTGCCTGGGACGAGTTTTGGCCGTCGAACTCCGGAGTCCGGAGGTGGTCCCGTCATTTGCCAATTCACAGATGGATGGCTTTGCGATTGAAGCTCGGAGTACCGCTGGTGCTTCGGCTGAAAATCCGCTTGAATTGTCCATTTTCGGCACTATCGCTGCGGGTGATGGACCGCGAGCCGTTAGAGGCGGAGGCGCCTATGAGATTACTACGGGGGCGATGATGCCCGGTGCGCCGTACGATGCCGTGGTCAAAGTCGAGGATATCCGCTTCGGAGAAAACAGTGAGGGGCGCACGATCACCATCTCCCAGGCCTACGCGCCCGGAAATTTTATCCGTAAGGCGGGCGAAGATTTTCAAGTTGGCCAAAGACTGGCTCCCGCAGGAGAGATTGTCAGTCCTCAGTTGATCATGGCCTGTGCTTCACTCGGTATCGCGGAGCTCAAAGTTCATGAGCCTATTCGCCTCGCGGTCCTCGGTACCGGCACTGAACTGCAGCGCTACTCCGATGGTGATCTTCGTGAGGGGGCTATTCGAGACGCTTCGGGGCCCTACCTGGACGCCCTCATGCAGAATCCCATATTTGAGCTCGTGGCGCATAAGCTGGTGCCTGATGATCCGGAAATGTTCGCCGCTGAGTTGAATCTTTGTCTCGAACTACAGCCCGACGTTATCCTCAGCACAGGTGCTGTTTCCATGGGACGCCACGATTTTGTGCATGAGGTTATCAAAGGTCTCGGCGGGCAGAGCCATTTTCATAAAGTCGCTATTCGACCGGGAAAACCTATCCTCTTCGCCGAGTGGGGAGAGAGTGCTAGCGGTCCCGTGCTTTTCGGCTTGCCTGGCAATCCGATTTCGACCCTGATTGGCTGGCGTTTTTTCGCTTCGCCTTATTTTCGCGCTCTCTTAGGGATCGAACAAGAACGACCCCGCTGGGCACGCCTCGCGCAGGCAGTACAAAAACCCCAGGGTCTCATGTGCTTTTTTAAAGCCAAGATGCGGGAAGAAGATGCCTGTCTCACGGCTGAGGTCCTTGCCGGACAAGGTTCGCACCTGATCAGCCCGTTGCTTGAAACGGACGTTTGGGCGGTACTGCCTTCTGATGCTACGCGCCTCGAGGCCGGAGCGCTACTCGCGACTTATCGTCTACATAGTCAGGAGTCCTATTCATGATTGAGCTTGAAATTAGGCTTTACGGAGCCTTTCGCGATTATTCAGATGACCCTTCGATCCGCGTTGCAGTTGAAAATGGGGTTGGTCTCGACGAACTCCGGCGTTCGGTTCTGCTGAAGCTGGAAGAGATGAAGCCTATGCTCGGTGCGCAGGATCTTCTCGATCGGTCGGTCTTTGCCGATCAGACCGATATACTGCCTCAGGACCGCCGACTCTACGGGAATCAGGTGCTATCTCTCATTCCTCCCGTCTGCGGAGGCTGAGCGTGGATCATCCGCGAATTCGCATCGAAATCATCGGTGAACGCCTCGACCCGGAAGCTTACTTGAAAACCCTAGCGTCCCCAGAGCATGGCGGCGAGTGTTCCTTCGTCGGGCGCGTGCGCGCTCACAATCTCGGTCGTGAAGTCAAAGGCGTGGCTTATGATGTGCACGAGATACTAGCGAAGAGAAGCCTCGAGATCATAGCCCAGGAGGCGCTAGCGCAGTGGGAACCTGAAGGCCATGTCGCGATCGTGCATCGTCAGGGCTACCTTGGGGTTGGCGAAGCAAGCGTGCTCGTCGCTGCTACCTGCCGGCATCGTCACGAAGCCTTCAGCGTCTGTCGAACAATTATCGACGAGCTGAAGCACAGGACGCCTATCTGGAAGAAAGAATACTACCTCGATGGCGAGACTACATGGGTGCAGGGTCATGCCCTCTGTCAGCATCGCCAGGTGCCGGCTGGCTGATAAGAAACCTGGAGTTTAGGCCCATGTTTTCCGAAGTCTGCTGCTGACACCTTTTATGTAATCTTCTTCCAATCCCACTTCCAACGCTCTGCTTTCAAATTGACTGGCAGTGGCTAAGGTATTTTCTAGTACGTGCATGGCTTGTGCCTTTTTGATGCCAAATTTTTTCCCAACTTCGATAACGTCGCTGCATTCGAAAAGGTCGTCTTTCCCGTTGAACGTCATTTGATGAGTGAGCGCCGTTCCTCCAAAGACATAAGTAAGATCGTAGGCTGGGGACAGAGTCCATTGACCTTTCTGATCCATCAGGAAGCCGAAGTTTTTACTGTGGTCATCCTGGACTCGAAACACAAGGTTGAAAATGGCTCGCTGAAAAGCTTCATACACTTCGGACTGGGCACTTGTTAACTTCATTGCGACTCGTAGATAGTCTTCGTAGCTGGACGAATGCTTGTCGCGATAGTCGCGGAGTGTCAAGCCACACAAGCTGGCAAAGTGATGTGTTTTTCTTTTTCCTGAGTCTCTATCGAATCGATCGATGATGAAGTGGGCCATCAGGCCCCTATCATTTTCCGTTTCCAATAGGTAGGTGCTTGGCATTTTGATGCCCAGCTCTCTAGCGAGCATTGAATATAAATATTCCAATCGGCCGTAATAGTTGGCTTCGTCACCTTCCATAAGCCCATCAAACTTTATAATGCAGGGTCGGAAACCTTGCTTTGAAGGATCGAATCCAGCACGAATCTCCTTTGTTTTATAATTATAGTCGATAAGAGCTTTGGCCTGCCGCCCCCCGGCAGATGACGAAATTCTGATGATGCGTTCCGTCACTTCATCTGCCTTCCCTTCCAATATGAGACGGGCAGAAGAAAGCAGGTTTCGAATTTCCAGAAAATCCCCATCCGTCGTGTGCACGCTTCTTTGAGGTCGGAATTCCAGAGCACCGATGGAGCGATCACCAATATAGGAGAGGATTTCAAGCGGCCCAACATCGAAAGATTCGAGTCCGTAGTTCTTTTTGTAGAATGTATTTATCGCCGATCGCCCGTATGTGTCGGGCAGACAATCCGCGATGACGCCTGGTAGTCCGGAGTAGGTTTGACTCCGTTGCAGTGATTGATAGATGTGGGTGCTTGCAAGGGGAATCTCAAAGGGTGATATTTCGAGACCACGGACCTTGAAAGCCTCATCGTACTCGAATGCAATACCCGATCTGGTTTTTGCAATGTGCCCCACGATCATGCCCCAAAGCTGAATTTCAAGACTTGTGTTCTTCATTTTTTTCTTGCTCTCTGGCGACGTTTCCTTTTGCTTCCACTCTGATCATTTTCGAAAAGATTCTTTGGCGACTCCAGATCTTCTATGATGAGCACATTCAGTCGGGAGCTTTCTCCCAAAGCGCGCATCACCTTAAAAAGTGTAAGCACTTTTACTTCCTCCCCCGCTTCGAATTTAACGAGCGTAGGTACCGATATACCTGCTTTGGCTGCCAGGTCCTTTTGTAGCATGTTGAGAGCCAGCCTCTTTTGTAAAAGTCCCTGGGTGACATTTTGGTATAATTCTTGATCGGTTAGAAAATTCAAGGAAACTGGCATATGATGACCTTTAATTTATATTAAAGTATAAGTTAAGTAGATTATTCAGGTATAAATTATACTTTAATTTAAGTTATTTTCCATCGAGTTTTTAGAATTAAAATTAACTAAAGTATAATTTAATTGGCAAAATATCATACAAATTATACTATACTTTAATTTATTTTCATGCGATGACTAGATAGAGGCGAGTTGAAGGAATTTCAAGACCAAATGGGAGTCTTTCCCCGAACTTCAGAGGAGGCGCGGCGCCGTTGATATTCTCAAAATAGGGTAGCTGTTCAGACGCTCATCGAAACTCGGATGCCGTTTATAGAAAAAGTCCAGCCTCTGCTGGGGACTCTTCGCAAATTCGGCATCGCTTGCCAGCTTCGCTTCAAATTCCTGCCGAATCTTTGGATCTTTCAACATTTCCTGTGCAAGCTCTTCGGCTACGTAGGGCTCCATGTATTCTTTGCGCTCGAAAATTTCGTTGAAAAAGCCCCACGCAAGAAACGAATCGTCGCTGTCTGGTTCAAAGATAGTCAGCAGAAGGCGTGAAGCTGCTTGGGCACTAGGTATCCAGAGTGAGCCGGCAGAAATAGTTTCATCAGCGGCTGACCAGGCGCCCTTATACTCGGCTCTTTGATGTTTTTCGTAGCTGCTATCCTTAAGCTTCACTTCACTCATTCGGTATCGCTCGGCTTTGAGCGTTTGTGCAGATCCTAAGACTTTGTACTGAATCTCGTGGAGCTTGAGTCGGTTCTCGAAGAGCTTTCTGTAGGCGGGTGGGATCAGATAGCCGGCAGTTGGTGCCTTGAGAGTGAGCTTGGGCAGCAAATCGCGGCGGAGGGGAAGGTTCCAGACCGTCTTTTGATCGGGATTATAGACGGTCATAGCTTGGCCTGAGACCGGCGAGAGGTTTCTCGTATAGGTATAGCCCAGGAAGGCGAAAGTCTCGGTCCTTGGTCCATTAGTATAGCTCAAGACAGTATCTTTATTCTCCGCAGCGAGACGAGCTGTTTCTTGGTCTGCTGCTTTTGCCGCTTCGCGCCAAGCTCCAGCTTTTTTTGCTGCTTCGGCGACGATAGAGTTCAGCGTAGCAAGAGTCGCTTGGCAGCGATGTTGATAGTTGCGCCAGGCATGAGTTTCGACGAGAACGCCTAGGCGATTTCTCAGAGCCCAGTAGCCGTTGGAGAAGCGAGCCGAATGAGGTTTTATGCTGATGCCTGAGGTTGGATCGTCGTCTTTATCAAAACTTGGGTAGAACCAGAGTGGAAGGTTTCCTGCCGCCGCCAAATCTTTCATGAGAACCTCTCTGAGGTCGAGACCAGCTTTTCGCAGAGCTTCAGGACCCGCTTCAGCTGGTTCGACCATCACCGCTATATCGTGCTGAAATTTGGCTCCATTTGTAACATGCAGGTCGATGTACACGAGTGGATCCCAGGCGTTGAGCAGCTGCAGCATAGCCTCTGTTTCCGGCGCATCGACTTTCAGGTAATCGCGATTGAGATTGTAGTTTTGTGCCGTTGTTCGCCACCCTGTTTCTAGGGGGCCTATTTGGTTGGGTCGATGATTCGTTCCAAAGCGTTCAAAACCATCGACGTTGTATACAGGAACGAAGACGAGCGTCAGCTTATCCAAAACTCCGGGTAGGCGTTTGCCCTCGAGAACTTCACGGAGAAAGATTGTACCGGCATCTTTGCCATCGATTTCTCCCGCATGGATACCACCTTGAAAAAGCACAGCGGGTTTCTTAGTTTTTGCATCTGGCGTGAACTTGCCCGAGGAAGTCGCAATGAACGCTAACATCGGCCGGCCTTCTGGAGTGGTTCCGAAACTATCGCAGCGCACGTTTTTTGGAAAATGACGAGGAAGACTAACGCAGAGCTTTTCAACTTCGTCATAACGTCCGGTCTTCAGCCAGTTCTCCCGCTCCGCCGTAATCTTCAGATCGGCGGGCAAGGTGTTCGAGTAGGAGGTGCTGGCGTAGCCGATCAGAGCAGCAAAAATAAGACGGTGCAGCATATGAAACTCGCTATATGGTCGCTTGCTAGGAGAGAGAGCAATGTCGTGGAATATGCATCGCCCCAAAGAAAAAAGCCAGTGCCGGGGCGGCGCTGGCTTTTTTTGGAACTGAGAGATTCCTCGGTAAGAACTTACATCAAGGCGGCGATTTCGGCCGAGGCCGGTCGAAACCCAAGTCGTCTATGGAATGGCCTTCGGGATAACTCGGATGCCGCATCTTAGTTCGCAAAAGAGGGCGCCGCCGTTTAGGTCCGAGACGCAGGCCTATTGCCCTGATCCGAAGTAGCCCAGTCACCAAGCAAGATACGATTCGAGGCGGCCTAGGGTAATTGAAGGCCCTGCGCACCGGCTCATCGAGCAGCGCATAGATGCCGAGTCGCAGACCAGGTCGCAGAAGGCGGGGAAAGCCTTCGAGAAAGAGCCCTAGAGTCGCCTCGGCAACTCGCGACCCTCCGGGATCAGCTGCGAAATGTTCTCGCTCGTAGCGGCGATTAAAAGCTTCAAAATCGTCGTAGGTCGCCGGGATATCCATTATTCCCATGCCGCGACCAATTTCGCTCCAGAGGACAAAGCCGGCATCGATCTCCTTCTGACTCAGTCTCCGCCAACCGTAACGTCCAATCCAGCGAATCGGTTCGAATAGAAAGGTCGAAAGCACATAAAGGTAATCCGCATTATCAATCTTGAAGTAAGCGTGCACCTCATTCAGGCGCCTCAGAGCGGTTTGCCCACGCGAGCTCGTCGGTCCATGCTCAATGATTTCTGCCATGATAAGTACGGTATCATCGTAGCGCTTTTGCGAGTGGCGCGCGAACTGTCCCGACCTATCGAGCAAGGACCCAATCGCGGGTACGCAGAAGGTCCGAAAAAGCGCTAGTTCAAGGGCCAGCCGATTGTCTTCGGGAAAGTGATAGGCCCCGGAAAGAAAGCAGATACGATGCGCATCGCGGACAGGATCCAAGTGCGCTATCTCCTGCAGAACATCCATATCCCGTCCTTTCTCGCCGCATTAACTCCATCCAAACGCCCTAGCAAATGCGACCGACATCTTACATCGTCACCTATGTTTATCCTGCCTGAAAAACTTAACATAAAGATTTGTGATCAAGCCACAAAGGAAGCTTATGAATTTTCTCCCTAGCGCTCAGCTCTTTCTCTTGTTCGCCGATTTTAATCATGCAAGTGTCTTGGGTTGGAAGATGGCACAAAATTCCAGGTTTGATCCGAGGAGAAAAGAATGCAGCAGAAAAAAATCGCCCTTATTGTCGGCAGCCTTCGCAAAGAATCCTTTAATCGCAAAATGGCCAACAACCTCATAAAAATGGCAAATCAAAGTTTGAAACTGGAGATTTTGGAAATCTCCCAGCTGCCGATGTACAACCAGGATCTCGACAACGATCCACCTAAAGAATGGACCGATTTCCGCGCGAAGCTGAAGTCCTACGATGGGCTTATTTTTGTCACTCCCGAATACAACCGTTCCGTTCCTGCAGTCCTCAAAAATGCTATTGACGTTGGCTCGCGTCCCTATGGACAGAGCGCCTGGGCTGGAAAGCCGGGAGCCGTTATGAGTGTATCGCCTAGCGCAATGGGCGGCTTTGGAGCGAATCACCATCTCCGGCAATCTCTCGTCTTCCTCAATGTGCCGGTGATGCAGCAACCTGAAGCTTACATTGGGCATGCAGCCGAAATGTTCGATGAAAAAGGTATGATCGCCAGCGAGTCAACGCAAAAATTCGTGGGTGGATTTATGGAAGGTTTTGCCCAGTGGATGGGCCATTTCTAAGAAGCTGCCGGAGTTAACGCAGCTTGATCTAGCCGCTGCGTGCTTCGATACTCACTTGATCAAAAGGTGGGCGGAAAATCACCGATTGCAGATCATCTTACACTGGATTTCTTTGCGCATATACTTGGCGGGTTGAGCTTCACGGTCCATCATTGAGAGTTCGACCAAGCACTGCCCCCATTTGCTCTCATTGCAAGACCCTTCGAAGGAAACCTGGGATTGTTCGGCTTTGTCTTGGCCACAAGAGAACGATGCCATGGTAGCGCCTAGAGCGAAAATCAGTTTCAGACTTGAGTCCATCATCCATCGTCTCCCAATCAGTTGATCCCGCTTTCAAAGCGCGAAGTGGTGTTAAGAATCTAGAAGCCGCATGTAGCAATATGCCGCCCAGTGGTCAAGCTATTTTTGGCCAAATTGGCTTGGATGCTAATAAAATTATAGACCATGTCGGCTATGGCGGAGTGGAGTGCTTGCCGTTGCGGAAACAATATCATAAAAGGACTTGGTTCCTGTTCATCGCGCAGGAGTCCGGCAGCCCAAGCTCGCGCGGGATTCAATATTTAAAGGAGAAGCCATGGGAAGCAATGAGCCAAAAAAGACACGAGCTCTGCTCGCAGCCGTGCAGCTGCCTGGCATTTCAGATGCCGACCATCAGGCATCGCTCGCTGAACTAGAAAGACTTTGTAGTACCCTTGGATTCGTAGTCGTCGGTAGCATCACGCAAAAGCGCAAGGCGCTAGCGACCGGCACGATCATGGGTGAGGGTAAGCTGAAGGAGATCGCTGCTTGGACGGGTGGCCCAGGCGTAGTCCGTGGCTTTCGAAAAGCTGGAGCCGAGCGCGACGAGGATGAGGAAGACGAGCTGAGTCCGACAGAGCGCAACGCTCATGAGGGACAAGAGAAGGCTACAGTCGTCGTCTTCGATAGCGAAATTACTCCCACGCAGCTTAGCAATCTTGAGGAAGCTACCGGCGTCGAGGTTCTCGACCGCAGTGGAGTTATCCTAGAAATCTTCAGTCGGCACGCGAGGAGTCGCGAAGCTCGGCTCCAAGTTGAAATAGCCAAGCTATCTTATCTTGCCCCACGCTTGCGGGCCTCGCATGTCGGCGGTGATAGGCAAGGTGGAGGAATCGGAGCGAAAGGTGCTGGTGAGAGTGCTCACGAACTCGACCGTCGCCGCATCCGTGATCGGGTCGCGGAGCTGAAGGGACAGCTCGATGCGATACGCGCTGAACAAACGACTCGCCGATCGCAGCGCCGCGAAGCACCTTGCGTGGCTCTCGTCGGTTATACAAATGCCGGTAAATCTTCGCTGATGCGCGCTCTTACGAGCAGTGAGGTTCTGGTTGAAGACAAGCTCTTCGCAACGCTCGACACTACAGTACGGGCTCTCCAGCCAACGACTATGCCGCGTATCTTAGTGTCGGATACTGTGGGCTTCATCAAAAAGCTCCCCCACGACCTCGTGGCTTCTTTTCGCTCTACGCTCGATGAGGCCTCGACAGCTTCACTCCTGCTGTTTGTAGTCGATGCGTCCGATCCTAGTTTTCGCTCGCAACTCGAGCTTACCCAAAAAGTTCTCTCGGAGATTGTTACGGAAGAGCAGGCGCGCCGCGTGGTACTGAATAAAACTGATCGGCTCGCCCCCGGAGAACTCGAAAAGCTGCAGGAAGAATATCCGGAGGCGATCGCTATCTCAACGAGAGATGCTGGCGATGTAAAGCGCGTTCATGAGACTATCCTGAATTATTTTGAAGAAAACATGGTCGACGCTAGCTATCTTATCGCCTACAGCCAGGGCCGAGTGTTGGGAATGATACGCGAAAGAGCCCGCGTAATGGAGGAAAAGCACGAGGACGAGGGTACTCGCGTGACCATACGCGCACACGCTGATGTGCAGGCATGGATCAGCAAGCAGCTCGTCCCCAGCGCAGACTGATTAGAGACCAGCGATGTCTTGGAAGTAGCTGCAATCCACAACGCCACCGGCTTTGTGTGAGCGCTTTCCAGTCCAGTCGTCTTTCTCGGTATCAGACCAAAGACCGTACGTACTGTCAACCGCGATGTTGCTATAGCTGATGCTCAGGCCTGTGACGGCTGAAGCGGTTGCAACATCTGCCTGGATCTTGGCAGTACAAACGTTTAGGGCTTGCTGAATGCGCTCAGCATCGCTCGAGGATTCGTGGCCGTTAATTTGCCAAGAAAGCCCGGTGACGGTCTTGCGAGTCGAGATAGCAGAGGCTTGAGCTGCCGATAAAAGTGCAGCCATTGAAACTAGGGCAATCGAAATCTTTTTCATAAAATACTCCTGTTGGTATCTGTGAAGTCGCCTTCTATTACAAAAGAACGCGGAGTATGAAAATTATTGCGACGCCAGCGATATTTTTTTGGACCATGAGAAGCTACAGACTGATTTTCCTAGAAATTTTTTGGTCGAAGCAACGCTTCTTATAAATAGCCACTCGCTTGCAGTCCGAAAAGTTGGGCATAACGTCCCTGACGGGCCAAGAGTTCCGCGTGAGTTCCCTGCTCTATGATGCGACCTCCTTCGATGACCAGTATCGAGTCGGCCATGCGTACCGTCGGGAATCTATGCGAGATGAGGATCGAGGTTCGCTCGCGGGTCAATTGGCGGAAGCGCTCGAATACCGCATACTCTGCTTCGGCATCTAAGGCTGCCGTCGGTTCGTCGAGGACCAGAATATCGGCTTCTTCGCGCATAAAGGCCCGTGCCAGAGCGATTTTTTGCCACTGCCCGCCCGAGAGTTCGACGCCGTCCTTAAACCAACGACCCAGCTGAGTCTTCATTCCCTGCGGCAACTGCTTTACCACTTCTGTTGCGCCTCCATCAGAGACTGCGCGATCGATGCGTGAAGGGTCTTGGGAATGATCGAGACTGCCCATGGCGACGTTATCGTGGAAGCTAAAGTGATAACGATTGAAGTCTTGAAAAACGACGGCCATCCGCTTGCGCAGCGTCTCGAGCTCCCATTCTCGTAGGTCGCGACCATCGAGAAGGATACGTCCTTCGCTAGGCTCGTAGAGGCGCGTCAAGAGCTTGATGAAGGTCGTCTTCCCCGCTCCGTTATGTCCAACGAGAGCCAGACTCTGACCACGGGGGATGAAGATATTTATCTTTTCTAGTGCCCACTGATTTTGGCTTGGATAGCGAAACGATACATCTTCGAAACGAATACCAGACTCCGGCTGCGGGGGATTTAGCGAAGGGATGGGCCGTGCTTCTGGAGTTTTCGCAAGGGCGAGAAAGGCGAAGAGGTTCGACATATAGAGGTTGTTCTCATACATCCCGCCTAGGGTCGAGAGTATCATTTGAAAAGACTGCTGCCCCTGGCGAAAGGCAGCCACGTAGAGAGTCAGGTCACCTAGGGATATCTTCTTCAAAGCTGCTAAGACAGCAATGTATCCGTAGCACAGGTAAAAGGCGATGGTGCCGAGGAGCGAGAGCATGAATGCCCAGCTGTGCCGCCTTATGTTGAGCTTTTTATCTTCTTTATAGAGCGACTCCGCCGTGGTCTGGTAGCGGCTCAGCAACGAGGGCCCCAGTTGAAAGAGGCGAACCTCTTTCACATAGCTGTCGTTGGCAAGTACGTGCTCAAGGTAATTCAGCTGGCGAACCTCTGCCGAACGTCGATTGCGTAACCAGAAAGTAGCGGTCGAGAAATGCAGCTCGGCGTAGGCTGCGGGTAAGGCTGCTAGAAAGAGACCGAGCACAGCCCAGACGTTGAAGTGAAGCAGCAGAGCTATGTAGCCAGCCAGAGTCAGGCAGTGTTGGACGAGGACAAAGCTGTCAGTAATCACCGCCAGCGGACGGGAGGAGGCCTCGCGACGGGCTCGAACCAGCTGATCGTAGAATTCGGGATTTTCGAACTGCTGGAGATCGAGATCCTGAGCTTTTTTGAGTATCAGTAAATTAATATCGACGGCCAGGCGGCCACCGAGCAACTGACGAAGCAGGCCTTGTCCTCGACTAGAAAGCGATTGAGCGATGATGAGAAGAAGCTCTAAACCAACGCGGCGAATGCTCGCCTCTTGATCCCCCGCGACGACAGCATCGACTATAAGCTTACCCACATAGGCGATACTCAGAGGAAAAGCGGCATTGAGAAGAGTCAGCAAGGCCAAACCTAGACTGAGGCGCGGCGCAGTCTGCCAGGTTAGGCGCAGAGTGCGCGGCATGTAAGAGAAGCTTTCGCGCAAGCGGGAGAGTTTTAAGGGAGCTTCCATCAGAGCCTCGGTGAGTATCCTCCGCCTGGGGAGCGAAGGATCTTAGCATCAAGAAATTTTAATTAGCGGGGCCTACAGGCCCAGGGATATTGAGCGGGCGCATCTTAGCAATTTCTTCAGCTGTTATGCCGCGACGATTCGCTTCGGCCTGGAAAAAGGCTTTGAAACGGGCGGGATCGGTAGACGGCGCGCCGGTCTGGCTACGATCGAAGCCGTTGTTATCTTCTGGAGAAATGGACCCCAAAGAAGTTGAAGACAACTGACCACTCAAGATGACGACGCCGCGTCTGGTCATTTGTTCGATCCATACATAGGGCTTATTAATATCCCATAGCGCAAAGTCTTTCATCACCGAGGTGTCATGACAGCAGGCGCAACCGCAAGAACGCACCTGGGTTGTAGCCCACCGCAGCTCTTCCATGAAGGCGGCATCCTGAAGGCGGGGATCGCTGGGACTTGGTTCGACAGGCGCCTTGATGGGACGAAAGGGGCGTCCCTGCGTACGCACAGTAGGACAGCTCACATCTTCTGCATAATTTCGCCCTTCTTCCGTACAGCCACTGATGAAAGTGTGGACGCAGACGATCTTGTCAAATCCTTCAAGATCTTTACATTCCTTCTCAGAAAACGTCGTTTCATTGCCACTGCCGGCGTGGGCCTGAGCAGAAAACATGAGCAGGGCTACTAGAAGTTTTTTCATGGACAGCCTCCGTGGTTGATGAATTGCCTGCAGCATATCGCTCGGAACGAGAAAATGACAAATCTATCTGTGGAAGCCATGCATTTGCCTGGTGGAATCTATGCACACGCCTTTTAAAGGCTTCCGAACCAAGGCTCGGAGCACAGAACGAGCACCAGGTGCAAAGTAGCCTTTATTCACGACGATTGACCGCTCCATCGAGCAGACGGAAAGCCGACTTATCGCTCCGGGGTACGTCTTCGTTTTAAAGATAGTCTCCTGACGACGGAAGTAACAAAATGCGGGCTTGTCAAAAATAAAGACACCTAGGCCGTTAGTAGGAGCAATGAATTCGGATAGAAAGTCCCCAAAGGTAATCGGCTTGCAAATTGCAAACAAGTTTGTCTTGAAAAGTTGTCTGATTATCATAGGGAGAAAAAATTTCATGTCTCGACATCTCTTGTTTATTCTACCGGGTTTTTTGCTAGCCCAATGGCTCACGATCGGCTGTATAAAACCTAAAAACCAAAGTACGGTGAAGGAAGAGGCAACGAGCAATTTAGGGCTGGATGTAAACGACATTTCAATTCTTTTCCCATTGCCAAGTGAAAAAAGTGAGATCAGCAAAATGCTTTCCCTCGGCTTCACAAATGTCGATGGAAAGATTCCCATGGACGCAGCTCTTTTCGCCGATATCCTGCGCCATCATAGGTACAAAGCCGACGTTGCGGGTAAGCTCACGGAAGTAAATAGCGGGGCGCGTTTTGATGGCGCTCAACGTGAGGCTAATGAAGGCCGTACCTTTGGTCCTTATAATAATATCCAAGACTGGCGTATCGTGGCCATGCGCTTTGATCCTTGTGCACCCTCCGAAGGTCACAATTTGCAAGGGCACAAGAAGTTCAACATGCCGACTTCCTTCGACCCGAAGATATGTCTTCCACAGCTCCGCCTGGTAACTCAGCCCATACTAGACGCCTCACGTGAACAACTCGAAGCGTTCAACGGCCCGGTTATGGCGAGTGATTATGCGATTCATATGCTTTTTACACTGACTGAGTCAGAGGTGGGCAGCCTATACCGCGAACTGCTTGCTTTCCGGAATGCCTGCAAAGATGTCACAAGTTCGGTTCCACTTGGCATTCATCCTTGCCTTCAAATTGCAAAGAACTCAGGAGCATATGGTGGTAAAGAGTTCGAGCAGCTCTATATGCTTATTAAAAGCTACGCAAGGAGGCTTGACGGAGTCGCAATGATGGCGACGCAAAGCGGCGACGATCCTTGGGTTTTCATGAACGGAACTATCAAGGAAGGAAAATTTGTCCACAAGTTCATCGATGCCGTCCATGAAAACGATTCCAGCAAGCTTCCACGCGGAACTAAAGGCAACGTGATTGCACCTTTCGGAAACGGCTTGTTTCAGCAAATAAGCTTCCTCGAGCTGCCCGACCCACAAAGTAGGCGTGGGGAAGGTCTACCTCGACCTCAGTTTGTATCGCCTAGTGTTCAGACTAGCAAAGCGAACGTGTTTTTGAACGATGAGTTGATTGCCAGCGCGATGTTTGGAAAATCTTATGATGACGCTAAGCAGAATGAGTTCTATTCGCTCGCAAATAAGCTGGAAAATCCACTCCTAGTCGATTTCTTTTCTACTGACTGTGTGTCGTGCCACGCTATTGCCTCAGTCACAAGCGGAAAAACCTTTAACGTCACGCTTGATGAAAAACCGGAGTTGCTGATCGCCGACTCGCAATACAAGTCCCGAGACTTTATTGACTTTAAGAATGACCCTTTTCAGAGGTTTTATGCTGGCGATTCGTTCCGTCCTGAGCGTTCACTCACCAATATCGTAGAACCTATGACCAAAGCTAAAAGTGGGAGTGGGCGGCGTCCGACTACTTTCATCAATTTCGGATACCGGGGTGCGAGGCCACAGGTTAGCCAAAGGGCTGCAAACGAATCTGCACTAGTTGCCAGTTTGGCAAACAGATTTTTCAATAATGGGGAATCTCCTGCTGCTTCTTGCCCTACGGAAGAACTTAGGCAATGCATTACCTCGCTGCACATGATTTCGCACGTGGAGAGTGGATCTCAGATCAGTGCACTTTCTCATTGCACAATGAAGCTTTGTCAATCTAGGAGCAATGCGCTTAGCTCGCTATTCGGTAAAGATGCTAGTCGACGTTATAGACTTAAGGCGGATATCATGACTAAAGAGCCATATGAATATATGAAACCCAGAAAATTGAAGAAAGGCTCGGAATTCGTTGCCCTTATCCGTAAAGACCCACAGCTTGCTGAGCGCGAACCTGGCTTTGATCATGTCAGGATTTTCACTCCAGACGTTATAGAGATCGAGACTGAAGACGGCCAAAAGGCATTTATCGAAGCCCGCTTCGGTATCTACCTTGACCCCTCTGGACTCGAGAATCTAGAGATTCTCGACTAAAGTACTACCACCAATACTGAGCTGAGGGCTCCCTCGAGCCCGCCCCTCAGACCTCTTTACCCTTGCCAATAGCGCTGACAATACCTTCTGTGCTGCTTTCGGACACGAATGGCGATCGGGAAGTAATCGTAGAAGGCACGCCGAGCAGCGAGGCCATGGAGCTCGCTAGATAACCGTAGTCGAGGATTTGGCCACCTCCGAGCTCGGGATTCGCGGCGCCCCAGCCCCAGCTGCCAGGGTGCGCGACGTTGGGGGCGTTTGCCAGGACATTGCCGACGACCTGGCTTGATTTGATAGAACCCGAATAGAGGGCGACGCTAGCGCCTTGATAACCGTGATCGCTTCCTTGCCCATCGGCTCGTGGCGAGCGGTTGAACTCGCTGCCGATACTGATGAGGGTGCGATTGAAAATGCTCTTGGCCCTCAGCTGATCGGTCAACTCAAGCAAGCAGGCTGCTATAGCACGCGAGCGATAGGTATTGATCAAGAGTGAGGGCATAGCCCCCACCGTGTGCTCGTCCACGGGAGCAGCGATTCTAGTCGTAGTAGTGCCGGCGATGTGAGTGAGGCCGGTCACTCTTCCTAAGCCGAGCGTCAAGGAGAAGCTCAGATTTTGCGAGAGGACATACTCAGCCAGGGCAAAACTTGCGGCGAGATTTTCAACCGAGCATGTCGTGGTGATCATCGTCCGCATATCGGGGTTTTGTATGATCGTTCCATTAACCTGGTAGGTCCTATCACGGCTAGCTGGACTGATTCCAATCGGTCGATTGTTGATACCTGCCATCTCGTAGCTCATATCGAAGGATCTCGAGACTAGCGAAGCATATTTGTTGAGCAGACCAGCCCAGACCGCATCGACCGAGCCGAAGCCCTGCAGGATCAGTTCACGAGCACTCTTCAGGCTTTCCGCACTCAAAAGATGGCTTATCTGCTTGTCTTCCGCAGAAGCTCGCAGATCATCGCGCACGTCCGTTAGGTAGCTGTTTAGATTCTTCTTCAGACTTGAAAAATTAGGACCGCTCTCGCTTAGAAAAGGAGTGAGAAGTTCGCGGATAAGGTTCTGGCCGACCAGCGTGCTCGACGTTTTGTTTCGCAGTGAGCGAAAAATGAAGTTCTGAGTAAACGCATTGATCGAAGCAAGCGGCAGATTGGAAGCATCTGCGCTCAGCGCAGGAACGCTCTGTACCGTACCGAGAGGAAGGTAATAGTTCTGGCTCGCTCCCGCATGTGCTGCCGAGTTGCTATCTATTCCACGGATATGCATGAGATTGGGCAAAAGATCCCGCATCGGCCGCATAGTTCCATCGCTCTTAGGAACATCGAACTGCCACATCCAGGGGACATTGATACCGGAAAAGAGACGGGTTTGATATGCCACTTCATCAAAGTTAGCGCCGCTACCGATGAAGCGTGTGCCGAGATGGGCATTCTTTTGGAAGTTGCTAGCATCGGAGTAAGGCGTAAGGAAAAGATCAAACATCCAGCGCGGAGGTGCACCATCGTTGCGAATATCAAGCAGACTCCGCCGTACGACCCCCTGCCCCCAGGCTTCTTCGGCGATCACAGTGGTGAGCAGCGATTGGAGCAAGAGCGCCGCTGGGGAGCGCAGGAGCGCGGCAGGCGAAGCGCCTAGCAGGCTTTCCAACATCGTGCGGCGGCTAAGATTTACGCTCATAGGGACTCCTCCGGAGGGCTCAGGCCCACGGTTTATTATTTCGAGTGATAGTCGTCCATACCATAGTCAGGGTGGCTCAAAATTTTCTTGATGAGAGTGAAAGAACTCTTTTTCACATCAGCTTTCAGCTCCAGGCCGAGATCGACGACGCGCTGCAGATGGTACTTGTCAAGGTCGCTGAGAGTGACGGGATTGACCGGATCTGTTGGATCGGCGAGCTTGACATCGACGCCCATGAAGTAGCTGTAATAGCGTTTAGCCATGCATATGTAAAAGTCGTCGGTGGCGGCAATCGCTGCGCCTAAGCCTGCGAGATTATCGACCGGCTGGTTGACGAGGCGCCCTTTATAATCACGGAAGTAGAGTACGCCGCTCGGAGGCTGCGCGGAGTAGGTTGCGTCTTCCTTAGAAGGCCAAGCAACTCCTGCCGGCATCGTTGGATTCACCAAAGTCGCGAAGTCGATTCGCCATTCTCGGTCCCCAATATCTACATACCGTATGCCCCGAATCACTCCCGCCATTCTATCGATCGTAGCGTGACAGCGGATGCAGGCAGATTCCTTCCGAAATTCGGCCGTGGAATTGGCAACCCTGAAAGCCAAAGCATCCGCAGTGCGAACTGCAGGAATATCACGGCACATCAAATCACTCATGACTGCACGAGACCATTTGCGCGGCACCGCTAGAGCTCCGGTGGCTTTAAAGTTCGGCTCTTCATTCACCGTGAGTCGCAGATAGGCCGGGTCGCCCAGAATGCCACCTCCGTTGGCTTTATCGATCACAAATTTATTGCTGCTCTGAGAGGTGGTGTAGTCGAAGGCCGTCGGTGGCATGAGCATAAAGCCTTGAAGCTCACCCGTGGCAGCGAAGGGCACGTTGGTGCCGAAGGGAGTTTCAGCGCGCACGATTTTTGAGGAAACCCCTTTATCGGGGGTTTGGTTGGTCCGCAGGGCGCGCAGGGTCCGTGCCATGGTAATGACCGAATCGATCCCTGTGTCGGGACGAAAGAGGGCACGGGTCAGATAAAAGGCGGGCGCCTCGGCGTCGTATATATCTTCTGTACCACGCAGACTGATGTTATTGAGCACCACACTGAAGTTGCGATCCTGGAACCAGCTCACGTGGACTTTATGCATCGTCTGGAAAGCATCGACCGAGCTCGCCTGAAGACCGGCAGAAAGGCGCGACTGATTACCGCTCTCAAGCAGAGAAGCCTTCATCAGTATATCGATGCAAGCATCGATGGGGTTCAGCTTCCCGTCTCGAACTTGGGGCAGATAGGGGTCGTTTGCCGCAGGAAATTGCTGCGTAAGCTGTCCATAGCAGCGATAGTAGAGAGCCACTCCGGAAAGAGGATCTGCCTTCACCAGAGGCGTGAGCAGCAAAGATCCGAGACTTAAAACAAGGGACTGAACCAGTCGTTGCATACTTACCTCTGGATTAATCGAAGCCACAACTTGCGAATTTGAGCGTCTGATTACCATTACCTTGGTTCACAATGCATCGAAGCCAGGCGCTTCACAAAGGCTATAGAAGACCATTCGCCAACCGTCGAGAGGTAGGTTGCTGATGCTCTTGGCTCCTTCGAAAAGGCTGTTCATCGAGCTAAGGGTCGCAGCGTTCGGAACTTGACCAGGAAAAAAAGCTCCGTAGGTGGCCCTCAGACTCGCTTCGTTTGCTTGTAGAATCGTCGCCTCGTTGAAGCGCAACTTCGCAAGCAGGTTTCTCACAGCAGCATCTTGAGCTACCAGCTCTTCACAGGCGCGAACGAGGTAGCCAGAACGTGGTGTACTCGCTTGTGGCGACATGTTCGCCATGCTGTTCAGGGCTATCTGGAGATTGCCTCCGGGGCAAATTCCATCCCAAATATTGCAAGGCCCCCCGAAGAGTGGAACTTGCGAAGTCGTATTCTTTTGAATGATAGCCACTACCTCAGGGACTGGTGGCCCATTAAAGAGGCGCGTAAGCTTTGTGGCCACATAACTGCGGGTACCAAGTGGAACGTTGTAGCGAAAGTGATCGACCATATTCTGCGGATCGGGCTGAGCCGGTTTGAGAGCCACTGCAATCATCTCAATCTGCTCAGCTGTGAGGAAGCTCAAGAACTTCATAGCATCCAGGGACGCGATCGCATTGCGAATCGTGGTGGCGCTGCGGTTCTTCTTGGTAGATTCAATTAGCGGATTGTGACAGCGAGCACAGTTGTTGGTATAGAGCTCTTCACCGTTTGAAGTCGGGGTCGTGGCAGATACCGCTGTGCTGCGGCTCGACTCATTGCCGGCTGCATCCCGCGCGGAGACGCGATAGGCATAGGTCGTCGTCGCTCTCACGTCGCCGTCCGTATAATTCAGGCTGCTGCTAGGAACTTCTTTTAACTTCACATCGCCTCGGTAGATGATATAGGCAGCCATGCCGGAAGTTCCCGCGTCTGTGGCAGCTTGCCAGCTCAAACGCACCGAGAGGCCTGAAGGAATGGCTAGCAGTCCAGCTGGAGTGCTGGGGGGAGTGGTATCCTGGCTACCGGCTAAAGTATTGACTGTGATGGTCGTACTGAAGCCTGAAACATTACCTGCTGCATCGCGGGCTCTTACCTTGTACACATAGGCTGTGGCAGGTGTGAGACTCTCTTCGCGATAGCTTATGCCTGTCACATCAGCAATTTTTGACTCGCCACGGAAAACCGTGTAACCGGCTAACCCTGAGCCACCGGCATCAGTCGCTGCCGACCAGTTCAGCGTCAGTCCGAAAGCACTGATAGCACTCGCGCTCAAATTTGCTGGAACTGTCGGCGGCATTTGGTCGGGAGCAGGGCTCAGATACATGGCGATGGCAGCCACCACGTCAGGAGCCAAGGCTTTCAGCGACTGCATCACGGGCCTTGTGTCTATAGCTGCTTGGATCTGCGCGGCAGTTTTATTAGCTGCTCGGGCATCGGCGGGTAAGTTGTGACAACCCTGGCAGTGAACAGCGTAGAGCTGGGATCCATTGAGAGTCAAGGTGCTGACCGTAACCGGGCTACTGAGGCTTGAGCGATTGCCCGCGAAGTCCTCTGCTTGCACCGTATATGAATACGTTGTGCCACTCATCAGGCCCGAGTCGTTAATCTCGATCGTAGAACCGCCAACGCTTTTCAGAAGACCCCCGTCCCGGTAGATCCGATAGGCCGAAAGCCCACTGCCACCAGTCTCGTCGCTGGCTGCCTGCCAAGTTATTTTGACAGAATTTGCTGAAGTAGCGGTCGCTGTAAGCTGGCTGGGAGTAGTAGGAGGCGTCTTGTCGGCAGTAGCCATCGCCGCTAGGGTACGCACATTGAAAGGGGCGGACTTCGCCGAAACATTGCCAGCATTATCGATGACGGACAGTTCGTAAACATACGCGGTAGCAGGGGTCAAACCGCTTTCACTCAATGAATTGACATCGGCGGCGAGATCGCGAAGAAAGTTGCCGTTACGGTAAAGCTGGTACCGGTCAATTCCGCTTCCACCTGGATTATCCGTAGCCGGCGTCCAGTTTAGAACCACCCCCATAGGGCCGATAAAGCTCGCGTTGAGTCCGCTAGGAGCAGCTGGTTTGGTCGTGTCTTTTGGGCTCGAGGAGAGAGCCTGGACGATAGCCACGATATCGGCAGAACTAAGGTCGGCAAGGCCCTGCATGGCCGCCACCGAGCTGATCGCTACTGTGATGCGCTCTTTGGTAGAGCCTTTTTTACTGCTGGAATTGATATTGCCATGACACTCGCTGCAGTAAGCCTCATAAAGGTCGCTGCCCGATTGGGAAAAGGTGCTGACCTTGACCGGCGCCGAGCGAGACGACTCGTGACCGCCTGCATAGAGAGCGCTTATTTCGTAGGAATAGCTCTTCATCTCACCGAGATTGCTATCCTCGTAGGTGTTATTTCCAGCTTCCAAAGTCACTAGCATCACGTCATCACGAAAAAGACGATAAGCTGTCGCCGGATCAGTGTTAGCTGCTTCTGGAGCGCTGGTCCATTCGAGGGCAACTTGATTAGCGCCTTCGGCACGGGCACTGAGTATCGGTGCATAAGTTGATTTCGGAGCCTCACGCAGTGGCTCTTGCTCCTCATCACGTTGGCCAGGCAGGCCGACGGCGTCTTCATTGAAATCCACATTTTCCTGTCTGTTGCGCAAATTCACCATCTGCGATTCTTTAGAACATGCCTCGAACAGAGTGGCGCCGAAAAATATAAGGAAGAAAGCACTGCGATGTTGGGCTAGCAAGGAACCTCCTGAGGCCAAAACCTGTATTAAAGAAGGCTGGCCAAAAGTGATAAATACTTTTCGGATTCCTGCAAGCAAACCTTTATCTCAGAACTTTTTGTAAAGAAATTTAGCTGCTTAGAGCCTTCTTTTTTTCCTCCGCCGGGGCCGAGTTGAATCGAATTAAATGTTATCGAGTTGGCTTAAGATAAAGTGGTAGGCTCCCGCGGTCGCTTGGCGAAAAAGGTACGCGAGCGATCTTAGAATAGCGCTTGTCAAAATCCACAAAAAGGCGATAGTTCTCTTAAACTTAAAGAGGACTATATGGCGAGGTCAGCCCTTTTTCGCAAAATCAGACTATGGCTCCGCATGTCTCGTGCTGAATTTCATCATCCTGCTGCCTGGGAAAAGCAGCAGGAGAAAATCTTCCAGAACAGCTTCAACCGCCGCGAAATCTTCGAACGCAGTGGACTCCTGCTAAGCTGGGCCGCGCTTCCCGCCTGTGTCACTCAAATGAGCGCCAAAAATGGCGAATCGGAAACGGTCAAGGCCCTCTCTGGTCCTCCCTCCCTTACTATCATCGGCGCAGGACTGGCCGGACTCACCGCTGCCTATGAATTAAGCAAGGCCGGTGTGCGGGTACAGATCTTTGAAGGTTCTGAGAGATCCGGAGGCCGGGTTTTTACGGAGTTCAATTTTAACAATGAGCAGATGTTCTGCGAAAGAGGTGGAGAATTCGTCGATACAGGGCATGAAGAGCTGCTGATTCTAGCCCATGATCTCAACGTTCCCGTCGAAGCTCTGAACGCACGGAGTTCACTATTGGCTACGGAGTCCTACTTCTTCGGCGGTCGCTTCCGCAGCGAAAAAGAACTCATCAAAGCATTTGAACCCCTGGCTGCCTACCTGGAAAAATCGATCGAAATGCTTCGCGTCAAGGGCGAAGTTGTGGTCCCGACCTACCGGGAACCAGGCGGACTGGCCGTCAAGAATCTCGACAAAACCTCCCTCGCCGCTTATCTCGATGGATGCAAGCAGGAGGTCGATACTTGGGTTCTCGATCTCATTCGAACAGCCTATGTCGGCGAATACGGCCTGGAGGCCGAAGAACAGTCTGCTCTCAATCTGCTTATCTTAATCGATCCCGAGACGAAGGATGGTGTGAGCCTCTATGGTGAGAGCGACGAGGCCTTCCGGATCAAAGGCGGCAGCTCGCGTCTCACCCAAGCCCTCGAAAAAAAGCTTCGGGACTACGGAGTGGAAGTAAATTATCAGTATAAGCTCGTCGCTGTGAAAGCTGCCGCTGGAGGACTCCGCCTTAGTTTCGAAGTCGCGGGGAAAACGGTGGAGTTCGCGAGCGAGCGGAACATATTAGCCCTCCCGCTGCCCATCCTAAAGGGCATCGATGGGTTGAAGAACCTCGATCTCTCACCCGTGAAAAAGCGTCTGATCAGTGAACTCGGCTTTGGAAGTAATAGCAAGTTGATGCTGGGCTTTAGCGAGAGGCATTGGCAGCTGGGCAGCAAGGCTTTTCCAGCCAATAGCGGTTCGATCTTTACTGATCTCGACAGCCAAGCTTTCTGGGATAGCAGTCGAGTTCAAGCTGGAAAGTCTGGCATCCTCACCAACTTCCTCGGTGGTCGTCGCGGCAGCGAAATAGGTGCCGGCAAGCTTGCAGGAGTGCTCAGTGATCTCGAAAAGATGATGCCGCAGATCGGCGCAAAATTTGATGGAAAAAAATTGCTTCAGCACTGGCCGAGTTCACCCTGGGCACAGGGTAGCTACGTCTGCCCAAAGCCAGGTCAATACACGGAACTGATAGGTGCAGCAGAGGAATCAGAATTAAACGATAAGCTGCACTTTATCGGCGAATACGCCAGCGTCGATTATGGTGGATATATGAATGGAGCAGTCGCTTCTGCGAAAACTCTTACGCAACGACTCCTTACCGAGGGCTTGGTCAAGCGAGCCTCGTCTAGCTAGGCGCGCTTCTTCAAAAGGGTCTGGATAAGTACGCAGGTGCGGTGGGCGTCGGTGATGAGCAAGACCAAGTCTTTTGCAGCAATAGGCTTGGTAATAAAATCAAAGGCCCCAAACGCAAGCTGCTTCTTTTCCCGATCTTCCTCGGGAAAACCTGTCAAGAAAATGACGGGAACGTGGGGGATTCGCTCCTTGATGCTGCGAAAGCATTCGGCGCCATCCATCGCGGGCATCACGTAGTCGAGAATAACGACATCAAACTTTTCTTTTTCTATCAACCTAAGGCCTTCGGCCCCACTTGCGGCCGTCACTACCCGAAACTGCGTATGAGCCTCGAGAGTTCGCTTGATCAATTCGCTCGTGTCAGCATCATCGTCGATGACGAGAACTGTTCCAGCGGCCTGAATATTAAGCTCTAATCCCATAAACCCTCCTTCTGGCTCTAGCCCTTCGGAACTCTCTAGTAAAAAATTAGGGACCTGGTCCTGCCAAAAAAATCTGGCGTTTGTCTCTTTGACAAGAAAGCAGCAAAAAGCTCACAAGGCTGGGAGCTGGGCTGGGGCTGTATTCGCGGACAGTTAATTTCGCTATAATTACCTTATCGAAATGCGAGTTACACGGCAAAGCGAGTAAAGACTCATGGCTTTTCAATACTCAAGACGCTTCGGAGTGACCCTCGGTTTACTAATACCAGGGCTTTTAGCCACAGCTTTTACCTGCGAGCGGGCGGAGTCGGTTGCAAGAGCACTGCCTGCAGGCCCAGAAAAAGGCCTCTATGCAAGCGACCAAGTTGAATTCGATGACGTGCGAGATTTCTATGCTCGGACTTTCGGTCGGGATGAGTATTCAACGGCCTGGGCCGAGAGCGAACGCTATCGCAGCGGATCGGCAACATCCGAACGCCTTCCTTACTTGGACTCATGGTATCCCGAGGCTAGCGGAGGCACTGACGTTAACAGCGCGCTTAAGGTCTACGATCGCGCCTTCTACAATAGTGAGCCTAAGGCTGCTAAGTGGGAAGCAGAGCAGCACGGCAATACTACTGTGAGTTGGTATGGTCACTGCAACGGCACATCTGCGGCATCGATACGCTACCAAAATCCTCAGCGCTCAGTCTACCGACCCGCGGAATGCACTCCCGGCACCAACGGTTGCGTTGAATTTACCCCAGCCGACGTTCGAGCTCTCCTCTCTGAAGTGAATATGAACGCCATGGCTAAGTTCATATCAGGAGAACGCTGCCGCCTGACTCGTGCACAGATCGATAGTCGGCCTCTGGTTCGAAGCAATCCCCTCACGATGGATGCCTGCGAAGATGTGAATCCAGGTAGCTTCCACACGGCGCTAGTGAACTTTATTGGTCGGATGAAACAGCCCCTTATCTTCGACTACAATCAGGATGAAGAAGTCTGGAATTACCCCATACACGCTTATAGCTTTGAAACAGGTGGTCCTCTCAACGAAGCCCAAGCCATCACCGAGCTGGGCCTAGCTGTCGACAAATGGGTCTTCAACCCGAAAGCGGTCTCTTGGCAGCGCGTGACCATGACCGTCTACTATCGAACCTCAACCTTCGACTTCAACGGCGCGGGAACTATACCTCCTACCCTTGATGCAAAGGTCTACACCTATATACTCGAACTCGATGATCGGGGTCAGATACTTGGAGGCGAATGGGTCGGCGCTTCACGCAGCGATCACCCTGACTTCATTTGGATGCCTTTTCAACCTGATACACCGACCGGTGATAAGGGGGGCGGCAATCCTTTTCTTTCGAACCAGGAAGTCACTAAAATTTGGGCTGAATCAGTTGGTTTTAATCCGAACGACCCTTTCCATGACAAACCCAACAATACCTACGATGTGCGCTTTTTTCCCAGCAATACCGACCTAGAATGGGGGGAAGCCGCTGGATACTACCACCTCATACTCGATGGGCGACGCAGCGGCTCAGCGTTTCTCGGTAAGAAAACGCACCTCCGCATCGAAGTCTCAGATCCACTCAAGACCGAAGCTTCAGTCGATATTCTGGTGAACGGGCAGGCGATAAGCACGGCTGCTCCCAAAAACGGTAGGCTCGATGTACTTTTCGATCCCCAAGCTGGCATCAATATCATCAATCTGCGCTGGAACTCGGCAAAGGTAGATGGTGCAGAGCTCAATCGTGATTTTCGCTTTTATGCAATGTAGGAAGCGCTGTGCCCGAAAGGTAGCATGATGATATCGCCTTTAAGCAAATCTAAGGCTATCCTGTTCGCTCTGAGTCTCGGACCACATCTGAGTTGCCAGCCGGCTCCTAAAGGAGTTCCAGCCCGGGCATTTACAGATGAGGCCTTGCAGGCTGAATATCAGTATGCTGCGGACAAAGCCAAATTGGATGACATCCGGGCTTTCTATTACAATGTCTTCGGACGGGATCAGTACACCACACAGTGGAGCGAACTCGATAATTTCCGCAGCGGTTCCGGGATCCCAGAACGGAAACCCTATCTGGATTCTTGGTATCCTAATACCGAAGGTGGCACCAATGTCGGCGGTGCTCTCTCCCGCTACGACCAGGCTTTTTACAACGGTCAATCGAGGGCCGCAAGCTGGGAAGTTAATGAGCACGGAGCGATCAACGCGCTGCCTTGGTTCGGGCACTGCGACGGTACCTCTGCGGCTTCGATTCGCTATATAAATCCCCAAAGATCGGTTGCTCGCCCGAGCGGATGCAATCCAGGTAGCTCGGGCTGCACCGTATTTTCACCGAACGATATCCGTGCCCTGCTCAGCGAGATAAGTATGCGGGCAAAAGCTAAGTTTATTGCCGGAGACCGCTGCCGATTGACCAGCGAGCAACTGAGTCAAAGACCCAACCCGCGATCGAATCTAAAGCAGATGGATTCCTGTGATGACGTTAATCCTGCCAGCTTTCACGTCGGCCTTGTGAATTTCCTCGGCCGAATGAAGCAACCTCTCGTCTTCGACGAAAGCCATGACGAAGAAGTGTGGAATTATCCCATCTACAACTACAGTTACACGGCCACGCAGCTGTCCTCCGCTAGCGCGGCTCTGGACGCGGCCGGCTATAGGGGTAATGAATGGGTCTTTAATCCAGATGTGGTGCGTTGGTACTACGTTACCATGACCATCGGGTTTCGGACTTCGCGTCGGGACTTGGTTGGAGCCGGCACTGTGCCCGCCAGTCTGAGTGAAAAGACTTACTCCTACGTTCTGGAAGTTAATAAGCAAGGGCAGATCGTCGGCGGTGAATGGTCCGCTGCTTCCCGTCTGGACCACCCTGACTTTTTATGGATGCCCTTTGAGCCCTCAACTACGAGCAACGAAGCAAACCCACATATAAACATCGATGAGGTCACCAAAATGTGGGCTGAATCGGTGGGTTTGGACCCCAGTTCACCATTTCGTGACAAGCCCGACAATCCTTACGATGTTCGCTTCTTTCCTACTTCTGACGATGTCAGGAGTTGGGGATTCGCGCCAGGCTACTATCAATTGGTTCTCGATGGCCGAAGAACGGGAGCTACTTTTCTCGGTAAAAAGACCTACCTTCGCGTCGAAGTAGACACTCCTTTAAAAGCCCAGGCACAGGTGGAAGTTCTGGTTAATGGCAGCAGTGTGGGCAAGTCCTTCGTATCAAATAGTAGCGTTGACGTGCAGTTCGATTCCAAGCCTGGCATCAATATTATCGGTCTCCGCTGGACTTCACAAACAGTCCCAAATGCCGAGATAAATAAGGACTTTCGCTACTACGCGATGTGAAGGAAGCCGCCTCAATGAAAGCTTTGCGGTCCCTAGCCCAAGATATCTTCGCAGCTTCGGCGTTCTTAGGCGCTTGTAGCCCCGCTCCCCTGCGCCTCGCTGCAGAATCGCCGCGAGAAGGTGTGAAACAGGTCCTCTACTCCAGTGATTCCGTTCAGCTCGATGATGTGCGCGATTTCTATTATCGAGTCTTCGGACGCGATGAGTACTCGATAAAATGGTCTGATTTGGAAGCTTTGTCCTCCGGTTCAGCGATACCAGAGCGCAAGCCCTACCTGGACTCCTGGTATCCGCAGAGCAAGGGCGGCACCAACATGGCTGGTGCTCTACAGCGCTATGATCAAGCTTTCTATAACGGCGAAGCGAAGGCTGCCCTCTGGGAGGCGAGCCATCACGGGGGAAGCGTCTCCTGGGCTGGGCACTGCGATGGGAACTCGGCTTCGACTATCCGATTTCAGAATCCGAGATTAGCAGTGAACCGCCCAAAGGCTTGCGATCCTAACGATAAGGGAAAGCCCTGCACGGTGTTCAGTCCCGGCGACATCAGAGCTTTACTCACTGAAATGAATATGAATGCGAAAGCTAAGTTTATCGCCGGAGAGCGCTGCGAGAAGACCTTCACTGAACTGGGTCAAGAGCCTTATCCTCGCTCAGAGCCGACTCGGATGGATAGCTGCAACGATGCCAATCCCGCTAGTTTTCACGCAGGTATCGTCAATTTTCTCGGCCGCATGAAGCAGCCGTTGGTGTTTGATTTCGCTGCTTACAATGAAGTTTGGAACTATCCGATTTATAGCTACAGCTACACGACTTCGGGCCCCCTGACACCTGCCCAGGCGATGAGCGAGATGGGTCTGGGTGGCAAGAGCTGGATTTTTAATCCGGGCGCAGCCAGTCTCATCAAGGTGAGCATGACTCTCAATTACCGTGAGTCGCGCTCAGATCTCAACGGCTCGGGTACTATCCCGCCTGAACTTAGCTCGAAAACTTATTCCTATATTCTAGAACTAGACCAGTCCCAGAGATTGGTCGGTGGGGAATGGCAAGGCAGTTCACGCAACGACCATCCGGATTTTATCTGGATGCCCTTTGAGCCGACCGTCGCCAGCGGTGATACGCGAGCCGGCAACCCTCACCTCAGTAATAACGAAGTCATCAGACTCTGGGCGGAATCGATCGGTCTCGATCCAGAAACGCCGTTTCGTGATAAGCCTGAAAATCTTTATGATATCCGATTTTGGCCTATCTCCCAGGATATCGTGGCCTGGGGGCAGGTCGTCGGTTACTATCGACTGATACTCGATGGCCGCACAAATGGCGGTGTTTTTATGGGCAAGCGGACGCAGTTACGCGTGGAAGTCGGTGAAGCTCTCCAAGCAGACTCGAAAGTAGAGTTGCTTCTAAACGGCAGCAAAGTCTCTGAAGCCTCCGTAAGCAATGGATTTGCCGATTTCATTTTCGACCCCAGTGCCGGCATCAACATCCTGAGCCTCCGTTGGAACAGCCCGCGGGTGGGTGGCGCCGAAATCGATAGAGACTTTCGCATCTTTGCGATGTGAGCGCGAGCATGCCTCTACTGCTGACCCAAGCTGTCCTGCATAAGAATTGAACTTGAATCCTGGATGCAGCTGTGGAATACGCATGAGACCTAACACTGGAGGTCCTACGCGATGCACACTAAGAAAATGGTTCCCCTGCTTCTGACTCTTGGCTCTGTGATGAGCAGTCTGCCAGCTTTCGCTCAGGTAAAACTCTCGGCTGAGACTAATAAAGTATTCACCGAAGTTTGCGCGGCATGCCATGCTCAGTTCACAGATTCCGCTTCTATAGCGGACGAAGCAGCTGAAATCATTAAGCGTCTCGACCCCAAGGCACCTGAAGAGCTGCAAATGCCACCTTCTTATGCTCCTGAGCAAGTAAGCGATGCAGTAAAAGCTCGGATCATCAAAGACCTACAGCGGCTAAAATAGTCTCGAGTTTTTAGTATAGGCTGCTACGGCAGCCTTTTTTTTCGAGTGGCGCATGGATCTCTACGAAGCAATCGTTCGACGTCGTGATACGCGGCATTTTACGAGTGAAAAAGTTCCAGCGGCCGTGCTCCAAAAAGCTCTGGAGGCAGCCTTGGCTGCTCCCTCTGTTGGTCTCTCCCAACCTTGGCGTTTTCTCGATATCAGTTCCACAGATCGCCAGCTGCTCCTCGCGAGCTTCAGTTTAAAACGCGAAGCGGCCGAAGACTCGATCGACGATAAAGAGCGCCTTGCCCTTCACAAAAATCTCAAGCTTGAGGCTATCTCTGAAGCGCCGACGCTGCTCGCCTTTTTCTGTGCTTATCCCTCCGAATCTGAATACACTATCGGAATCATAGGTCAACGCCGAGCCCTCGAATGGAGTTGCGCCTGTGCCATGCAAAACCTCTGGCTAGCGCTGACGGCCGAAGGCTTTGGAGCAGGTTGGGTGACCATACTCGATCTGCCGGGATTGGCTAGAAGTCTGGGGGCCCCGTCCAGCTGGGAACCTATGGGCCTCCTTTGTCTAGGACGACCAGCGACTGACTACGAGGGGCGCCCGATGCTAGAGGTCCAGAGCTGGAGACAGAGAAAGACCGATATCGGCAGCTTCTATGCCGACATCCAGGATCCAGCTTATCTGCAGCGCCTGGAAAAATAATTCAATACTTCAAATAATCAAATAATTACAGGATTATAAGCGGAAGTCGGAAAAAAGTCCTTAAGCTTTTGCTACTTTCTTACCGAAGAGGAAGAGCTATTGAAAGCCTGAGAGAAGGACGTAGCAGATGAGCCAGCGAAGCAAAGATGTTTGGCGCCGCGCGAACATAGAAGAGACGAAGATTCTCTTGCGCCAGGAACTTGTGCAGGTCTTGACTGCTTCAGATGAAGATCAGCTGCTCGTTTATATATTGAAGCGCATTCAGATCCTTCAGGAGAATACCGATGCGACCCAGCTTCTTAGCTGCTTCATCCTCATTATTGAATCCCTTAGGCATCAAGATATCTTCGGTGGCTTGAGCAAAAAACAGGTCCAAGATCTCTCGACTCTGGCTCGATCGATTCTGAAAGTCGCTGGCGTTCGTCCGAGACACAGCCCAAGCTCCTTTCTCTATACCGAGTTGCATGCTGCACTCAGCGCTCTCTCTGCGAGCCAAGGGGAGCCCTGGCTCGCCCTTTGGGAACTAGAAATAGGCAACTACGCTGCTGACCTACCGGCTGAATTGGAAGCACGGCAGCAGCTGGATATGGGGCTCAACACCTTGCGGATGGGACAGGGCGAGACCGCGAAAATCTTCTTTCAAAAAGCTCTATCACTTGCTGAAAATGCAGCCCTGCGCGAGGAAATTCAGTTTCAATTAGTCCGCCTGCAAAGGCTTCAGGGTGCTGACGGTATCAACGAAAATCTGCAATCTCCTATGCTGCAGGCAGCACTCCTCTGGGAGAAGACCTGTCTCGAAGTCAGGAAAACCCAAGATCTGAGTTCAATGGTGGCTCTAACCAAGAAGGGCCAGCCCCTGCATGAGAAGAATTATCAGCTGGAGCTCTTTCTCTATGCGGGCTGTCATCCGAAAACTCTTTGGTCACAAAAAGTGATGAAAGTCTCTTCAAGCAGTTCCTTAAAGAAACTCTATCAGGGTGGAAACGCGGTCCTCTTCAGCATCGCGCAAAGCCTCGAGATGGCCTATGACAGCCAGCTCCCTTTTCCCAGGCGCCTAGAGGATATTAAAAAGATTTTTCCAAAAATAAAATTATTGGCTAAGGTCGAGCATGAGCTACTCATTTGGCTCTATCTAGCTCGCTGGCTCTATCGCTGCCATCATTACAAGTTAGCCAAGGTCTGCTTTTTCGAATACGAATCGCTGTGCAAAAAACTAAGCGGGGGCGAATCACGAGACCTTATCGGCCTCGCTGCAGACATGCTTGAAATCGACTGGGTAGAAAAAGCAGCTTGAGCAGAGAAGAGGCCTATCTCCCATTGAGACAGACATTTAAGCTTGGTATAGCGGTTAGGTGAGATAGAATTCTCTCAGCTTCCAGCCTGGAGTTTCACCTATGACAGCAGCAGCCTCCCTTGCCATAAAATTCGGCGGAACCACCCAAAATTTACCTGGCCAAGTCCATTTGCCTGGAATGAAGACAATGCTTTTTAAGGCAACAAAAGCCTGGTTAGGACTCTGGGCTGTAGCACTTATTTGCCTTCCGGTGCCTGTCGTTCATCTCGTCGTCACACCTCTGGGTCTATTCTTCGGCCCCATTATGGGGATACTGGTTTTCTTCAAAAGTCGCCGCATGATCAAGAGTCTCGAGGGTGAAGCAGACTGTCCGCAATGCCACAAAAAGTTTAAGGTCCAGTTCGAAGACGTCCTACCCCCTATTTATGGCATGTGCCCTAGCTGCAAAGCAGGCTATCAGGTGCTTGTCGACAAGAAGTCAGAATAGGAACTTATTATTCGGCATCAAGCGGTTTGGCTCGTTCGTACTGCTTTGGCCAGGCTGTTTTTGCATGTAGAGCATGGGCAGCATGGAGTGGCCAGTAAGGATTACGCAGCATCTCTCTAGCAATAAAGACAGCATCTGCCTGACCGTGGGATATAATATCCTGGGCTTGCTTTGGATTGACGATCAAACCGACGGCTCCTGTCGCAATCTTGGCTTTTTTTCGCAGAGTTTCGGCAAAGACTACCTGAAAGCCGGGGCCGACTGGTATCCGAGCGTGGGGAGAATTTCCACCGCTTGAACAATCGATCAAATCCACACCCATTTCCTTCATGCGCAGAGCCAGTTCGACGCTTTGCTCAATGTCCCATGCATCATCTAGCCAATCGGTCGCAGAAATGCGTACAAACAGCGGTTTCCCGTGTGGCCAGACTTCGCGAACAGCCTGAACAATTTCTAGGGGTAGGCGAATGCGTCCTTCGAAATCTCCGCCGTAGCCATCTTTCCGCTGGTTGCTGAGGGGTGAAAGGAATTCGTGAAGGAGATAGCCGTGCGCCATATGCAGCTCGATGACGTCGAAACCAGCATGATGACTGCGCTGTGCAGCGTCCTGAAAATTTCGGATCAGCTGCTCGATATCGGCTGCATTCATTTCTTTTGGAGGTGTAAAGTCCTGATTGAATGGGAGAGGACTTGGGCCGATTGGAGTCCAACCTCCCTCTTTCGCTGAGAGCGGCCTTCCACCCGTCCAAGGTAGACTGCTACCGGCTTTGCGACCTGCATGGGCTAGCTGAATTGCGGCGACTGAGCCCTGTTCTCTTATGAAACCTGTTATGGGAAGGAAAGCCTCAGCTTGCTCGTCGTTCCATATACCGGTGTCGGCGGGTGTAATGCGGCCTTCGGGCGAGACGGCACTCGCTTCGACCATGACGAGACCAGCTCCACCTACTGCACGGCTACCGAGATGGACCAGATGCCAGTTGTTGGGAAGTCCATCCTGGCTAGAATACTGACACATCGGCGAGACGAAGATACGATTACGAAAGCTGACATCGCGAATAGTAAGATGGGAGAATAATTCAGTCATGGGCCGAGCCTCCGCGGGTTTACACTGTCGGGCCTTAGAATAGAAGATAGCTGCCTTGCAACCAATTGCTTTTTTTACTCCGTCTTTTTATGAGGGAATACATTGGGTCTCGACGCGCCTGTCTAAACCACCGTAAAAATTTACCAAAAAAAATACTCCAAAAAAAAATTAAAGGATGGGACTGCTTTCGGTCGATAAGCCAGGAAGAGGGAGGGTTTCCATGAAAACTCTAAATCCGATCGAAGGCTTCATCAATCAAACTATCAAATCCTATTTTGATCTTTGTCAGCTGGCAGATGAGGTCTATCAAATGGGAAATAATTCGGGGCCGAAACGCTCTATCATCTGCTTTTTGGGGCAAAAGGCCGATGCTACTCTTGCAGAATTGGCCGAAAAATTCCCCGATAGAGGCAATGCCGATAAGTGGAGAGTTATTATCTCAGAGCTCGTGAAGAGTGGGTTAGTTTCTCTCGCCAATAAAAATAGCCATTCGATTCTAAATCTTACCCCAGCGGGTAAGCAAAAGGTCCAGGAAATCGTCAAATTCGAAGCCAGTCTTAGCAAGCATCTGCCAACGGATGTCTCGATCTCTGACATTCGGAAAAGCACTGCAATTCTCGAGAAGTTTGGGAATGCAGTTGAAACTTGCAGGAAAGATTATGAGGTTATGAACGGCAAGAACCATTCGAAAGCTAAAGTAGGCTAAGATATCTTTTCTAACAAATTAAGCGCTTGGGCTTTCCTCTAGCCAAGCGTTTTTCCTTTTTTATCCCGCCTACTAACGCAGTTCCCTCAAGAATTTCCTCGCATTGTCCGATAAGCAAGAAATTCACAACTCGCTTAGAGATTCAAGATGTTGCAGACTCCCTTCAAACTCAGGCTAATGTTTGCATGCTTACTCTCCAGCAGTCTCGTAACTGGCTGTGGAACAGGCTCGGATTTCAGTTCAGATACCAAAAAAGACGAAGCAAGGGCTCAGGAGCAGGAAGATCAAAAGCAGGAGCAGACGCCCGGCTCGTCGACGCCTAGCTCGGGTCCTACAAGTTCAGGAAGCGTCGATGCTTCAAAAGCACCTTCCTCTGTTAATCTCAAAGACCCAGGGAAACCTGGACCCTACCAGGTCCAGAGCTACTCAGATAATTTTCTCATCGACGCCGGCTATCAATCAGCTAGGGTTTATTATCCTTCTGATGCGCCGATGACGATGACCTTGCCAGGAACTTCCTTGAGCGGTGGCTTCACCAATACTAAAGAAGATATGGCCTGGTTAGGTCAGCATCTCGCTAGCCACGGTTTTATCGTGCTCGCATTCACACCGACCAATAACCGCTCGCTCGATCCCAACATCTGGGCGACGGGACACAAGGCTTCGTTAGTCGTTCTCAAGGCGGAAAATCTGCGGACCGGGAGCCCTATCAATAATCGCCTGAAAGCGGACAAGCTCGGCATCATGGGGTTTTCTATGGGTGGCGCTGGAACTATCGTCGCCGTCAACCAACTCGGCGCTGAAGGAGTGCAGGCGGCGGTTCCCATTTGCGCTTTCCAACCTCAGTTGCCGACAGCTAAGGTGCCGATGATGTTGATCACCGGTACAGCTGACACCATCGCAAGTCCTATCAATATTCGCAATGCCTACACCAACATGAGTACTGGTGCCAGCAAAGGTATCGCTAGTTTTAATGGGATGACTCACCTTGATGTGACTCAAACAGGGCCCCTCGATCAGCACGAGAACATCGCGCGTTTTGCGACATCCTGGTACCTCGTGCATCTAGACGCGCAGGGTGCTTACAAAACCTATCTTGATGGCGACGAAAATAAGAAAATAACCAGCGACATGGCTGTTTTTGCGATGAGCACGGATTATATGTTTCAGCCGTGACGTGCTCACCTCCCCCTCTCGGTCTTCACTAAAGCGGCCTCTAATGGCTGCTTTCGCCTCGTCCTAGTCCCGCTCGACGAGTTTGGTTTGACATGCTTTCTGTCTCCCGAGTAAACTTCACAACATACTTTCTCTAAACAAGCAGGCACGTCCTCGCGCAAGATGTTTCACGACGCGATCAAAACAAGCTCGATCGCGATATTAAAATGTTTTTCGTTGTAGCCAACGTCGTTCACGATACCTTCGTCGCCTCTTGGGATGCCAAACGCTACTATGATACCTCCCGACCTTACTGGTATGTGAGGCTGCATTTTCCCAAAAAAGAAGTTCTCGGCTGGGCCGGTCCAGGCAAAGGCGTCAGGAAGATTTCTGCCGACAAATGGCATCCATATTCTCCCGACTCATTCGTGACACCTCCATTCCCAGGCTACGTTTCAGGACATGCTACGGCCAGTGCAGGGGCGGGCCGCATCCTCGAACTCTTTACGGGTTCGGATAAGTTCGGTGTGATCGCCATTCGCCAGGCAGGCGAACTCACAGAAAGCAGCTTTTCGGCTGCCGCAATGCAGGCTCGTGAGGGTAAGGCTGCAAAAGATCTTGGAGAATCGAAAGAAGTTCGCTTGCAGTTGCCGACCTTCTCAGCGACAGCGGAAATGGCAGCGGTCTCTCGACTCTGGGGCGGCTATCACATTCGCAGCGACAACGAAGCTGGTCTGGTTTTAGGTCGCCAAATTGCTGATTTCTCATGGCCTATATACCAGGCTTACTTCAATGGTACGGCGAGTATACGCTGAAAATATTCTCATTTTCTTTGGTCGATAAAATCAGCTGAGCGAGGCCCGGGTCATGACCGGGCCTTTTTTTTCGCTACTCGACGCATTTTTCCCAGTCCGAAAGGCTGCAGACAATTCGTATACGGGTTAGCAGTCAAAGAAAGATTTTCAAAAGCCTGATAGCTTTCGGGACGCATTTTATGGGAAGACAAAGGGTCGAGATGCGCAGCTATACGCAGTCTAGGCGTTGAACCGAGAATGCGCCAGAAGGAGGCAAATTGCAGGCCTTTGATTATGAGCTGATCTTTGTCGGTGGCGGGCTTGCAAGCGGTCTCGCAGCGACTTTGCTTCGCCTAGAAAGACCAGAAACCCGCTTCCTTTTGATCGATGCCGGACGCGGTGACGATTGGGACCAGACATGGTCGTTTCAGGTCCTCAATTTTGATAAGTCCCGAACGGGTGTTTTTCGCTCGCCCCGAGATTCCTGGATTGCCCCTTTTCTCACAGCATACTGGGATAGCTACTCAGTTCAGTTCCCCCAGTTTCAACGCACTATCAACAGTCCCTATGTCAGCATTCGATACCGACAATTTGTCGGTGTTCTACAAGAACTTCTGGGTGAAGCCTATCGGCCTGGGGTCAAGGTAAGCCAAATTTCTCCTACTGAAATTGTCCTCGAAGATGGCTCACGTCTGCGAGCCCAAGCCGTAATCGATGGGAGAGGCTGGCACGATTCACCTCAAAACTTAGTTTCGGGTTACCAGAAGTTTCTCGGGCTTCAGCTCAAGACGGAGCGCAAACACGGCGTTACCCGCCCTATTGTTATGGATGCTTGCCTGCCGCAGGACGATGGCTTTCGCTTTATGTACGTGCTGCCCTGGTCGGATCACAGCCTCCTCGTCGAGGATACCCACTACAGCCGCGGCTCTGAAGTCGATCGAGAACTTTATCGAGCCGAGATACTCCATTACGCAAAAGAGCAAAACTGGGGTCCACTCAGCATCGAGGGTGAAGAATTTGGATCCCTACCGCTCCCTTGCTACGGCGAAGAAGCGAGAGATTTTTCGCAGCTTCCCGAACTAGGCGTTCGAGGACGCTTCTACCATCCAACCACCGGCTATTCGATTTATGAAGCGGTGCACGTTGCTGAATGGCTGGCGACGCAGAGTCGCTGGGACGTTGAAGAACTGCGAAGAGGCTTGCGAGCTCTGAGCGATGAGCGCTGGAAAGAGTTGGAATTCTTTCGCCGCTTGAACAATATGCTCTTTTTCGCAGCCAGTGATGGCGATCGCTACAAAGTGCTCGAAAAATTTTACGGGCATCACGAAGATCTGGTCGCGCGCTTCTACGCTGGTCAAACTCTAGCTCGCGACAAGCTGCGCATTCTTTCAGGTAAGCCTCCGGTCCCTGTCAAACAAGGGATCTATCATTTCTTTCATAAGGTCGGAGAGAACTATGGAACGCCCTAGTCCCATCACTAGCGGCATGATCAAACAGCGCAGCTATGGGCTCAGCCCAGGACAATGGTCGGCGTCTGCTGGGTCTTCTCCGCTCTCCGTCACTGCTTTGGGCCACCTGCACGATGAATACGCACTGCCCTCAGAAGTGAAAAGAATTCTTCAACAATTTCTGGTCGAACCGATGCTGGAGCTGAAGAATCGCCCCAGCCACCGCTTTCGCTCTGATCTGGTCGAGGTCGGCTACCGTCTCGCCGGCGGCGGCGAGCAGAGTCTCAGCGACAAAGCCAACCTCGCTCTCTGTGCAAATTCGATAGAATACCTCCATCTCGGATCGCTGATTGTCGACGATGTGCAGGACGGGAGCCAGGTTAGGCGCAAGGGCGAAGCTCTCCACCGTATACTCGGAGCACCGCATGCGATCGGGATTGGCAACTGGCTTTATTTCTACGCGCTGCGTTTGCTAGGGGGTCTCGAGCTCAGCGGGGCCGAACACACCCTGCTCTACGCGACCTATACCAAAACCGTCGAGCTCGCCCACTACGGGCAGATCATGGATCTCTGCGTTAAGGTCGATCAAGTTCCCCTCGAAGACATCGAAGCCCTCTGCCATGAGTGCTGTCGTTTCAAAACAGGGTCTATCGTCATGCTAGCCCTCTTGCTGGGAGCCTTGGTGGGACGTGCGGACTCAGAGCGTCTCCGTCTGGTCGAAGCCTTTGGCTATGAGCTAGGCGCATACCTCCAGCGATTAAACGACCTAGGCAACATCGGGGATGATTTCGATCCGGAGAAGAAATGGGAGGATCTGCTCGCTCGCAAGCCCTCCTTCATCTGGGCTTTCATCTTGCATGAATACGGTCCAGACGCATTTAAAAGAGTGCTCGCAGCAGTAGATAAACTTCCGTCTAGCGATGAATTAGAAAATTGGTTCCACGGTCACGGATTTCTTGAAAGAGCTAAACACTGGGTCGATAAGAGCTTTGCCAAAGCTTGGCAGGATTTTAGCAGCAGCGCAAAAGTCGATGCGGCGGATCTAGAAGCTCTGCAGCGACTCAAAGAAAGGATTAGGAAAGCCTATGTCTAAACCCAAGGCTATAGTCATCGGTTCAGGCTTCGGCGGCTTAGCAGCTGCCATTCGGCTCCAGGCAGGCGGCTTTGCTACACAGCTTTTCGAGAAGCGCGATAAGCCGGGAGGCCGTGCCTACGTCTACGATATCGATGGCTATCGTTTCGATGCGGGTCCCACAGTCGTGACCGTCCCACAGTGCCTCGAAGAACTCTTTGCTCTCGCTGGCAAGCGTATGTCGGACTATATAGAACTCATCGAAATTCATCCCTTCTACCGGCTCTTCTGGGAAGACGGCGATACTTTCAATTATGATAACGATGAGAAAAATCTTCTAGAGCAGATGGAGAAGCGGCATCCAGGCGATGCGGCCGGTTATAAGGAATTTCTGCGCTATGCAGAAGAGGTCTATGAGGAAGGCTACGTTCGCCTCGGTCAGGTGCCGTTCCTTCGCTTCTGGGACATGGTTAAGGTTTCGCCCCAGCTGCTCAAGCTCGGCGCTCATCGACCGGTGTATCAGACGATCAGCCGCTACGTGAAAGACGAGCGAACGCGGCAGGCACTGAGTTTCAATAGTCTCTTGATCGGTGGCAACCCCTTTGAAATCTCCTCAATCTATAGTCTCATCCATCCTCTGGAGAAGAAGTTCGGTGTCCACTTTCCTAAGGGGGGAACCGCAGCTCTTATCGCCGCACTGGTGAAACTCTTCGAGGATTTGGGCGGGATCACGCATCTCAGCAGCGGAGTCGAACGCATCGTCACGGAAGGCAAGCGCGTGGTCGGCATTCAAGTGGAAGGCGGAGACCAGACGATAAAAGCGGATCTGGTGGTCAGCAACGCCGATATCTACCACACCTATCAGCAACTCTTGCAGAATGAGCCCCGCTCGCAGAGCAAGGCTGCCCAGATGCGGAAAAAAGATTTTTCGATGTCGCTCTTTGTGGTCTACTTCGGCGGCAACAAGCGTTTTCCAAACCTCACCCACCACAACATCATGTTCGGCCAGCGATACCGCGGACTGCTCGACGATATCTTTAAGACGGGAAAGCTAGCGGATGACTTCTCCCTTTATCTACATGCCCCTTCTGAAACGGATTCCTCGCTAGCCCCTCCTGGACACTACAGCTACTACGCTCTAGCTCCAGTGCCTAATCTCAAGCTTTCGAACGTCGACTGGAAAAAAGAGGCTCCTATCTTCTGCGAGAAGATACTGCAGTACCTCGATCGCCACTACATGCCTGGGCTAGTCGAATCGATTAAGGTCAAACATTGGTTCACACCTCAGGATTTTGAAACGGAACTGAACGCGCTGCATGGCTCGGCCTTTTCCTTGACTCCGACTCTGAGACAGAGCGCTTACTTTCGCGTCCACAATCGCGACAGCTACCTCAAAAATCTCTACTTCGTCGGAGCCGGCACCCATCCAGGAGCAGGGATACCTGGAGTAGTAGGTTCGGCCAAAGCCACTTGGTCGGTGATTGAAAGCGACTTTGCGCGAAACCCTGAGGCGGCAAGGGTAGCTCCATGAGCTCGCTAGCCAAAAATAGGAGCGAGGCCGAACTCGTGGCCTTTAGCTATGAGTCCATGGCTAAGGGTTCGCTCAGCTTCAGTTTCGCTTCGCGGATTTTTAAGCGACGCATCCGGGATAGAGTTGTCATGCTCTATGCCTGGTGCCGCTATGTAGACAATGAAGTCGACGAGGGGGGCGCTGGCATATCGGCAGAAGCGCGGCGCCGATTGCTCGATACTCTCGCTGAACAAAGTTTCGCCCAGCCTCCACCCCAGGATTTACCAGCTGCCATGGCCGCTTTTAGAGCCGTGAGGCGTGAAGTTCCATTTCCAGAGGACTACGCGCGTGAACTCATGGAAGGCATGGCTATGGATCTCGGGGGCGTCTCCTATGAGACGGAGGAACAGCTTTACCTCTACTGCTACCGCGTGGCAGGTGTCGTCGGCCTCATGATGAGCTACTTGATGGAAGTGAGTTCGGAGCAGGCCTATCGGCATGCAACAGATCTCGGCCTGGCTATGCAGCTCACTAATATCTGCCGGGATATCAATACAGACGAGGCCATGGGACGCATCTATTTGCCACGCGTCTATTTGCAGGAAGCCGGATTTGAGCTCGGGGAGAGCCTGCTGAATCCTGCGAAGCGGCCAGAGCTAGTGCGCGTGGTTGCGAAAACCCTGGATGCTGCGGATCGGCTCTATCGATCGGGCGACGAGGGCCTAAAATTTTTACCGATTCGCTGTGCCCTCGCCGTCGCTGTCGCTCGCGAGGTTTATTCAGGCATTGGCGATGAGATTCGCGCTCGCGGTGGTCAAGCTTGGGATCGACGGACCTGGTTGCCGCTGCCGAAGAAGATCGCTCTCGCCTTCCGTGGCATTGGGCGCGTCCTCCAGACCCTACCTTATCGCCTGCGTACGAAGCGGACTCAGTTAACTTTTTCGGGGGAAAGAAGATGAACCCAAGTCTATCTCAGCCAAGTCTGCCCTGGTTTCAAGAGACTCTCACCTACGTCCGCCAGATAAAGAGCTTCGAACGCGAGGACTGGATTCGCTATACCTGCTGGATATCAACCCTGGCATCACTGCTTATCGGGGTGAGCACCTTTTTGGCTTTCGGTTACTTCAACGGCGTGCATTACCCAGGTTATGTTTGGTTCATTCCCGGCGGCGTCGCGCTCTTCGTCTTCGCTCTGGCCTTTGATGATATCGGTCATCGAACGGCCTATAAGCAGGATTTGAAGTCGGGCGAAGGACACGTGCACCAGATGATTATGATCACGGCGGTCAGCTCAGTGATGGCGCTTTGCCTCTGCTGGGAACACGGCGAGATTTTTAAGGTGCCTGCTCTCTCCTTAATTGCTCTCTCGTTCTTTTACAGTGCGATCGATGAGGCTTTGCATTGGCACCGCTACCTGGGAAAGGGTCTCGATCGCGTCGAGATGTGGAGCCACTTTGCAGCAATTACCGGTCACGTTCTCATGATCGCCTGCTGGTGGCACTGGCTCCAAGAAGGCTATCCAGGCGTCGCAGAGACCCTTTCGCACCTACCTTTCTGAAAATGTGGTGAACGCTCATGACCCTTTTTGCTCTGATCTCTGCGGCTCTCGGGTTCGCTCTCCTCAGCTGGCGGATGTGGCCGCGGCGGGTCCTTAAAGGTCCTCAGCAGCTAGCTAAAGAGCTGCCTACAGTTTCTATTGTCGTGCCGGCGCGCAACGAAGAAGCTGTTCTCGGGCGACTGCTCAACTCCCTTTCCCAGCTCGATTATCCGCAGGATCGTCTTGAGCTGATCGTGGTCGATGACTGTTCAGACGACAGAACCGGGGCCATTGCCCGTGAATATGGGGTGCGGCTTATCTCAGGGCAGCCTAGGCCGGAGGGCTGGTCCGGTAAGCAATGGGCCTGCCATCAGGGGGCTCTCGCTTCGACGGGCGCTTACCTGCTCTTTACCGACGCCGACACCTTCCACTATCCCGATAGTCTTGGCGAGGCGGTCCGCAGCCTGCAAAACAAGAAGGCTCAGGGACTTACAGTCCTCCCCTATCACCAGAGCGAGGCCTGGTGGGAAAAGCTTTGCGGACCCTTTCATGTCTGCCTCTTGGCCGCGACCAACCCCTACGGAAAGCCAAGGCCGGGACAGGTTTATGCGATTGGGCAGTACCTGCTTTTTGAAAGGACTTTCTACGAGAAAATGGGTGGCCACGAGCGCGTTAAGGCTGCGTGGGTCGAAGATATTCCCCTCGCTAATGCGGTTCTCGAAGACGGTGGCCGCTGGGCTGTCTACACCGAGCGCCCCCTCTTCGAAGTGAGAATGTACGCAAGCCTAGGCGAGTTCGTTCGGGGCTGGCGGCGGAATTTCAGAGCTGGAATGAGCTATAGCTATCCCGGAACCGGAATCGAGATGACTCTCTTCATGGCTGCTTTCTTAGGCGGTGGCGATTGGCTGCGGTCGGGCTTGGCCTGGGGTTTTACCGCTTCGACCTGTCTGCTGGTGGCTTTTCTGCAACGGCGGCTCGGTCGATTTTCGTTGTGGGGAGCCCTCTTGTTTCCCTACTCACTGCTGCTTTTTTGCAGCGTTTCGATTCTTGCGCTTTATGATCTGCTCTTTAAGAAGCCGTTGGTCTGGAAAAATCGCTCCTATCCTGCGCCTACGAACGCTGAACCCGCCTCTTAAGTCGCTCCCATACGGTGAGTGCAAAAGGATTGCTTGGGTCCTGGCTTAAGATGTCTTCGAGTTTGGCTTTGGCTTCGTCGACTTTGCCCTCGCTGAGGAGTAGTTCGGCTAGCTTCGCCTTGGCATTGAAGGATGCCTGACTCGGCACCTCGTCCTCTGCGAGAGCTCTCCAGGTCTCTCGCGCATGAGCCCCATCGCCTGAGCGGACATAGGCGACCGCCAACTGCTCTCGCACGTAAGGGTCATCAACCCCGGCAGCGACCACCTGCTCCAGGCGTTGCTTGCCTTCTTCTACTTCTCCTGATTCAACCATGAGGCGACCGAGAATATAGTTGAGACCTGGCTTGGCACCTTCACCTAGGCTGGCTTCGAGTTTTTTGAGTCGTTCTTTTGCCCCTGCTAGGTCTTCGAGATGCTCGTAGACGAAAAAGAGATTTTGGGCGGCATCTATCTGCTCGGGATTCTTTGCGAGCACTGCTTCGAGTATGTCTCGGGCTAAGCCCGGATCTTTTGCTGTGTCTATAGCCTCGCGGGCGCTTTGGATCGCTTCATCTTCGGACTGCTCCTTAGCTTCTCCACCTGATTTTGCGCTACTTTCGCTTGCTTGAGCTAAGGCACCTGAGGGCGGGACGACGGAATCGATGCTTGGACGCGAAGGGGCAGACTTTAGTTCCGACGACTCTATCGCGCGCCTTTTTACCAAAGAAGCTTGATCTTGTGGCTCATAGGCTTTGCCAATAGATGGCTCACCGCTTGGTCTTAGCCAAAAGAAAACGCTAAAGAACACACCCAGGAGGGAGACGAGAAGCAAGATAGACCCGACTAAACTGGAACTCGAGTTGGATCTAAGCTGTCTCTGCATGAGTACCCCCTAACGACGATGATGGCCCTTTCTCTTGAGAAAGGGCCGCGTTCAGCTGAGATCGCTGGCTAAGCAATCAATGGTGCGAAGAGGAGTAGCAGCTGCGCTGGTGGTGATCCCAATCGCACTGAAGAAAATCTTTACCTGTGTTGCAGGTATCTTTGTCAGTGTGGTTGTACTGTCCGCAATGTCCTTGCTTGTCAAAGGAACGATGGTAACGATCTGACCACCAAGAAGATCCATGGCCATTGCCAGGACCATTTCCGCCGTGGCCAGGACCATTTCCGCCGTGGCCAGGACCATTTCCGCCGTGGCCAGGACCGTTTCCGCCGTGGCCAGGACCGTTTCCGCCGTGGCCAGGACCGTTTCCGCCGTGGCCAGATCCAGAGCTGGAGTAGCAGCTGCTATCGTTCCAGTTCCAATCGCACTGCATACGGTCTTTACCTGTGTTGCAGGTTTCTGAGTCAGTGTGGTTATACTGGCTGCAGTGGCCACTTTTTTCGTAACAGCCGCGCGGTCCACACCACTGTTCAGCAAAGGAAACGCTTGCGCCGGCCAGCATAGAAGATGCGAAGGCTAGCGAAGCAATTGAAGTACGGATCATAGTGATCTCCAATAAGTGTCTCGGTTTGAGCTTGTGCCTGACTTTGGTGGCCACCAGTGGTCAAGTATTGAAGGGACGGTGAAAGTAAGATTTTGTTGCAGGGAGACAAAAAAAAAGTGAGGCCGCCAATCGTTTCCGAAGGCAGCCCCATAAAGAGGGGTACACACAAAGCATAGGAGCCGGAGGGGAGTCTGGCTCTAATATGCCTGAGTTTTTGAACAGTTCGCCGCAGCGGCTGTCGAGTTGCACATACTTACGAGTTATAAATTCAACTCTTACTCAGCGTGCACATTAACTCTAAAGCAAGAGGGGTGCCAAGTTTGTTGGTAAGAATTTGTTGGCATATTTGAGATGGATTTTGACTTCGGGAAAGGATCTAAACATCCGCAATTCTGCAACTGGCATAATAAAATGTTTTAAACCATATGCTTATAGCCTGTCGGTATCGTGACAGGGGGTGTCGCTATTCGGAGCACAATTCTTTCTTATTCACTATCTCTCGAGAGCGAGGAAGAATCGCCCAACTTTGACCCGGCAGGACCTCTAGAAGAGTCCACGAGAAGGCCGTGATGGCCTTCTCGGCTAAAATCAAAGTTGAACTTTGTTAAGGGTCTCTGTATCGACCTTAACCTGAGCCTTGTCGCGAAGACTCTTCACCAGATCCGCACGCGCGTTCATTCGGATGTCTTGCGCAACTTCTTCTTTCTTATCTTCATACTTCACGCTGTCGCCGCCGCGAACGTCAGCTACTTTCAAGACATGATAACCGAACTGAGTCTTGATCAGCTCAGGAAAAACCTTGCCTTTTTCGGTAGCGAAAGCTGCCTTCTCGAATTCAGGAACCATCTTGCCTTGCTTGAACCAATTGAGATCGCCACCACGGGAGCCGTTGGCGTCTTTAGCGAGAGCTTTTTTAAGCTGCTCGTCGAAGTTGTTCTTCGCGATAGCTTCTTTCAAAGCCTTCTCAGCTTCGGCCTTCTCTTTTTCAGGGAAGAGGATGTGCTGGGCTTTCACCTCTTTTTCGGTGAACTTCTGCTTGTTCTTATCAAAGTGCTCTTTCAACTTAGCTTCAGTCGTCTGATCCGCAATGTATTTCTCTAGGTAGAGCTTCGCGAGGATGTCGCGCTTTGCAGTATCGACGAGGTTCTTGAATTGATCGGAGTCTTCGAGCTTCGACGACTTTGCTTGATCAGCCAAGAGCGTGCTTTCAATGATGTGGTCTAGGAACTGAGCGCGGATGGCTGGATTGGACTTAACCATTTCAGCCTGAGTTCCGAGTTGCTCGACCGCCTTCTTGTAATCTGTTTCCGAAACAGCCTTGCCATTGACGGTCGCAATATCCTTAGCAGAAGCCAAGGTCGAGACTCCCAAAAAGAGCAAGGTCACCGTTGTTTTTAGAGAATTTCTCATGCTGGCACAATCCTTTAAATGAATTATCGAAGGTCGGCGTCGAGGTCGCTCTTCAACCAATTGAGCAGCGCCTCGACCTCCTTTTCAACGTCTTGATCGGTTAAAGTCTTTTCGTCAGACTGAAAATTGAGGCTGAAAGCCATGCTTTTCTTGCCTGTAGGAATATGAGCACCTTGATAGACATCAAAGAGACGATAATCTCTTAGGTGCTTCTTTCGCTTAAAGCCTTTAAAGCTCTTCGCAAAGTCCGCGTGCTGCACGCTGGTGGGAACGACCAGCGCCAGGTCCCGGCTGACCGGAGGGAATTTGACTGAACTCGAGGCGAAACTCCGAGCGTTACGGGTCGCGGATTCAACAGTTTCGAGGTCTAGTTCGAACAAGAGCGGCGCCGAGCGGCCATCGAGTTCGAAAGCTTTTGCAGTTTTAGGATGCAGTTCTCCGAGATAACCCACGTAGCTGCCATCAGCTGTCCATAGGCTGGCCGACGCGCCTGGATGAAGCCAAGGAAGGGCGCGCGGTGCCGCGGGAACGAAGCTTATACCTTCGATGCCAAAAGCCTGGAAGTATTGTAGCAAAATTGCCTTGGCGTGAAAAAAGCTGGCCTCTGTTTCTGGCTGGTTCCAGGATTTTAAAGTAAAGGGCTGATCGATAGCCCCAGCTAGGCGGTTTCTCTCCAGAGCTCTATCATCCTGCCTCGCTCGTTCAGAAATATGAGCGCCTTGCTTGCTCAAATGAGTCCAGGTTTCAGTAAGATCCGTAGCGGCAGCTAAGACCTTAGGCTCGTGAAAACTGCGACCCGCTTCGAAAACGCGTGCCCCGACAATCCCATGGCGACGGTTTTCTAAAAGACTGCGGAGCAGGCTCACCGCGAGCGTGCTCCGCATCTGATTTTGCCCCTCGACGAGCGGATTGGCCAGCTTGAGAGTAGCCCGCAGAGGATGCTGTGCATCGAGATTGAGGGCATTCAAATCGCTGTCGCCGAGAAAAGGAAAGGAAATGATCTCGGTCAAACCCAGGGTGGCCAGGATGATCTTGCTCTGGTCGATAAACTCAATGAGAGGATGCTCGGCAAGAGTTCCTAGACGCATGGCGGGCAGCTTAACCGGAATCTTGTCATAACCATGCATGCGCGCGACTTCTTCGATCAGGTCCGTCTCGCGACTGAGATCGTGGCGCCAGCTCGGAATTTTCCAGACCATCGTCTCGCCCGCGGTCTTCAGCTCGAGGCCGAGGCGGGAGAGTATCGATTGAATGATTTGATCGGGAAGATCTGGAAGAGCCATAAACTGCTTGAGGCGCTTGGTCCGCAGCTTAATTTCCTGTGGCGCTTTCGGCTCAGGGAACACGTCGACGAGCTGAGCTGAAATCTCAGGGAGAGGCAGATCGAGGCCTTGGGCCCTGGATTCAAGGGCACCCCGGTAAATAAGTTCGGCGACCCGACGGGCGACCCAAGCTAGATTATTAACGTCGACGCCACGCTCGAAACGATGCGAAGCTTCGGTATGCAGCCCGAAGCGGCGAGCCGTTTTACGCACCAGGCCAGGGTTGAAGTGGGCGACTTCGATGATGATGTTCTGCGTGTCTTCTTTGATCTCGGAGTGAGCTCCGCCCATGATGCCAGCCAGGCCAACGGCCCCCTCGGCGTCGGCGATCACGAGATCGCTGCTCAGGAGCTGACGCTCCTGGCCGTCAAGGGTTTGCAAAACTTCACCGGCTCGTGCCGAACGAACTTCCAGAACTCCGCCCTTGATGTCGCGTTCATCGTAAGCATGGATAGGTTGTCCCGCTTCGAGCATTGCGTAGTTGGTTGCGTCGACAATGAGATTAATTGCTCGCATACCGGCCCCCTGGAGGCGACGCTGCATCCACGTAGGGGAAGGAACGGCTCGGACCTGCCGCATATAGAGAGCCGTGAAGCGTTCCGAAATATGGCTTGAGCCGATACTCACGCGGATTTTTTGGCCGCTACTAAATTCTTCCTTGATGCCGTCCTGCGAGCTAGCAGGTATCTTCAAGGGCCGTTCAAGGCGAGCCGCTAGGTCGCGAGCTAGCCCGATGATGCCTAGGCAATCGCTACGATTGGGGGTGATGCTGACTTCGATGAGGCAGTCGTTCAGTTTGAAATAATCACTCACCAAGGTGCCGATCGGCGCCGCAGAGGAAAGCTCCATAATGCCTTCGTCCGCTTCCGAGAGACCGAGTTCCTTCTGACTGCAAAGCATGCCCGAAGAACTCTCGCCACGAATCTTGCTTTCTTTGATCTTGAAATCCTGTGGTAAGACGCTGCCGACGCGGGCGACGACGACCTTAAGGCCCTCGCGTGCATTGGGTGCCCCACACACGATCCGAAGAGGAGCGTCGGCACCTACATCGACTTCGCAAAGCTTGAGCTTGTCAGCATTGGGGTGCTGGGCAGTTTTTAGAATCTGCCCTATCACAACGGCTCCTTTGAGGGGCTCGAGGCGCTCGATTCCCTCGACTTCCAGCCCCAGTTGGGTAAGGGTCGCCGCAATGGTTTCGGGAGTGAGGCCTTGCAGATCAATATAGTCTTGGAGCCAAAGGAGAGATACGCGCATGGATTTGGCCTCTGCTATTTAGAATAAGTCGGGAATTGCCCAAGGAACTGCTGATTGCCTTCAAAGAGCTGTCGTAGGTCAGACAGCTGAAAGCGCAGCATCGCGATCCGATCGATGCCGAAGCCGAAGGCGAATCCCGTGTATTTTTCGCTGTCGTAACCTAGCTCTTCGAAAACGTTAGGATGGATCATGCCCATCCCGCCGAGTTCGAGCCAACCGCTTTGCTTACAGATGCGGCAACCTTTGCCGCGGCAGCTGACGCATTGCAGATCGAATTCAGCACCCGGTTCGACGAAAGGAAAAAAGCTCGGACGCAAGCGGGTCGACAGGTCGCTCCCGAATATAGACTTGCAGAGATGGTCGATGACCCCTTTCATATCGCCCATATCGATGCCTTCATCGACGATGAAGCCCTCGATCTGATGAAACATAGGCGTGTGGGTCAAATCAGAGTCGCAGCGATAGGTGCGTCCCGGCGCAATGATCCGCAGGGGAGGTTTTTCACCGAGCATCGCATGAATCTGGATGTTGGAGGTGTGGGTCCGCAGAACGGTCTGCTCGCGCCCGGCAATGAAGAAAGTATCCTGCATATCGCGGGCGGGATGGTCCTCTTTAAAATTGAGCGCCCCGAAATTATAGAAATCGAGATCGATTTCGGGCCCGTCGTAGACTGTAAATCCCAGCTTGCGGAACTCAGTGAGCAAAATGCGGCGCATGAGGGTTACGGGATGAAGCGAACCACTGGCGCTCGTGACATCGACCGGGAGACTCACATCGAGCTTGTGCTCTTTGAGACTGGCGTCGAGCAGGCGAGCTTCGGCTTCGAGGCGCCGCGCTTCAAGCCCTGCTTCGAGGGACTGGCGCAGTTCGTTGATGAGTTTGCCGGCTGCGGGGCGCTCTTCTTTGCTGAGATTTTTGAGCGTCTCCATCAGCGCTGCGAGCAGACCCTTCTTGCCGAGATACTTTATCTTTAACTCTTCGACCGCCCGAGGACTCAAATCTTCGGCCGCTGCATCTCCGGCAAACGCGCTCTGAATTTCTTGAGTCCGGCGGGTGCAGTCTTGAAGTTGCGAGCTCATCGTGTCGTTCATTAAAGCTTTCCTCAGGCTCCTGGCCTCAACAAAAAAGCGGGACGAAAGTCGCCCCGCTGGCATATTTTAGCTTCCTGATGCTAGGGCCTTCAGAGCTCAATCAGGAGGGGTCCTAGACTGCTTACAGGGCGCGATCTGAGAGAATGATGAAAATCTCTGACTCTGCCTCTGACTTTGATTTTCATTTTCCAACCGACGCCAGTGCTTCACGAAGTCTTGCCAAGCCGTCTTTCAAAGTATCTTCATGGACGGCATAGCTCAGTCTCAGAAAGCCAGGTGTCCCAAACGCTTCGCCAGGTACCATGGCGACGTGGTGGGACTCAAGCAGCCTTGCGCTAAAAGCAAGGCTGTTATCATTGGAGTAGAGGGGAGATTTTGCAAGAACTTTTCTTATGTCGACGAATACATAAAATGCTCCGCGGGGTGGTATCATGGCGACCCCTGGGATCGAACTTAGCAATTGTACGGCCATATCCCGCCGATGTTTGAGGACCTGCATTTTTTCCTGCATAAGCTGCGGACCGATACTTAGGGCCTTGAGCGCACCTTCTTCAACGAACATCGGTAAACAGGTCGAAGACTGCGTCTGCAAAGTCCTTACGAGATCCGCAACAGCTGGGGGGCCGGCCATATATCCTACGCGCCACCCCGTCATGGCGTAGCCTTTTGAGAAACCATTGACGAGAATAAAGCGATCTCGCAGTCGAGGATTAATAGTCGCTAGTGAAACATGTGGCTCGTCGTAGGACATATATTCATAGATCTCATCGGAGACGATCCACCAGGGTTTGTCTTCGAGGAAGCGACCCAAGTCGTCGAGCTCTTTCTGTCCTATCGCATAGCCAGCCGGATTGTGCGGAGAGGTGAGCATAATTCCCTTAGTGCGCTCTGTCACGAAGGGCTTGATCATCTCTGGCGTTAGACGGGGTGCATCGTGAGACTGGGGGCAGGGAATGATGACGGGTTTACCGCCTGCAGCCAGAACATGCTCGGTATAACTGACCCAGTAGGGTGCCGGAATCAAGACTTCGTCGCCCTCGTTGATCAGGGCGAGAGCGAGGTGAAAGAGGATTTCCTTGGCGCCGACGCCGACCACTATTTGGGAAGGGGGGTAATTGAGCTGATTTTCCTTTTCAAGTTTGGCGCTGATCGCCTTGCGCAGGGGTAGCCCGCCGCCAGCAGCCCCGTACTTGGTCTTACCTTGGCGAAGCGCGTCGATAGCTGCTTCGACGATAGGAGCGGGAGTGGGAAAATCGGGCTCGCCCACCGAGAAATTGATCACCTTATGCCCTTGTTCAGCCAATTCTTTGGCCTTCATATTGAGAGCGACGGTGGGAGATGGCTGGAGTTGCGAGATGCGTCTGGAGAGAGAAAGTTCCATGGCCTTGAACCCTACGCGCAAAGAGTTGAGGATCTCATCCGAGCTGGCGGCTCAGAAAATAAGACAGTGCTTAGCAAATCGAGCCTATTAAGCCGACTAGCGCGCTGCCGCACAAGTGCTTTTCTTTTCGAGACATTCGAAATTATTCACGGAAGGCGGAGAGGTAGCGTGGAGGTTAGAAAATATTGACGCAGAACGAAGAAGGAAAAAATTGGCGGAATGTGCCAGGTTCTGAATCTTTTGATTTGCAAGGGGAACCCACCACTCTTCAGGTGGGTGCCTTCCCGTGCGCTTTAGGCTTCCTCTTCACAGAAGAGAGGCGTGCTCACCACGGACGGATCCAGGCTCCCTTAATAATCAGTATCGGTTCACCCGCATCAACCATGAAAACGATACTGACACATCCCACCAGAAAACTAACATAATCTTTTCGAAGACGAGAAGAGTTTTTTGCATCTCAGTAAAAATTTTTTAAGAGCTGCTCAGCGAATTAGCCTTCGTGATTCTTCGCTGCATTTGGTGATTTTAATCACGGTCTAGGTGGCAGCAAATCCGTGCTGGAAAAGCCTCCGATTCGTCTGCCTGGGAGCAGAAGATTTGCTTCTGGATCAAGGGCCTTTGTGCTAGCTTGAATTTTCTTGCGATGCGCAGAGCGCATTTCAAGCTAGCAGAAAGAGGAGTAGTGTTGTGGATCAAGGGCGAATGACAAGCGGAGCCTTGGCGGGATTCGGTGCGACGATTCCTATGACGATGAGCATGGCTCTTCTGAAGCGATTTCCGGAGAGAGATCCAACCCCGATTCCCCCGAAACGAGTTGCGCGGGAAATGGTCCGAAAAGTGGATGTAGCACCTAGTCCAAAGGGACTTAAGCAAGCTATCTTCACTTATACCACTCATTTCGGCTTCGGCGCAGCAGCCGGAGTTCTCTATGCATTAGTCGTCAGGCGACCAGAAAATCACCCGGCATGGAAAGGTTTGGGCTTCGGCCTAGGAGTTTGGGCAACGAGTTATATGGGTTGGATCCCTGCCCTCGGCATCCTACCTTCTCCAAGTCATGAGACCAAGCAGCATTTGGCTTCACAAGTCTTATCTCACGTAGTGTGGGGCACCGTACTAGGAACGATCAGCGCTTCCTTAACGAGTCAGAAAAAAAAGGCTCATACTTAGAATGTAAAACGAGAAGGGGACGGTAGTGGAACAGCATCAACTCGACGAACTTCGTGAAATTCTCGTCGTAAGAAAAAACGACCTTCAGACTATTATCAGCGGCAATGAGCAGGTATTAAAAGAGCAGCTGAGCCCCGAGAGTGGCAACGAGTCACAGCTGGATACTAATCATCCAGCTGATATGATTTCGGGCGACCCTGACTACGATAAGGAAATCGCCCTGATCAAGCGCGAACGCGCTGAACTCGCACTCGTGAACGCGGCTTTAGCCCGTATTTCCCAAGATCGCTTCGGCTACTGTGACGAGTGTGAGATGGAGATACCCTTCGCGCGTCTCAAAGCGATTCCTTTCACTAAATACTGTATCGAGTGCAAGGAAGACAAGGATGCTGAAGCTAAGCTTCGGGTAGGTGCAGGAGCGCCGCAAACTAATCCTCACGATGTGTCTCAGCTAGGTCTCTGACAAGCGCAGCTCTACCGCTAGCGGCAGATGATCGGAGCTGCCGTGCCAACCGGCCTCTTTAACGACGCGAGCCTGAATGATTTCGACATTGCGGGTGTAGACGCGATCCAATCGAAGTAAAGGGAAGATGGCAGGAAATGTCTGCGCATGGGAGCCACTTGTGGAGAGAAAAGCCTCTCGCAAGCCCAATCTGCGGTGCAGGTAAGGACTGAGTTCGCTGCGCCAGTCATTGAAGTCACCGCCTATGACCAGAGGCCACTGCGGGGGAATTTTCTCTTCGACATAGTCGCAGAGTTGCTTGGCCTGTGACTCTCGTTCCTTGCGAGTCAAGCCAAAATGCGTGCAAATTACGGCCAGTCGGCTGTTCTCACTGACCTGTAGCGTTGCGTGCAGCATAGCCCTAGCCTGCGAACTAGGACAGACGATCGGCTGATTAGACCAATCCAGAAAAGGATAGCGGCTCAGCATGCCATTGCCCTGCAGTCCTTTGGCAAACTGGACGGTCGGTCCTGAAATACGGTGGGCCCATTCCTGCTGCAAGTGATCGAGCATGGAGAGCAAAGCGAGATCGTCCGGGAGCCACAGCTCTTGGAGGAGAACGACGTCGCTTTTTTCCCTAATTATGGTCTCTACCAGTCGATTTTCGACTGCCTTCTTGCGAAAGGCACTCAGCCCCCAATGAATATTATAGCTGAGCAGCTTGATGCGCATCTCGCTTGATCTTGGATTCATCCGCGTCCATAGTTGCTAAAGCGCAAGCGCGACCAGTGGTAAATAAAAACCGCAGTCAGCGTCAAGGCGATAAGAAGAAGGGCGCTTCCCCAGGATGGCTGTCGGAAGAGATCAATGATGCTCTTTTGGAACATGACCAGCATAATAGTTCCCGGCGCCATTCCCAAGAGAGTCGCAAGCAGAAAGCGAAGGAAGGGTATGCGCCCGGCTCCCGCCGCCAGAGTCACGACCGAGCTAGGAGCAATCGGTACGATGCGAAGGAGGACAAGGGCTAGGAAGTGACCATCGCCTATTCGATGCAGGATGGCTCGGGTGCGCTTCCCAAAAAACTGGCGAAAGAAATAGCGACCCGCGAGGCGTCCGAGGACGTAGACCGCTGCGACGTTACTGATAATCCCTAAGACGATAAGGCTCAACGCCCAAGCTACGGGAAAGAGACTCGCTGTAACGATAATCAGCAGATTGATCGGAAAAAAGCAGAGGCCTCCGATAGCAAAAATAAGCGGAATGACGATAAAGCGCCGCGATTCATCTCCATCGTAGCGAGCGAAGAGGGATTGCAGGGCTTCTTCGCTAAGAAATTCGCGCATAGGGGTCATGGACCAAATCGCTGCCAAAGCGAGGGCCAAGAGGCCGGTCAGAACCAGAGCTAGGACGCGAGGTGAAACGCCTAGACGTCCATTGATTGCATCTGACATTTTCGCCCAGCGATCCATGGCGATCTCGATTCGTGCCGGTGCTTCCATATCGAGGAGATCCTCATCGATTAACGATACCTGGGAAGCGTCACTGGGTGCTAGTGGAAATTGGGCGAGGTGCCGCTGCGGATGGACTTTCTGGAGCCCAGCGATGATTTCCGCCATGGAACGCCCTTGGAGCAGCTGCTCATAGGCATCCTCGGTTTTACTGTGGGAGAAGTGGGCGAGTATGAAGGCAGCGGTGCGGAGAATCGCTTTGCGAAGTTCGGGATCCTCGCGCGCGTCGATGGTCACCATACACTCGGTATCGAGGCCCATTGATCTATTGTTGAGGTTGGCCGATCCGACGACGAGGTAACTGTCATCGATAAGCATCAGCTTGCTATGTACAGTAATGTATTTTTTCTGCTGGGCCACCTGCTGGTTATAGGGAAAGTAGATCCGCACGCGCTTATAGGTATCGGCAGCGAGGATTTTGCTCAGAGCTGAGTTCTGCAGCTGGCCCATAGTTCGTATCTCAAGCCAGCCCCCGGAACGTTCGGGGAGTATAATGACGATCTCGGGTCCCACTTCTTTGCGACAGATATCACTAATCACTTCAACGATCTTGTGCGCCGTCAGATATTGGTTCTCTATTAGTATCCGCTTCTGGGCACTGCGCAGTAAATCTTCATAGAGATGAACGATTTCCTGCACAGGTTCGTAGTCGCGATAGAGCGGGCTGGTGCGAGAGAGAGCGATGGGCGCCTTGCTAAAGCGGATAGCTGCCCCTTCGGGTGCCGGTTCTTGCCAGAGGCGGGGCTCAACTTCGGGCAAACTGAGGGTCTGACCCGTCGCCCGCAGCCAGCGCTCGCGAAATATGTCACCCAGAGAGCTTGCGCTCAGTCCCACGAGGCCGAGTTGAGTGTCGTGAAAGGGCGCATAGGGCTCGCCATCAGGGTCGCGGCGCCACGGATGATGCGGGGGATGCTCACAGTTGTCCCAGCGCCTGATCGTAAGATCGAGTCCCCCAATGAAAGCCATTTGATCGTCAACGATCACCAGCTTTTGATGATGTGAACCACCGATTGGATGCTGGGAGTCGAGAAAGAAATGCATGTGCGGGTGACGAAACCAGGCGAAGCGAAGACTCTGCAGTTTCTCGCGCTCGAGGAAAAAAACCGGAGAATAGTCCCAGCTGAGCAGATAGATCTGCAGCTGAGGCCTAGAGGCCAGGAGTCGTCGGAGGAAGGCGTCGAGACTCCAATGGCGCGGATAGTAGGAGCGTTCGAGATCAGGAGCTAGGTTAGTCTCAGTGTGGATATCCCAGCCAAGAATATAGATATGCGACACGGCCTGCTCAGCTGCTGCAATAAAAGCCTTAAAATAAGCCGCTGCATCACAGTAAAGCCAAGCATCATGAGGATAATCGTAGCGCCAGGCGTTCTCCGGCGTGAACGGCGCGGGCAGGTCTCGGGACTCGTCAGGTATCACCCTTTATTCCCCCCCCCGAGCTAGCTTGATCAGTTTCGAAGTACTCTCGGATGAGCACCGAGAGCTCAGTGATCGCTTTGTCAGTTTGCAGGCCCCACTTGATTTTGCGAAACTGCCAAGCGAAAGCCCGAAGCTGCCTGGAGGAGAATTGCGAGCTCGGCCCCTGCTTCTCGTCTTTAGAGTCGATGCGGAGTGCGCTCTGCTGCGCGTGAGTGCGCAAGAAGAGGGCTGAAACGAAGGTCAAACTGCGATCGAGCAGCACCCAAGGGAGGTTTTGATTTTGGTAAGGACCGATGAGCCAGTGCTTCTGCGATACCTTAAAACCAGCGACCTCGGGGTCGGTAAGGGCAAAATAAGTGGAACTCACTCCGCCGATGATAGCACCGAGTCCTGTACCGATCAGCATAGAAGCATGCCCGACCATAGCATCGAGGCTGCCACCGGCGAGCGCGCCAGCGGCGGTCCCGAGCAGTACGAGCTGAGCGCGATTGAGACCGAGCACCTCCCAGGTCTCGCGACTGAAAAGATCCTGATCGAAGACCGGCTTTTGCAAGTCTCCTTCTTCGGTCTGCAGACGTTGATAGTTGAAAAGGAGGAGAATTTGCTGCCGGCTCTCTTTTTCTAGATCTCGCAGCTCGTCGTGAAAACGCGCCACGAGTTGGGTCTTTTCCTCATCTGTCGGCGGCCGCTCTTTGGATTTTACCCGGAGCTGAAAGGTGATCACTTCGGCGATCAAGGAGGCGATACTCCGTGCGCTCGCTTCGAGCCGCCGCGAGGCATTGATCTGGAGTGATCTGATCGCCTTTTGTAAAGCCGGCCTATAAGCTTCATGAATAACCTGCATTTCCTCGAAGAGTTTGATCCGCTCAGCGAAGTTTGATTGATGTGCATTGAAGATGCGGACGAGCTTGAAGTACTGATTGAGCGCGTGACGCCAATCCTGCAGGTGATTCTCTGGGCCTATCTGATTGATGAGAGCCATAGAAGGCTGGCCGGTCCATAGCAGGATTTCAAACTCGGCTTCGTAGTTGGGTCGATAGGGATGACTTGCATCGATCACGTAGAGGACGGCAGCTCCATTCATGATGGGTTGCAGTAGCTCGCGCTCGAAGCGAAAACGCGAGCTCTGGGCAAACTCCCGTAGAAACTGCCGGACGCGCTCAGGCCGCTGGTGGGCGGGAATTTCGGCTGATTTGAGCCACTCGAGTACAGCTGGTGCTTCTTCGAAACCTGGCGTATCGACTATCGTCAAAAGTGCTTCGCCATCGAGCGTAAAGGTGAAGGTTTGACAGGCTTGAGTCGTGCGCGGCGTAGGTGCAATAGCGACCTGATCGTTTTCGGTAAGCGTGGCGACGATGCTCGATTTGCCTTTATTAGAGCGTCCGACGACGGCAAAGACAGGGATCACCGATATTCTCCTTGATCAAAGAGGAGCCCGACGTAGGGATCGCGTAATGCGCCCAGTGCCTGTCGCCAAAGCTTGAGAGTTGCCGGGTCAGCGGGCCCTATGAGCTGCTCGCTCTGGGCATGCACCGGTGCGCAGTAGACTTGGAAATCTCGGCCTTCGGTGCGACGAAGCGCTTTAATAAAGCTCGTGAAGGCTTCACCGGGAAGTTCCCAGGGATCATGGATCGTGATGACGACGCGAGCTTCGTTGGCTTTGAGAGGCTGGGCGAGCGCCTTGAGGACTTCTGAGCTGGCTTTCTCGGTTCCGCGGGAATCTATTTCGGCATCGATGGTCCAAGGGTGAGCGCGGGTAAGGAAGATTTTGATCGCTTCGAAAGAATAGGGCGGATCAAACCAACGAACTAGGATGCAGCGAGCTCCGCCTGCGTAATTTATGGGGGAAGTGCTTGGGGGAGGGATAGGAGCTAGCAGCTCGGCGATGGATTCACCCGTTTTCCACGCATGAGCCGCCCCTAAGAGTCGTTGGCGAAGCGCATTGCTTGCCTGGTCGGAGTATGGCCAGCGCTTAAGATAGCGACGGCTAGCGTAGTCTGCCCAGAGAAAAAGTGCCAAGCGAGGTAGTATTCCATAGCTCGCAATGCACAAGCTGAGGAAGGGCCACCAGGCCCGCGTGAGTTCGAGATCGCTTGCACGCTGCCCGATCGCGCTACCGAGATAGCGGCCTTCGAGGCGAACGTAGTTGGTACCCTCAATCACAGTCTGAGAGGGTACGAGGCTTGGATCTATCCAGGCGAAGGGCCAGGCTATGATAGAGATCCAGCGATGAAAGCCAGCAGCATCTATCTTGAGAGTCGTGCTCCAGGCAAAAGCATAATCGTGAATTGAAATGAGATAGACGAGGGTCAGGAGCGAGCCGATGAAAAAGCTGAGGCCAAAGATCTGCGTGGTGCGCAAGCTAAGGATATAGAGAAGATCGTTGTGCAGGCGATGGAAGCGATGGAGACTGAGTTCGAGAGTTCGCACGCTGGTGCCGGATCGAAGCGGCATTCTGTGCAAAACTCTCTGCTCAAGCCATCTCATAAGCCGCAGCCCAAGCCAAGAGAATGGCGGAACATGTGGCCGAAAGAGCTTCATAAGAGCCGATTTGCTGAAAAACAAGAAGAGCAGGAGCAGCTGTAGAAGGACGTATAGGCTGAGAAAGGGGACGATATTGACCGGACTTGACCCGTCGTAAGCAAGGAGGGCTCGCACGCTCACGATAGCCATGATGAGACCACTCAGGCCGAGGCCCCAGTTGAGAAGAGAAAGATAATTTTGCCAGGGAGCACCAGGCCAGACTTCGGTCGTTTCGTTTCTTAAGAGTTCAAGCCAGCCCTTGAGCTGGGTTCGGGCGGAGCTAGTAGAGTTGCCCAGTCGAGATCCCAGGGTTCGATCGCGCTCTTCAAGCTCCGCATAACTGCGCTCTGCATCGCGCGCTAGCTGCGTTTCAAAATCTATGAGTTCGCTCAGCGTGAACCTGGTCTCAATCATCGTTAGTCCTTGGAAAGCCGTGGGACACGCGAATGAGACTCGCTCAAGAAAATGCCGCCGTCAACGCTTCATGACTCAAGTGCGGTGCAGACCGCTAGCTTGGGAGTGGCCTTTGGCGATCATTTCCACGGGAATGCGGATGACCTGACCTGGATAGATCTCGTCCGGATCGTTGAGCATTGGCCGATTGGCTTCGAAAATCTCCCGGAAACGTTGGGAATCACCCAAATAGTTCTGCGCAATTTTCGAGAGAGTATCGCCGCTTTTGACTGTAACCATCTCGGCTGGTGCGTAGGGAATTCCAGCAAAGGGCGCGGCCGCTCCTGCTAAAGGCGCCAGAGGTGCAGATACAGTAGCCGTTGGGGTAGGAGGCGGTGCGAGCAGCAGCCCATCGTCTTGTACCTTGTTCACACCCTTATGATTGCCGACGATGAGGCGAGCGATCTCAAGGTCTTTGGGCGTTGCGGCCTTGCCGGAGATTACGGCCAGACCTTTGTCGAGTTTGATCTGAAAGTTCTCTATTCCAAGCTGCGCTTTTTGAATATCTGCGCGCAGGGTAGCCTCAAGCTTCTGCTCGTCCTGATCTCCACCTGGTCCTAGGTCTTTAATGAAATCGAATAGTCCCATAAATTTCTCCTTAATTTACAAAAAACTCAGCCCCCACTACTGTTGCCACTGCGGTTGATAATAGTCTTGAGGAGGCGCTGAGTGACTTGGCCCGCCATTTCTTTTATCACGGGATGACTAGCTAACTCTTGGAGCAAGGAAAGGGGTGGCTCTTTTGGTGAGCCTTGAAGCTGACTCATCATGGCTTGCAGATCGCTGAAGAGCTGCTGACGCCGTTCGGGCGGGAGCGCCAGAAAGGTATCTTTCAAAATCTGGAGTAGCATCTGTCCTGAGAGCACAGAGGCGGCATCAATTTTGTCCTTTATGGCATTTTGGGCTAACTTTTTGCCAGCATCTAACCATGAATTCAAAATGTCCATAAGCAATACCCCGGCGAAAGATCTGTTGAATTCTATACTCCAGCTCGCTTGAGTGCAATTTCCAGGAGCTGGCCGTTTTTACCCATCAAGACTGACTGACGAAGTTTTTTTGCAAGTTCGGCCACCTTGAGGTAAAAAACCCTGTCTCAGGCGCCGAGGAACTATGGACCCATCTCTCGAAAACATTACGCAGTCTAAAGCCAAAGCTAGTGCAATCTACGTGGTAGCTACGCCTATAGGCAATTTGGACGATATCACTCTCCGTGCCATTCGGATCTTGAAAAATGTCGACTTGATTGCAGCCGAGGATACTCGACGAGCCCGGATGCTGCTGCAGCAGATCGGGCGCGAGCGGATAGAGATCGTCAGCTACTACGATCAGGTCGAGCAGGAGAAGGCCCCCCAGCTCGTCGAACGGCTGCAGCGGGAAAATCTTTCGCTGGCTCTGATTTCCGATGCCGGTACTCCTTGCATTTCGGATCCTGGGTTTAGGCTCGTGCGTGAGGCACGAAGGGCGGGAATTCCGGTGCATCCGATACCGGGGCCCAGTGCATTGACTGCGCTGGTGTCAGCCTCGGGCTTACCGAGCGACCGCCTCCTCTTCATCGGCTTCTTACCGAATAAGCGCAGTGCGCTAGTCAAAGAGATTAAGAGCTGGATCGATTTTGAAGCATCCATAGTCTTTTACGAGTCGCCTCGCCGGCTCAAGCAGACGCTGGCGCAGATCGAGGAATTCTATCCGCATGCAGTCCTGGTCGTGGGGCGCGAGTTGACCAAACTCCATGAAGAGATTATCAGCACTGATATTCAGGGTGCAAAAGCCTGGTGCAATGACCATGAGTTCTTGAAGGGTGAAGCAAGCGTCATGCTTCATATTCCGAAGGAGGCGAAATTCGATGCTCAGCGCGTTGAAGATTTGCGGACGCAGCTTGGACGAGAGGCTCTCGAGTCATTTCAAAGAGGAGCGACTCTGAAAGATCTCTTGCAGGCTATGCGTGATAGAGGACTGTCGCGCGCTGAGCTTTATCAACTCCTGCTCCAAGCAAAGGAAACTCTCCGTGACGAATCGACCTAAATCTCAGATCTCGCAGCAGCAGTTGAAACGCTATACGATCGTTTTTGCACTTGCTACCATCTTCGGTATGATCATGGTGTTTTTTGCAGTCGCCGGTCGGCGCTATCAGTTGATGGAAGAAGCGAAAAAGAATCCAGGCATGAACCCCGCTGCCGGCGTCCAGGCGCCTGCCCCCTAAGGCAGTAAATTTAGGGGCGGATGACCTTGGCTGGCCTCTCAGAAAATACTCTGAGCTCCACTCGCACAAGTAAAGCCGGAGGCGCGGAGCCCGTCTGAGATGAGCTTCTCAATATCATCTTTTCTGGTCTCAATCCCTGTGTAGCCATCTGGACAAGTACCATCCGCTTTGCTCTGGATGACTTCCGAGAACTCTGATTTGTCGCGGTTGATTAAGAGGATCTCGCCCTTCTTCGTGCCCTTTGAAAGCAGGCTACGACCCTTCATGAGTGCTTGAACTTCGGCCTGATCAACATACCCGAAAATTCCAATCTCGGCTTCGTCTGCAAATTCGTAGCTAAAAGTGATGCAGCCAGATCGCTTCAGGCTAGCTTCCCTACAACGCCTTTGATTAACATCGTTCATCTTGATGATATAGCTATCGTCCGTTTTTGCGAAGATCTCAGCCACACTATAAAGCAGCGAAAACGACATTACGGGGTCGAAAAAGAAAAAAGCCTTATCTTGACCTTCTTCAATATGGTCAGCAGGGAAGCCTCTCTGGGCTTCGATGGCGGACTTTACCTGCTGTGGAAATCTGCTCTCTAGCCCTCGAAAGCTCACCGCGGTCATCGCGCTTGCCATGGGGTATAAGGCTTCCGGCCCACCGGTATGGGCGTCAGCGATTAATTCGATCATAGGCTTTTTGAAGGCGTTTCCTGTTCCGCTCCAAAACGCGTAGTCCTGATCCATCAATGACGCGATCTCTTGCCAAGAAAGCTCCGGTCTAAGCGACTTCAGATTCGACATTCTCCAGGAAGGTATATAGTCAGCGGGAGAGAGGAGAGCTAGCATCTTCACCACGTCGGCCACCGACTTCTGCGGGCTGGACATTCCACGATAGAGGTTGGTTTCCGCGCTTTTCACCTTCTCATCGATTACGAGCTGGTCTGCGTCTATATCGAAGTTCACTCCATCGCTGGTCTTCATATGGTCCTGAAATACCACTTGCGCCAGCTGTTTCAGGCCCGAATCGGACGCGGACTGCAGCGCTTCGGATGACGTTTTCTGCTGGCAAGACGACGTGAGAGCCAATATAAAACCCAGATGAGCCTTTAGATTCGTCATTTTTCTCTAACTCCACCGTATCTATCATGTCATTGGAAGAGGATCTTCCTGCCGTCCAGTAAGCAGTTTCAAGACCAAATAAGATTCCAATAATCATGGCGAATTGCAGCGCAGTACCCATCATATTCCACGGCAGCTGTCCAAGGTCTAGCCAGTTTATTCTTTCCAGAGACTGGCTAAACGAAGGCACCCAAAAGAGCTCAATTAGCATCTCATTCGCTTAAAGCTGCTTTAATCAATCCTCCCAAAGTTTCTTGACCTTTCTGGCTAGGATGGAAGCAGTCGAAGGAAAGTTCTTCGGGCTTGATCTGCCAGTCTTTGACGCCGCTGGCTAGAGTTACTGAAGTGCCTTTATCTTTCTGGGTTTGATATGCAGCTTCGATAGCTGCGTTAATCGCGGTCATACGCTCAGCCGCATCGGGAGCGTAAAGGGG
>JBGSTX010000227.1:0-9889 GCA_041736305.1 Oligoflexus sp. | reverse complement strand
CGGCCTGCTGGAGGAATAGAGGTAGCCGGATCGGTATCCGGAGTCTGGGATAAGTCTCTGAGCCCCGTTTACGTCATGGCGGACCTCACGCTTGGATCTGATAAAGCCCTGATAATCAAAGCAGGTGTGTCGGTGATTTTCACGGGGAAGCATCGTCTCTCGGTCGAGGGCGGCCAGCTGAAGATCGTCGGCAGCGTGCGGGAGAACGTCGTTTTTCGTGCAGAGAATAAAGACCAGCCCTGGGCCGGTATCCGCGCCTGTCCTGATGAGTTGTGTCAGCAGGAAGAGCCTAAGGGCAAGCTCGAGGTTCGCTACGCTAGCTTTGAAAATGCAAGGAAAGATAATCTCGACCCCAACGATAATACCTGGCGGCGGGGCGGAGCCTTCTACATCCGAGGGCTTGCTACTGCGGTGATAGAGGACAGCCTCTTTCGCAATAACAGCGCCCATGAGCGAGGGGGAGCCGTCGAGATTATAGCCGACAACCGCAACGTCCTCTTTCGCCGAAATACTCTAGAAAACAATACGAACGACGGCAGTGCTGGTGGAGGCGGCGGTGCCCTGCATATTACCCACGGTCGCTTATTGACTGTTGAGAGCAATTTTTTCATTGGCAACCAAAGCAAAGGCGAAGGTGGAGCTCTCTATCTCCTCGATAGTGCAGGTATCTATCTGCGCAATAACACCTTCAAGAATAATTCTTCGGTCGGCCCCGGAGGAGCGATTCGTTGTGATGGGCATGCGGCGATGATCAGCATCGATAGCAGCAATGCCATGAGCGCAAATACACCGGGCGACATACTCTGCGATCCTTGAGTTCTCATACTGTATAGAGACTTGAACATCTTGCCCCTCAGGGTGTTCACTCTGAGGAGCTCGACCTTACATTGTATCAAGAAAAACCCCTGGTGATTTTGTGCAAAACTTAGATTGACCTTGCCTTACTAGTCTTTTCTCTTATACAAAAACCCACGAAGGCCACCTGTGTTTTGCAGGAAAGCCGAATAAGAGACAGCGCTATCCTTCCAGAGGGTGGGCTACAGGGGAGTGATTTTATGAAAAGCTTACTGACTTTTTTTGCTGGTATGAGTTTCGCAACCGCTTCTTTCGGAGCTATCGACCTCATTCCTAATCTGCCTATCTTTCCTAAAACCGTCGAAAATCTCGACCTCAATTCATACCTAGGACGCTGGTATGAAGTCGCTTCCACCAAACCAGGTTTTCAAAGAGATTGCGTGTGTGTCACGGCAGATTACAGTCTGCGCGACGACGGCAAAGTCAAGGTAGTCAACAGCTGCATCAATGGAACTCCTGAAGGCGAATTGAGTCAGTTTGTAGCTTCTGCGACTCCTACCAGAAACCCTGCTAAACTTGAAGTCGCTCCTTTCGAACTCCCGACTCTCTTTTCCAACTACTGGGTTGTCGATCTAGCCGATGATTACCGCTACGCAGTAGTTTCTACAGCTTTGCGCAATCCCATCTGGATCCTCTCGCGCACGCCTGAAATCGATGCTAACGACCTAGCTGGCATCTATGAGCGTCTCGAAGCTGCAGGCTTCAAAACCAAGCGCATCAGCACAACTCTCCAAGACGCCAGTTGCCCAATAATCGCAGAGTGATTTTTCAAAATCCCTGAACGACATGTTACAATAGAAGGAGCCCTCTCTTCGCAGGCGGTTCCTTTTTATGCATGTAGTGAGTTCTTGGATTTACGTCCTTTTCTTAGTCTTCTCGTCTTCCACTAAACTTCAAGCGCAAACAGCCTCCGGTGGTTGGTTGAGTTTTGCTGCGCCTTTAAAAAGCGGAGACCAGGTGATCCTTCGCGGTCCCTGGGACTTTTTTTGGATGTGGCGACTGAAAGATCTCGAGCCGGGAAAAGGCTGGCCCAAAGTTGAACAGAGGGTCGAAGCCGGGCACAGCTGGACAGAGTTCGTCGATCTCCAGAGTGGGGAGCCCCTGCTCAGTAGCGGTTTTGCGAGCTATAGACTCCGTTTAAACGGGCTCGAAGCTGGCGACTATACTCTCTCGGTGCCCAGCGTCGGAGGTCGAGGCAGGCTTTTCGTTTATCTCGATACTTGGAAAGAAGAACTGAGCAGGCTCAGGTACGAGCGCAGCTATTCTCAAGCGGCTCTGCAAGCAATCTTCAAAGTCGCTGCTAGGGAAGAAGTCTGGAACATCGTCCTAGAAATTACCCTCGCAACCGCCAGAGTCCCTCCCGTAACACAAGCGGGGCTCATTTCTTTGCCCATTCTGCGTCGCGAAGCAAACAGCCACTAGCAAAAGCGTCCCAAAAAAACAAGAAGAGGACATTTTCGGCCTCGCCTATGGCGTCGGCCACTGGTCAATTAAACTTAGCCTTTGACATTGGCTTGGCCTTCGCCTTTGGGGTGATCGTGATCCTAGCCCAATCCTTTACCTTTAGGCCTATGCTTGGTTTTCGCCGAAGTGGTAAAGGCAAGGCCTTGCGCCGACGATCACTATCACGCACAAGGCATTGGCAAGGTCTATGGCTAGGACAAAGAACTGAGTGGCCGACGCCATAGGCGAGGCCACATTTTCGAGCCAAGCCGAAAACGTCCTTTTTCAATTAGAACTGTGACCAGAGCTGCTGATTCGTCACTTCATGATGGAAGAGGACTTCAGAGGCTTTGATGCGCGTTCCCAAAGCTTTCGGGCAGCGATCCGCTATCGTCGATTTCAGCTCGAGAAATTTCTGGAAGGGCCTCTCTCCGAGCATCGAGGGCAACCACTTGCTGCTTCGATAGAGCTGAATGGAATCCTGGATGTTATCTGGTAGAATCCGATCAGTTCGCGAGCGATTGTGAGCGGCGTCTTTTTCACTGTAAGGCGCCTCGATGGCTGTCCTGAGAATACTATAAAGCGTGAGATAGGGGTTAGCATCGGGAGCCACGGAACGCACTTCGATACGCGCTGATTTCTCGTTACCGATAGGAATGCGAACCATAGCCGAACGGTCAACAGCTGAGGTACGGATTTGGTTGGGGGCCTCATAGTGAGGATCGAGTCGACGGTAGGAGTTGACCGAAGAGTTCATAATCAAGCAGAGAGCATCGGCATGGGCGAGGATGCGATCGATAGAGTCCCAAGCGACCTGAGATAGTTTGTCTGGGCCATTTTCCTGGAAGAAGAGATTCTTGCCGTTTTTGGAAAACGAGATGTTGGTGTGCATGCCGCTGCCGTTGACGCCGACCATGGGTTTAGGCAGAAAGCTCGCAGTATAGCCCATGTTTGAAGCAATCAGGCGAGCCAGGAGTTTGTAGAGCTGGATTTGGTCAGCTGCTATGAGGGCATCCGTATAACGATAATTGAGCTCGAACTGCGAGGGAGCGACCTCAGGGTGATCTTTCTCGTTTTCGAACCCAAGCGCTCTTTGCGCTTCGGCAAAGCGGTCGATGAACTGACGCAGGGGAGCCGTCGGTAGCGTATTGAAATAACCACCTTCCGAGACGAACTGAAAGCCCTTCCGTGGATCGAAGCTCTGTTCGGCATTGAGGCCGTGGAAGAGAAAGCCTTCGATCTCGACGGCGAGATTGGTCGTCAGATTTTGTTCCTGCCGCAGTTTCTCATTGAAACGCTTCAATTGACCACGCATATCAGCTTCATAGTAATTTTTGTCGCGATCCTGAATCAACGCGAAGACCATGACTTTGCCCGGTCCAAACACGTCGGAGGGTAGCCAGCGGAAGGTGCCCCAGTCGATTGTCAGGCGCAGGTCTGATTCGCTCTGCTGCGAGAAGCCGCGGATGGAAGAGCCGTCGAAGGTCAGGTTATCGTAGGACGAGATCAAGAACTTTTTATCGTAGTCGAGCATGTGAAAGCGGCCTTCCAAGTCGGAAAAGCAGACAGTCACGGCTTTAAGGCGTTTTTCGTCGCTCAGATAGCGGAGGTAATGCTCCTGGAGTGTAGATTCCTGGCTGCCAGTCGCCATTTTCTGCTTGGCATCCAGGTTGAGTTCTTCGAGTTGCTCGTAAGGAATTTCCGAAAAATTCTTGATCTTGATCTCACTCATGGGACCCACCCTTCGCAAAAATTTGAGACGTCTCGAATCCTGAAGTGGCTTTTTAGCTCGAAGCGCAGCCCTCCTGCCAGTTGAAAAACTGGAAAGTGAGCGCCCGGCGTAGGATGGAATCTAAGAGGTGCAAAGAGACAGAGACAAATCTCCAAGTCTCTGTCAGAGGATCATCGAAGCTCGAGCCCGGCAGGCCTGCTCAACGGCATGGGTCAATTCGGAAGGGCTGAAAGGCTTACCAAGATAAGCATCGAGTCCCAAACGCAGCGCGAGCTTGCGCGCTTCCGGCGCCGCGGTAATGAGGACAGTTGGAATATCAAAGTCGAGTTCTCTGAGGCGGTTTACGACTTCGTCGCCCATCATGAAGGGCAGATTGTGATCAATGACAAGAACGTCGAGTACTTCTTCGATAACGAGTTGCAAAACTTCACGGCCATCGCTTGCTTCAATGACTTCCCAGCCTTCGAGTCCGAGGACCCTCCTATAAAGGAGGCGGAAATCTGGCTGATCGTCCGCTACGAGTACACGTCCCCGTTTGTGGAGTCCAAAAGGGAGCTGGAACGCCAGAGTGCTATGGTTGGATATCATATCTAACATGAGTGAGCTCTCGTATGACAATGGATAAGCGCCTGTGATGCGTAACTTTGTCCCTATACTTAGTGACAAAGTAATTTTCGCAGGCTACCGCCAATATCTCCGAAGCTCAATGGTTAGAAATATGTATACTTTCACACTTTTAGTGAAGATAGCCGGAGCCGAAGCAGGGACAGGCAGACGCGGGCCCTCTGTCGGGCCCTCTTTTTACTTACAACTTGGTAGGAGTAGGGGTGCTCCGCTTGCTTTGTATAGCTGCGTCACTAACAATGAGATACCGACGCTCTTTTGTCTTATCGAAAACCATGAAGTAGATCCAGTCATCAGCGCGGAAGTGTGGGAACTGTGCGTATTGACCGGGCCCCATACGAGTAAGAGCTGTGGTACTGCCAGTCAAAAGATCGTGGAGAAAAATATTTCCGCTGCCAACGTCAAGCAGAGTTTTAAACTCCGGATCTTCAGCACTCGCGTAGCCAAGCAGAGCATACTGATCAGGCTCGACGTAATTGTAAGTCACGAAAAAGCGATCATCGAAGGAAAAGTTACCTTTGAGCCCTTTCAAACAAAGCTGGCCTAAGGGTTCTTTGAGGTAAGGTTGCTCAGGATTACCGCTGCGGTTCAGCTGGTAGAACTGATAGGATTCCGGGAAGGCGTTATCTTCCGTAATGGTGAACTTGCGACTCACGAGCAAGCGGTTGGACGGGGCGAGTCCCCAATCGATTTCGGTACCGGCATCGAAGACCTGTGCTTCGGCTCGAATCCAGCGCTGGCCGTCGAAACGGAGAGGAAAGAGATAGAGCCCGTTTTCGGGCTCAGCATCAAAAATCTGCACTCCCGTTCTACGGAAATAGTCGCGCCCCGTACCAGCGTCGCTCAAAAAGGCGCCAGTAGCCGCGAGGTAGTCATTACCGTCAAGACTGGCTCCGATAGCTTGGTAGAGGGGGATATCCATATCTTCGCTCTTGGTGCATGCATCTTCGGTAAAATCGATCGCGCGCGTATTCGGATTCTTCAGCAGACTCATGTTGCAGATAGCTGTCCCACTACCCTGAAACATAAAAGCAGAATCGTCCGGAAAAAAGCCAGGATCATAGTAGGCCGAAACCGGTATAACCCGCTGCTCGGCGCCTGGAATCAAGCGGCTCTGCAGGTCGATGATGCCGCTCGGGTAGCCACCGTAACCAACAAATCGCCCATCGGCTGAAGCGCGAATCCAATAATCGGTCACGTCAGGAAACTCGGTGAGCAAGCGCAGCTCTTTTTGAGCAGCTGTTTTCCAGCTCTGCATGTCCGGAGTTGAGGTGACATCGGGAAAGAGTGCTTGGCCTTCGCGCGCCTGCGAGAAGCAAGCGTCACCGGAAGGCGCGCAGCCAAACATCTGCATACCGCGCTCGCGGTCGCGCGTTTGCCAGTTGTCACCTGTCATTGCAACTATGTGCTCCTTCATTTTCGGCGACATTGAGTTGACACAAGAACCAGGTCCCTGGGGTCTTTGTAGTTCTGAAAGGAAAGGCATGCCTCGGAAAACCCATGCTTCAATCACGCCGAATTCATCGGCAGTAAAACGCTGAGGACTGCGCAGCGGCATCATAGTAGACGCTTTCAGCTCTGCGGTAATCTCTTGGGCTTTGGCGGCTCCATAGGCTTCGAGCAAGAGGTTTTGCATAGGCTCGAGATGGAGTGCAGCACTATAAAATCCGAGAGAGTCAGGATTCACGATGAAGCTTCCACTGCTGTCGCTACCGCTGATGCAGCTGAGTTTGCCTTTCGGATCGCTCGCTAGTTCAGGATTCTCCAGACATTCTTTCACACGTATCAAATTTTCGCCCCAGCGACGAATCGTGCGCGAAGATCCAGTAGCGTGGCACATACTACAATTTCCGCTTTGACCGATGCCGACGAGGCCGGCAACCTGGTAAGCCAACTCTCGATTACTTTGGGCCCAGACGGCCGAACTCAGACCGGAGCCTAGGAAAAGGCTAAGCTTGATGAATTTTTGCGCAGTGCTCAATTTTCATTCTCCTCTTCTTGAAGGTAAGGATCGTAAACATCGAAATAATCGATGGTGTCGACAATGATGGCAGCCAGTGCCGAAGGGCCGGTGGTCAGTGACCAGATTTGGTCGAGAGGACCAGGGTCCCCGCTTCGTTGCAGGAGGCTTGGCAGGTCTTCTTTAAGTCGACGCGTGAATTCCTGATTATTCCAGAGTTTGCCGGCATGCTGATGGCAACCGGCACAGTTGGTTTTTTGATTGCTGGGACCTATCTCGAGGTAGGGATTACTGCACCAGTTGGATAGCTGCGCCTTTACCAAATCTTCACGAAAATTTTGAATGGCGTCTGGCCATGAGTTGGCTGCGACATGCGCCCAGTCGTCGTCCATGGAGCCGAGAGAGCAAAGGCGATAGCGCGGGAAGCGGAACTCCGAAGGTCGATCTGCAGCCAGATCTCTGGCTCCTTCATCGTCTCCGTACCAGAGTGAACTCCAGATCCACTCTTTCTTCTGCTGCCATTTAAGCATCAGATGCATGCCGACCAGGTGAAAGGTCTGTCCACTGAGCGAATGGATTGTATAGGCTTCTTCGGCTTTGGGCTGAGTGTCGGCACGGCTCGTCCACTGGTCCGCAGCGAGCTGGGGTAGGAGATCGTGAGTTGGGTAGAGAGCTACGGAAAACCCATCACCGCTGCGGCGCCAAGCGGTTTTGAGAAGAGCACTGCCAGCCGGCAGCTCGCCGACCTCACAGCTATCTGTCTCTCGATAGCAACGGGCTAGGGCTTTGTAGGAGTTCAGAATGAATAACAAGGCCGGGCGATTCATGAGGATCTTGTTCATGCCAGGAATTGCCCGCCGCTGATCTTCCCTCTGATGCAGATCCAGCCAACGGCTCCAGCGTTCTACATCCCAGCTCGGGCTCGCGAACTGTTTCGTAGAATGCCAGATCAGAGCCTCGGCGAGCATAGGAGCCGTGAAATCTGCGCGATTTTTGCGTCCCTGCTTGCCCAGTTTTTCATAGAGATGGCGGAAGATCTGTTGGAGGTCTTCGATCGCGTACCAGCTTTGCCAGTGATCAAGTTTCGGTCCGGCTTCGGTCCGATATTCCGTGAAGAGAAATGACCAGATCGACCAGAGCATCTGTCTTTGGTAGGGAAGATCGAGGCGGAAGCGATCTTCATCGATGCTAGAGTAAAGAACTTCTGGAATCTCTCGCGGACTGCCTAGCAGCGCGCGTGCATCACGGGAGGTCGCGAGGCTGCTGCGGTCCGCGGGTTGCGAGCCCCCGCAGCCAAAAGCAAAAGCAAGAGACAGAGCAAGTAGTGCGAAAGCCGAGCGCATAAGGTGTCCCGTTTTGAGTCACCTTAAGGATATCAAGCTTCGCAGCTAATAAAGTCGGTAAAAAGGGTAGTAGCTCGGTGCGGGCTTTATGAGCTGAATCCTTTACAGATCCAGGCTTCCAGGGCAAATATTTCCCAGACGAGGGCTGCTCAGTGATGCTTCGAAAATAGTGTGCAGCGATCGAGAGCAACGCTGATCGCGTCGATCAGCGTTTGCCGATCGACAGGCTTTTGCAGCATTCCTTCGAAGATGTTCAACTCCAAACTTGGAGGATGATCGCTTCGGCTAAAGCCCGTCAGCGCAATCGCAGGGATTCTGCTGTTTGAATTATCTTTCAAGGCGCGTACTTGACGCAAAAGCGAGACACCATCTTGGTCAGGGAGACCAATGTCGCTCAGAATGAGGTCGAATTTGTGGGAATGAATGCTGTCCAATGCCTCCCTCGCAGAGCTTACAGCCATGACTTCATGTCCTGCTCGTTTCAGGAAAATTTTGAGCAGCTCCCGCAGGTCGGGCGCATCTTCGATGAGCAGCACGCTACTCGGAAGCTGTTTGGCGCGACAAGAATTGAGTGAGCTCATAAAATATCCTTTTCTTTCAATACAAGAATGCGATCGGCGATTGATCTAGGGTTTTTGGCTGGGAATATGACCCTGGGTTCGATTTGATTTAGTAAGAATCTCTTAGGGCCAAGATAGACCAAACGGAGAAATTTGAATAGTAGCTTTCAGAAAAAATGTCGATCTCAGCGGGCTAGAAAAAGTCTTCGCGCGCTTTTAGGAATAGCTTGGTATTAATGAGCTTTCGCTCGGACTCGCCAGATGCGAAGCGATCTCGACGAGTTGAAGGATGTTGACTGGTTTGGGAAGGTGGACTTGAAAACCTTCGGCGAGAGACTTGTTCATGAGGCTTTGGTCGGTGTGGGCGGAAATGGCGATTGCTGGAGTTTTTTCTTGATTTTCAGCCTCGATTACCTGTCTTACGAAGCGGATGAAATCGTGTCCGTCACGTTCGGGCATCGCAATGTCGCTGATTATGAGATCCTGCTTACAGTGATTGAGTTTCATGATTCCTTCTTGGACCGACGCGGCCGACGCAGGAACCGCTCCGAAACGAGCGAGCAACTGGACGAGCAGCATCCTAGTGAAATCATCATCTTCGACGATAAGAATCCGCACCCCCCGGAGACTGTCAGGTTTCGGTGCAAAGGACGGCGCGTGTTTCGTGGCGTCAGAAACGTATTTCGAGCTCACAGCTCATCACTCCTGCCAGGGACACACTGTTTTTTAATGGGTACTTCTAATGTCTATATCACTTCTTGTCGTGGCGACGCTAGAAAAAAACGGCTGTCGGGCTGAAGCTGATTCTTTTCAAACTCGCCATGGCACTGTTCGCTGATCAAGATGAGAACTTTGTTTTGCTTCGGATCGAGTCTAAAGTTCGCTTGCTCTCGGAGGATTCATACCGTGGCTTTCCTGCCAAAGCTTAAAAGCTCCGGACCACCCGAACGCTTGCATTACGTTTTCCCAGGCCTCATCCCATGGCGCTTGCACCGAGCAGTGTTTACCCCTCGCATCTTTCCAACTCAAAGCCAAATGATGCAGCATGAGCCTTTGGCAGGCAAAGGCAGCTCGAAAATATCGATTATAGGCGCCTCGTCCGTAGCTGGTGTCGCCAATGAGAGGATGATGACTTTGGGCGAGGTGACGTCGCAGCTGATGGCGCCTTCCTGTTTTAGGATTTAGGGCCAAAAGGCTAAATCGGCTTTCAGGATAGGTTTCGATCGCGACCGGCCAGAGGACAGAAGCGATTCTCTCGAGTTCGGTGACTGCTGACTGCGCTTCTTTGTCGGGTGCATCGAGGACACGAAGAGACTTTTCAATGCGCAAGAATTCCGGGGTCCAACCACGGCACACGGCAAGGTAAAGCTTG
>JBGSTX010000221.1:0-8158 GCA_041736305.1 Oligoflexus sp. | reverse complement strand
GTCGTACCAGTTGGGATGTACATGGTGTCGCCCGAGAGGATTGCGCGATAGTCCTTGTTATCTCGAATATAACCGACGATCGTTGCGATCAAGTCGTTCATCGAAACAGGTGCCGCGTCGGTCAACTCGCGTTCTTCAGTGGCTTCGACTTGGGCGAAGTTGAGAACTGTATTCGAGTAGAAGCCATCATTCTTAACAGCAGCTTCTGCTACGATCTCGCGCAGAGCTTTTTGCTTGTCAGGAGCAGCCTTTACCTGAGCTGCTAGAGCTTCTAGTTCAGCTGGGATTGGAGGAAGACCCGTCAGGCGCTTGTAGACGTAGGAGACTTGTGAACGGGCCTTAGCCAATTCTGGATCGTCTCCGGCGGCACTGAATGCCTGCATGCTAATGAGAAGTGATAGTAGTAAGCCTGATGCAAAGTGTTTCATAGTTCCCTAACCCCTTGTCTGATAGTCCGAAAGCCAGAGTAAAAAAGTTTCAACTACACTATCGGCGTTTTCCCAATTTTCTTGAGCCCATTTCCGCTCGGCAGCTATTGCCCTATGTTTTCCGTGGTTTGAAAGGAAAAAAAAGACTGTAAATTCATTCGACAGTCGGTATGACGAATTCAGGTATTGCAAGTATTGGAGATAATTGGAGGTATTCTGTGGAGAATGGAGGTGCCCAGGGGGCTAGCTGCGGGTATGGACCCCGCAGCTCGGAGTTCTTAGAGTTCGCTATCGATCTCAAGCCCTTGATCGCCGACGCCTGCTCGTAGCAGCTGTGAAATCGGGCGATCCAGAAAAAGTAAGGGTTTCTGTCGCAAAAATTTCTTCCTAGAATCCACGGAGCTTGATACTGGCCAGACCATTCCTCTGGCCACGTACATCGATAGCTTCCGCCGTGAGAGTCCCACTTCCAATAAAATAGTAGGTTTGATCGGTAATCACTAGCCTCCCATCGGCCGAGAGATTGTCAGCCGTTAGGATAGCGAAGGTGGAACCGGTCGCTCCCTGTCCTGCTCTCCAGTAGAGGTAGATAGCCGTCGTCTGTCCTTTGGGCCAGCCGCTAACAGAAACTTTGATCGCTTGCTGGATCTGCTGATTTTCAATCAGGCCTTCGAACTTTAAGGAGACGGCTTCCGTTTGCTCAGGAAAATTTGGGCTAGGAGGGGGTCCTGCGGGAAGAGGCGCTTGTCGACTCGCATCCAACTCGGACTTGAGTAAATTGACTAGCATTAAGGTATCGATGACACCGCCTGATCCTACATCGCTCCGCGCCAGGCTCTGAGTACGAACAGCCTTCATAATGTGCGGCAGGGCTTTCTTGGGTGAAATCCGCTCTTGCCGACTTTGCCTTACCGAACTGAGGGCTAAAGCATAAGCACCAGCTGCGACCGGACTAGCCATCGAAGTACCACTCATAACACCATATCCCCCACCGACTAAGGTCGAGAGATCCTGGTAACCAGGAGCTGCGATATCAACGGTGTCACCGCGATTGGAAAATGAAACGAGCTTGTCCGCTCCATCTGTAGCGGCCACTGAAATCACTCCATCAAAGCTAGCTGGATAGCTGTAGACGTAGCCGAAATCCGTCGCTGAACCGAGGCGCGTCGATTCATTGCCTGAGGCTGCAAAAACCAAGATACCCCGAGCTGCCGCCTCACTATAGAGAGCACTCGGGTGTGAGCTAGTCTTCTGCCCAAGATAGACCGTGCCGCCGAGCGAGAGGTTGATTACGTCAGCGCCCTGGGCTATCGCCCATTGAACGCCTCTTTCGACTTCAACCATATTCCCCGCTCCGTCATTACCCATCACCCGCACAGGCATGATTTTAACGTTGCTGCAGGAAGCCACGCCTACCCCGCCTTGGCTATTGTTGGCGCTTGCACCAATGAGACCGGCGACGTGTGTTCCGTGTCCATTGCTGTCGTTCCAGTTACCGTCCGGTGGATTCCGCGCACCTTTACCGACGAAGTTAGCTCCGACTATGGCCCCGTTACCGCCGCGGTAGAAACTTGCGGCTAGATCGGGATGATTCATATCGACCCCAGAATCGATCACCGCGACGACTACTTCCTGTCCTTTTCCTCCGCCTAGAGCATTACAAGCTGCTTCGCGATTGACGCGAGCCAAGTGGTATTGATTAGCTTTATAGGGATCGTTTTCGGCAACTGACACGGAAACAATCGCATCGGCTTCGACAGATGTAACGCCTTCCTTTTCTTCGAAAGAACGCAATACTTCCCGCGTTTTCTCATCATCAATTGTGCAGTTACCGAGTTGAACGTGATAGCTTGAGACGAGTTCGCTCGAGATGGCTCCCGTTTCCCAGCTGATGGCTTCGACGCTATGAACCGTACAGCCTTGGGCAGCAGCAATTTCGCTAGAGTGCTTGTTGAGCAGTTGAAGGATTTGCGGTTCTGCGCCCTTGCTCGAGTCCATGCTCAGCTTGAAGCTACCGCTCCGAACAGACTCTGGAACGGCTGAGCGCGGACTCTTCGGGGATGATCGGCAACTTAGGACATTTATCGTGAGGGGTAAAAGGAGGGCAGGCCATAGAGGTACACGAGCAATGTAACCAAAGGAAATCCACTTCATACAACTCAACTCCACTTCAACGGCAGACTTCGCACCCAATGGTGCTTATGGGGACGCTAACATATCGAAACGCCCGCGTATGAAGCGTCCTTTCGCGGCCTTTCCTCGGAAGCAGCTCCTTTGATTGCTTCTCTAAGCCCGAGATGCTTTAATAAATGATCAAACTTTGCTCAGCTGTCAGAAATTTATACAGGCGAACGGCGTGCGTAGAATCCTGCTCTCTTTAACTTTCATGGCAGCGCCCGCTGAAGCTACGGTGCTTTTGCAAAGCACTTTAGGTATGGCCCTCACCGGCCAGATCAAAGTGGGATCTTCTTTTCCAGTCGATCTGCAGAGCTACAGCATAGGCGCTGCCTACATCGGCGACCTGCGTTGGAGTCTTCTGGGCATGGGCAAAGAGAGGTTTAGTCTCGGTCTTTCCATGCAAGCAGGTAACATCACTTATCGAACTCAGAGCATTACCGCTCAAGGGGCCCACTTTGGGCTAAGCTTTCGACCGGCTTACTCGCTGGGATGGGGCGATAAATGGATCTTCCAAGCGGGACTTCCCCTCTTTCTTTATTCACGCGTCAGCGCAGCGGCGTTTTCGGAAGCCACGATAGAGGGAGAGCGCATCCAATCGGCGAGTCTCTCTGACTTCACTGGTTCCGGCGGAATAGGCCTCAGCATGCGGGGACTTCGCCGGCTCGGAATCAAAGTAGGAGCAGCCGAGACGGTGGTGGGAGCATCTCTGGAATTCTTGCAGCAAAATCTGCAGAACAAGGTCGATGACGTGCTTTCGACCGCCCCAAGAGGATCCAACGTGAACGCCATAGGCAAGAGTCGAAGCGGTTCTTTTCAACTGAGTTATTGGGTTATTACCATTGAAGGTGGTTTGCTCCTTTAGGGGGGGATTGCGACGCTACGAACAATGCTTGAGCCGTCTTTGAGATCGTAACGAATTTGTGCGAGGGACCCTGTAGGCGAGCAAGGAAAGCTAACTTGATAGGCAACGTCGGTATAAATTTGGGAGCAGCCGGTGATTGTGATTTTTTCAAGGCCTTGGATATCGCTGACTCCTAAATTATAGGCACCTGCTGAGCCCTGTAGAAGAAGGAAGGGTTTGAAATATATTCCTGCGTAGCGAAAACTGGTTTCCTCACCGTTGATACGAAACTGAACGCGAACCCAGCGATGCCCGTTGATCGGCGCCAGCTTCACTTTCGCTGTTTCACTGTAGGGCAGCCAGACGAAAGTGCCAGAATCAGCTTCGATGTCACCGTGGATATACATCTCGACTTGATCGCTGGGAAAGTGATCGACTCGTGGTAGAACAGTAATTTCGTCAGCCTCGCTCCAGAGAGCCTGGTCTTTGATCGCGATACCTTCAGCCTGGTAGCTGGGATTGAAATCGACTGAAAATTCCTGACGAGCACAGTAATTTTCGGCTTCGTCGCGGATCTGAATGGTGAACTTCTTATTGCCGCTGCCTTTGCTCAGGATGATCTCAGTGCGCAAGGCGCCTTCAAATTTTTGAAAGCTACTCACTCCTTCGAGATCGCCGAAGACTCTATAGTAAAGGGGACCCTGGTTCTCGCCGCTTAGATAGATTGGCAAATAGCGGCTGGCTCTACCGCTACCGATTACTGCGGCGTAGCAGTTCGTCGGCACGGTACTCTTCTTGAGAATCTGTAGAGTTTTTTCCACTGTTGGATTCTTAAACTCGTTTCTGAGTCGAACCCGCACTGTCTTAAGTCCTTCGCTCTCGCTGAGACGCAGTGGGACCTTACTTGTGCTCGGAATTGGGCGCCATTTGCCTTCGGGAGTCTCATCAGGGGCGATGTCGCCCTCTATCCATATTTCATTGGTGCCCGGGTCCCGACTTTCGGCGACCAGTAGGACCGCGTTGACGTCGTTGCTCGCTGTTTCGCTGAAGCCAACTATAGGTGTGTCGGGTGACTCCAAGCTATAGGACCACTTGAGCTGGTCGCGAAAAAGGGGAGTTCCATCTGCTTTGGCAAAGGTGATGTCTATATTATAGTCGCCGACGGCTGCGACCTGAAGTTTAGTTCTTGGACGAACCGCCAGCTCGGTGTTCAACGGAGCTTCGGCAGTAAAACCGTCTCCGCTTAGCTTGAAGCTGAGCGACTGACTCCCTTCGCCTTCGATAATCAGAGTATTCTCAGTCTGGCCTGTAAAGGGGGATTCGAGATAGTAACGGAACTGGGGTAATTGGGTCACTTCGATGGCTTCACCGCAGGCTTGGCTGAGGAGAGGCAAGAGGAGGAGGATTTTGAGATTGGATGCCATGAAGTAAAACCCTCTTACGCCTGAAAAGGAGCGAGATTTTCCTCGCTCCTGTTAGCATTATTGAGGTAGAGACTTAGGGATACGTGAGCGTGCTTACATCAATGTTAAAGTAACGATACGAAGTCCCAGCAACCTGGATAACTAAGAGCATGTTAGGATTCGAGTGCATCACGTTGGGGCCGGCCAAAGCGCTAGCACCAGACCTGGTAACGAAACCACCGTGGACTGCACCACCGGCACCTACAGCGAGTTTTTCGGAGTCAGCGATCGCTGGTTCATTACCGTTGAAGAGAGCTGCTGCAGAGGTCGCAGTCAAGGTACCGCCGAAATCATCTTTTACGAGCCTGTACTTGAGTGCGTCGAGCGAAGTACCTGCGCAGCTAAGAGCAGGAGCTGTACCAGTAACATTTTGGTCACAATCAAGAGTGAACTGAAACTGACCAGCACCTTGCGCTGTCATACCGATAAAGCTTAAAGCCGCAATGGTCATTGGGGTTGCGTCCTGGCCAGAAACACTCAGAGCATGACTAGCACCTACCGCTGACTTCGCGAGGGTGCTGCCGGCACCAGCAACGATTTGCGAGAAGCTGTAGCCTACGGCCTCGGTGCCCGAGATAGGGTTGCCGAGTTGTGAGCTAACAACGACCTGCAGTGAATTGCTTGAGTTGCCTGATTCTTCAAATATCGCACTATCCCCGGCTATCCATGAGGTGAAAGAGTCAGCTTGGCTAGGCACGTAGATGATGCCGTTGATTCTGAATGAATTGAGTTTGATCAAGCAGTTCTGATCATACTTGTATACATCGACATTCGGCGTAGCTTCAGTGAGAGCTGTGTAGGTAAGGCCCGACGCGCAACCTTCGAGACTCATGCTGAAGCTAGTAGCCGCGGCGAGAGCAAGAGAGTTGCTTTCTTCAACAGAGATTCCAATGGTTACCGTTTCGCGCTGAGCGTTGTGGGGACTTCCCGCCTGATCTTTCTTACCACCGGTAACTGATTCGAGTTTGGGTCCACAGGCTACAGTGGAAAGCGCGAGACTGAGAGCGACTGTGCCTTGAACCAGAGCGATCTTCATTGGAACTCCTTTTATTGACTGCGATATATCTTGAGACTCTTCTGCTGTCGATAGTGCTTGTTCAGTGACCCATGGGCCTTATAAATCTCTTTTCGGAGAGAGGAATACGAATCTATAATCTCTCAAGAGAAAAAAAATAAATTCTATGTTTTTGAGTACTTTGCCTCGCTATTAGCTTAGCGCTAAATATTTGTCTCAAATGCCTAGGACAAACCTTCTCCAGCGAGGGCATTTTGAAGTCTTTGGCAGATTGAAAAGGGAGTCTTAAATGGCTGCAAATTCTGCCATTCCTCGCGTAAGTAAAAACTTACAATTAAGCGGGGCAAAAAAACCTCAGACTCGCGGCCAGAGCACCGACTGAAAAGAGGGCACTTTAGCATAGGAGTCTAACATGACCCTTACCTTTTTCAAGATCTTCACTTCTCTAGCCGTCTTCCTCTCTGCGACTTTCGCTTGGGCTGAAGCGCGTAAGTTTTCAGTAAGTTTCTTCGCCAAGGATTTTCAGCTGAGCGCTAGCGATCTCAAGGCTTACGCTCGGCTCTGGGACGGACAGGATTACTCGTCGGCGGATGGACTCGACTTTTCGCAGGTGAACTGTCAGATCGCGCGCTCGGGTACGACATGCAAGGGGTTTATTACTTTTGCTCAGGAGGAAGCTGAGGGTTCAGCTATGCGTCCACTTCAGCTGCTCTTCGATTGGAACGGCAACGGTCTTCAAGAAAAAATCGAGCCGCTCTATTCGCTAACTTCGGCGAACGTTGCAAGTCGCAATATGCGTCGTTTGGAGGTTAGTTCGGGCGAACCAATTTTCTTCATTGAGCCGCAGTGTTCGTGTCGAGATGCGGCTGCTGAATGTAGCGAGCGGGTGAATGCTGAAATTTTAATTAGAGATAAGCTGAGCCGACAAATTCTTTGGGGACCCGAGCGCCATAGCTTATCGCTAGATGCTTCTTGCCAGGCTTTGCTTTGGCTAGGAAAACAGACGCCTTTGGGTGCGTCGCTCATTGAGCGTGATCCTGGCGGAATGCTGATTTCTTATAGAGTAGGAGCTTCCGAGCAGAATCTACCTTTCGTTTTGATGAGCGATATCGCTTCCATCGGTCCTCAAGGTCCGCACGGGCCAGCTGGCCCGCGAGGCGAGGTAGGAGTACCCGGACCACAGGGACCTAGGGGTGAAGCTGGGCCTCGTGGACCGCAGGGTATCGTGGGGCCGAAAGGTGACAATGGAGTTCAGGGTGCCCGTGGCGATGTAGGGCCGCAAGGGCCATCGGGATCGCCTGGAGAACGTGGTGATCTAGGTCCAGTGGGACCGCAGGGCCCGGTCGGGCCTGCTGGAGCTCGGGGACCTATGGGAGAGCCAGGGTTTGATGGTGAGCGTGGGCCGCAGGGTATCCAAGGAAATCCTGGTATTCAGGGGCTGCGAGGACTGAAGGGCGATCCTGGTCCTGTGGGGCCGAAAGGTGATCTGGGGCCTCAGGGTGAAAAAGGTTTGAAAGGTGATATAGGGCCCTTGGGTCCACGCGGTGAAACGGGGCCTCAGGGATTGCCCGGGGTGAAAGGCGACACTGGCCCGGCGGGTCCTCAGGGACTCAAAGGTGAGATAGGTCCGCAAGGACTGAAGGGTGAAAAGGGTGCAGTCGGTGAGAAGGGCGATAGAGGTCTCACGGGTCCAGTTGGACTGCGGGGTGAATCGGGACCGCAAGGTTTAGCAGGCCCTAAAGGCGAAAAAGGCGAAATAGGTATGAAGGGCGAGCAAGGCTCTTCAGGACCGAAGGGAGATAAAGGCGAGCAGGGACTCAAAGGCGAAACAGGGCCGATCGGAATGAAGGGTGAGACAGGGCTCCAAGGTGTGCGTGGCGAAACCGGTTTACCGGGGCCGGCTGGAGTGAAAGGCGAACTGGGTCCCAAAGGCGATACGGGTACGATCGGGCCTCTTGGACCTCGCGGTGAAACAGGAGCAACCGGACTCCCTGGGGAAAAAGGCACACAGGGTGAGAAGGGTGATAAAGGCGAAACCGGAGCAAATGGAATAAGGGGCGAAACTGGTGCCCAAGGCCTGCCAGGAGCAAAGGGCGATAAAGGCGATAAAGGGGAAGGTGGTGTCACCGGTCCTCAAGGTCCAAAAGGAGAGACGGGCGCCCAAGGGTTAAAGGGTGAAACAGGCCCCATCGGCCCTAAAGGCGAAACAGGCGAAAAGGGTGCGAATGGAATA
>JBGSTX010000215.1:0-1893 GCA_041736305.1 Oligoflexus sp. | reverse complement strand
TGACTTGATAGACGCCAGCCTGCAGGTTAAAGAAAACGGCCTTCGTTGTTCCAGAGCTAGGACTCCCGAAATACCAGCCTTCTTCTACAGCTTGTCCGACACCATTGATCAGGGAAATCTTAACTCCAAGCTGTCCTACTTCTAAAGCGTGATAAACCAAGGCGTGTCCCAGGGCTGGATCGAAAGCCAATCCTGAGTGGCTGTCCTGCTGATTCAACTCATGAAATAAATCTTCTACAAAACCCCTCTGAAGTAGAGGCACAACCGGCATATGCTTAGTCCATTCTTTGTCCCGGTCGAGAGCGTAAAGGACATTCTCAAACTCAGGCGCCTGGGAAAGAGCATAAACCCGGCCTTTGAAGTTAGTATAACCCAATTCGTGACCCACAATTCCTGGGCTAATTCTAGCCATCGCTTCATTCTCTCCGATCGCGATAAGATCTATCGCATCGACGGGCTGAAATAGATCGGCAGAAGCTTGATCATCGTAAATCTGATCCATCGCATTGGGCAAGGAAGCAAGATATAAGCGCCGGCCACGACTGTTCTCTAGATAGAGATCTTCGTCTGTGTGCGCACCTGGAAAAATCGGAAGCGAGGTCGCGGTTAGATAATTCTGACCTTTGAAAAAGGAAAATTCAGCCAAACCTGGACGCACATTGAAAAAACAAAAGCGTCCACTTTTATCAGTCGCATCCAGATCTTTTTGCGGTCCGTAGCTACCTATATAGAAAGGCCCATCAGCAGCCACATTAATACTGACACGCGTGCCTTCCAGGGGTTGGCGACCATCATCCTGCATCGTGCGTCCGCAAATCGAACCAAGGCGAGTATCCTGAGCGAGATCCGCTATGTTTTGATAGGCAGAATAAGTTCTAAAACTCATGGTTCGAGCGCGGAGAACTTCTTGCTTCCCGTTCCTTGGCAAGGCAATTTCGGTGACTGTGGGGACTATCTGACCTTTATCATCCTCAATCAGCGTCCAAAACCGCGAACCGGCCGGGATCTCCCCGAAAAGCGCATGGCCCTTTGCATCAGTCTCAGCACTTACAGGAGTACCGAGAAGTCTGACTTTTACGCCAGAGACAGGGTAGATCAAACTCTGTTCAGGCACAGATCGCTCGTCGATGACCTGGACCGCAATCGTCCTATAATCAGGGCTGGGGCTTGGAAAGACGAATCTTTGTCGCCTTTGATCGGCCTCAGTCTTCGTCGTCACTACTTCTGCAGAACTTGCCGCAAGACTCAGTGAAGCCCCTTCTATACCACCTTCAGCCAAAGATCCTGCTCCGCTGGCACTCGAAGGATTCTGAAAAGTGAGACTCGACTCTTTCAAAGGCAGCACACTCGTCAGCTTCTGCAGTGATTTCTCACTCTGCCCTAGCAAATCTGGTCTAGCCTTCTCGTGAATTTCCACAGGTAAGATATACATCTGATTGCGGTAGGTAATAAAAACTTCGCTGTGACCAAGGGCCTGGCCTGAGAGCTGGCGAGTCTTGTCGTCCCAGAGCAGCCTTTTACTATCGCGCAGAAAGATTTGTGGCTGCTCGCTTAACCCTTCGTAGACTATGTTCAGTGGCTCGCCACCTAGCAGCAAGTGAGCGGCTTTGGGCTGAATTTCGAGCTGCTCGCCGCGACTCTGCAGAACGAGACGTTCGCCTTTAGCAGACTCTGCCGACACCATTGGCCGGCCAGTTGTCGGAGGTAAATCAGCATCGAGAAACCGTCTAGCTTCTGCAAAAATTTCTTCTTCGTTATCGTGAGGAGCTTTGATCGGGAGCTCAACTTTTACCAGTTCTCCCCGCGTCTTGGGGCTCTGAACCAAAATAGCTGGAGGTGCTTCTTTAGGCTGAGGCGAAAGCGGCTTTGATGAAGGCGCAGTAAGCGGTTTTT
>JBGSTX010000194.1:0-14052 GCA_041736305.1 Oligoflexus sp. | reverse complement strand
CCGGGGGTACCTATATATTTGCTCCTAACATAGCTTGGGATATGAATCCCTTGCTGAGTCGGGTCAACGTGAAGACTGCTTGGATTTCTCCTTACAAGCTCGCCCCTTTAGGGGCGGGTAGTTGACAATAGTTCTCCCTTTCGTGTGAAACACAAAGCTTTGAAGACAGACCAATAAGCTTCCCCGATGTGAGTAAACCTTTTCAGAAATTCTTCATTTCCTGTTTGTGTTTCACGATAACGACTGCCTTAGACGGGCCACCCTTTTGATTCAAAAGTTTTTCAATCCTATCTTCGTTAAGGCTATCGGTACCCGTATTTTGTGCTGCTCCTTTAACTTGAGCAGAGTCAAGATGGAAGGCCTTAGCAATCCAACTGGGCTTCTCTGCCATGGTAAATTTCTCGACATCACTGACACCGTTCTTTTCCAAGAACTCCTCCAGCTTTTCGGCACGTTGCTCAGCTAGCTTTTCTTCGGCATCTGGCAACTTGTCGCCTTTTTCCGATGGATAAGGCCGATCGCCCCAGGCGGCTACATATATCTTATCAACCTCTTTATCATTCCTATAATTTGGTATCAGGGACTTAAGTTTCTCCTGTTCCGCAGGAACTAGTTCAGCCGTACCTTTTGAGAAATTGACTGTTGCCGAATCTTTCTCCAACCTTTCAAAAAAAACCGTAACAAATCGAATTGTGCTGGGAGCCGGTGTTTGAGTCTCCGATGGCGAACCGGCACTTGTCGTGCTTGCTTTGTCAGGCTTGCTTTCCTTGTCTTGAGCTTGTACCTGAGTTAACAGGGCATCGGCGCTCAGAATGCTGCCGAAGCAAGCACTTGCTATAAGACCTTTGACCGTGTTCATAAGAGTATCTCCTTCCGACAGGTTTTCTTCGACAAATCGTAGGTGTTAAGGAAGCTCTATCAAAACCATTGAGATAGAAATAATGCGAGCCTCGCATTCAAGGTCAGCAAATACCAAGCCAATCTCACTAATCCGGACTCGCTTTGATTCGGCTTATCCGACATAAAAAATAAATGCATTGGAATTTCCAATTCTAAAATCTATAAGCGAAGGTAGGAAGTGAAGTAGTGAAGTTGCTTCACTGTTTCTTATGTAGGTTCTTTTCTGGATCAGATTTTATAGCGGTGCTACTCCCAGTAGACTTATCTGCAAAGAGAGGTAGATCTGCCTCTATATTGATATTTCTCGCTGTGATTTTTTCACTCTTTTTGGAGCCTACTTGAGAACTCGTTGAAGAAAGAGCAGAGGATTGAGCAGCAGATTTTGCTTGGGCCAACGAGCAGCAGAGCGAAGGCAGCAAAGCCTATCCGAAATTTTCGGATGGGCTCTTAGTTCTTTTGAATCCAGCACAAATATTTTTTAAGGCCGCTAATAAATTTTTTGCTCGCGTTAGCGGCATCTGAGATGTGATCTACTGCGCTACGCACGTAATCTATTTGCGCCAAAAGTTGATGTATCATCGACACTACCGACACTGTTTCTTTAAGCATTCACTTTAGAAATCACGGCTGACAGTGAGATTATGCTTAAAATAATATATGAAGATCTTTTATTCGACGGAAACTTATTTAAGAGCAGAGTTTGACTCATTGCCTGTAGTCAGAGGACTGAAACAGTAGCCACACAGTTTGCCAAGAAGCATGGCTCTGCAACTTGTCTTCGGCAGCCGTTTGCCTTGATGCCGTCTACTAAGAGAGTGCAGCGTTCGCCGCACTCTTCTCCTGTCAGCGGCTAATGTATGTTCGTACCTGAGATTCGAGGGTAACGTGCTTACCTATTCAAAGCACCTTCCTCAGATTCAGCAGGCGTCCCTGGAAGGCCCATTCGGCTGCTGGCAGCATTCGGATCTCCAGGAGGACAGTCAATAGCTTCGATCGAACTTCCCTCTTTCACCACATCGGCTGATGGGGGAGTTGTTCCTGGAGGAGGGCAGTGGCTATGATAGCCAGGAAGACTGTTCTGCTCGACCGTCTCATCGTCAGGAACTTTGCTATCTTGATTGATGGGTGCCACTTGCGCAGGTGTGCTTGCCGCTGGATTGGAATAGTCGCCTTCGGCGACAGGTACAGGCGTGGTCAAGGGGGCATTATACTCATTTGCCTGGTAAGTTTTTCTATTGCAGCCAACGAAGAAAGCATGCAGTGCACAAAGGCAGATGCAGTTGCGAAGCATATGAATTCTCATGCTGAGCCTCTCTTTTTGTTTGAAACTATTGTCAATTCCCTTAGCTGCTTTCCCAGATGGAAAGACGTAGCTTGGCCGGTTCTATCATGTGCAATTGAACGTCCATTATCGAAATCTCTCACGAGATTAAGCAGGGGATCCTAGAAACGTATTTCATAGCAACGCGCCTTGCAAGCCATCAAGACTTAACATTATGCCAAGAAGCGGGTTTCTGGGCTAAATTGCTGATGACTGACATGGAACCGTCAGTCTCCATAACAAGAGCTTCAACTTCACTCAATGCAGCAACACTTTGATTGCGAATGGCCTGCAGAATTTCTTCTTCCGTCACCCGTTCCTTGTACATAGCATCTCTAAGCAATTGACCACCTCGTACGAGCAGGACAGGCTCATTTTTAATAATACGATTGAACATGCGTGAACGGCAGGAAAGCCAAGCCACGGTGAACTGAAGCCCAATCAGTAGAGCAAAGGCCGTCAACCCTTCTGCCAGCGCGACGCTCTTTGAAAGAATGATCGTGGCAAGAGTCGATCCTAAAGCAATCGTCACGACGAGATCAAAACTGTTCATTTTCGAAAGGGTTCTTTTTCCTGATATCCGCAGCATCAGGACAAGGCCTGAATAGGCACATGAGCCTAGAATAAGAACGCGCAAAATTCCTTGCCAGCTTTCAAAAATCATTTTGACCTCATGACAGTTCCACGCGTGCGTTTGCCGTTTCACTACTTTTCTGTCGAGATATGAGCCCATCCGATTCAATCCGCAAGGGGGGAAGACCCACTACTTCAAACGTTGCTGAAGCAACCCCAATCCCAGCTGCCTCCATGGCATCTAACATCTCGCGAGAAATTCTGTCTTTCACGCTGCGCACACCATGAGCTTCTGTGATAAAACGCACCGAAAGTTCCAGCCAGTTATCAGTCATTCTATAGAAGACGCGCGGTTGAAAGTCTTGAAGATTGACGACGTAGTAGCGGCGTTGAAGCTCCTCAATATCACCTTTCTCCAGGGAATCGATCTTGGCCTGATGACGTGTGGCTGCTTCCAAAAGAATCTGTTCCGCCTTTTTGCGATCGGCTGTGTAGGATATGGGTAGATTCATTTCCTCCCAAATATAGCCAAAATCTCGCGTATAATTATAAACGGGCTCATCAAAGATTTTGCTGTTAGGCACTGTCACGATACGCCCTGTGTATTGACGACTCCTCACCCACATGCCCGGCTGATCCGATTGAACTCCAGGCGGCTGACCCATTTCCATGATCGAAGTTTGGATAAAACCTAACGCAACCACATCGCCTCGCACGCCGCCCATCACGATCCGATCCCCCACGCCAAAGGTTTTGCCGCGCAGGATAACAAGGTAACCGGCCAAAGCCGTCACGACTCGCTGAAGCGCAAAGGCTAGACCTGCCGTAATTAATCCGACAGCCGTTGTCAGTCGGCTTGGGTCATCAAACCATATGGAACACACGCCTAAAATTAGAATCAGCGCCAATGCCAGGTTGATCCCCTGACGGGTCCAGAAAATGAATTTGACGTTGCTGCGGCCTTTCAGTGTATGGCGAGCAAGGCTTCGGAAGAGCTTCGCCACGAGAAGTGTGAGGCTGATGAAGATTACCGTGATCAGGAGCTTGCCAGCATTTTCGGCATTGAGGCCGACCAGCTTGATGCCGAGTATGTGAAGTGTACCTTGCGGACCGACCGCGAAAATCTCTTCCATGCATATTCTCCTGCCGAAACAAATCAAACTTCGTGACTGAGTTTACATGCATTCATTATACCAATGATGAATGTTTTAACGCGCTGCTTATGATTTGTATTATGACATGAGCAGAATGCACCACATTCGCCAAATAATCTGAATCTTGGAAAAATGTTTGCATGAGGTTTTCTTGATTGTCTTGAATCAGTTGAAAGAAGTCTTGTTTGTGAGCATTGCGCGATATTTTGCGAAGCGACGTCAGGATCCTCAGGAAGCAGCAAAGGACTTCCGGAGCTGTAATCAGAGCGGGACAAGGAGTACGAGATGACTCATAATCATTTTTCCAAGGCATACCCACTCGAAAGTGTCATGCCTTGTTCAGGAAGTTCAGAGTATATTCTGAAAGAATCAAGCCCTGGACTGGTGTACTATGGCTTTTTGGGAGAATTATATGGGTGAGCGCTTGCGCATTATATGGAGTCGACTCCGCAGCGGCTACTGGCTGATCCCTTCGGTGATGGCTTTGGCAGCGGTAGGGATCGCATACTGTACGGTTCTCCTGGACGTGAGGGTGAGTAACGAAAAGGTGAACACGTGGTGGCTTGGATATACCGGGGGGCCCGATGGCGCTCGCGCGGTTCTGAGCGTGGTCGCTTCTTCGATGATTAATGTTGCCGGCGTGGTCTTTTCGATTACCGTTGTGATTCTCTCATTAGCCACTCAGCAGTTTGGGACATATATCCTGCGCAGCTTCATGCAGGATCGTGGAAATCAGGCAGTATTAGGCGCGTTTCTTTCGACTTTCATCTATTGCCTCATGGTGCTCCGCTCGGTGCGTGGCGGTGATGATGGTCTTGAATCATCCCAGTTTATCCCTTACATAGGGGTAACGTTGGGGCTTGTTTTGGCGATGATCAGTCTTGGTTATCTTATTTATTTCATCCATCACTTGGCTCACTCTATTAGGTCTTCCAATTTAGTTGCGCGATCGGGCAATGATTTCTTAGTGGCCATCGATCGGCTTTTTCCAAAAGAGGTAGCTGAACCTTCTCTCGGTGACGATACTCAGCCGCCATCCTTAGGGAGACTTATTAAAACCACGGATCCTGGATATTTGCAGGGGGTCGATGGTGAAAAATTGGTTCGTCTCGGTGCAGAACATGACCTTTTGATTGTGATGCGTGTCAGACCGGGAGCCTTTGTGGGAAGTGGAGATGAGCTGGCTTTGCTCACATCATCGGATCCTGCACGGGACATTAACGATGATCTATGCAAGAGGGTGCGTTCCGCATTTGTTTTTGGCAACGAGCGCACGATAGACCAGGACGTTTCTTTCGGTATCGAAACACTGGTTGAACTCGGAACGAGGGCCTTATCTCCAGGAATTAACAATCCCGTGACGGCCACCCAGTGCATCGACCGTCTTCGCGAGGGACTCTGTCGCCTTGCAGTGCGGCCGAGACCGGCAGCTTATCGTCAGGATGCCAACGGCGTCCCGCGACTCTATGCCGAACCCTTTAGCTTTGTTGAGCTTCTCGATCTGTCCATCGGCCGACTCATTTACCACGCGCGCCAGCATCCGGATGTGCTGATTCAGATGCTCCTGGCGTTTCGGGCCATCATGCAGCATAGTCAGACTCCTTCGGAGAAGCAGGCAGTGATGCGGCATATCGTCAGAATCCAACGCTACTTCCTGGACATCAGCGACGATTTCTTTCAAAAGAAATTAGAGGAGGCAATCAGTGGCTCAGCCTCGCCTTCGCTTTAGCCTGCCTTCTTGAGCCCAAGGAGATCAATCTCCGGATGCGCGCTTTGGAAGGCACCGAACTCTCCTGGATCTAAAATATGGCGACCTTGGAAAGCATGCCCAGTGATCAAAGCCGAAGTGAGGTTGTTCGCAAGGGGCACCCGCTGGCCCGCAGCGATAAGCAGCACGTTTTTATCGAGCATGCGCGAGACCAGCAAGCAGGCATCGTGGTTCCATTTCATATGCTGTTCGAGGTAGACGCAGCGTTGCTGCGTGTGCTCCACAATACGTTTTAACTTTTCAAGGCGCAGCTTATGCTGAGCGTTTTTCGACGGTTCAGTGGCAGCTGACTCTGCTTCTATAGAAATTTCTAGTTTCTTTTGCAGATCTTTAAACTTTTGGCTACGAGCTTTGGCGTGCCGAAGGCGAACAGCGGAATCGAAGTCGGCACCGATGCGACATTCGGTTTGAGAACCTTGATCGTTCCCTAGTTGAGCTGTGCGGATCAGCCGCGTGCTGCTGACCTGTCCTCCTGAGATCTGGCTTCGGCTGTCTTTCAGCAGGATGGCTCCTCCGACAACAAGATGGCTGTTGAGCACCGAGCGCGCGACAAGAAGATCGCCACGCACCTGGATCTCACTCTGTTCGATAAAATTACAGCTGAGGCCACCTTCGACTTCAACCCTGCCATTGGATCCCGTAATAATCCCACCTTTGACCGCGAGCTGTCCTTTCACGTAGACCATCGCCTGAGCAATCATGCCTTCCACAAGCAGCTGGCCGTTCACCCGCACAGTGGCTCCAGCTTCGATGTCACCCTTGATGACCACGGATCCTTCAAAAGACAGGTTGCCACTGCTTAAGTTTACCGAACCTTCGTGAATATAGGCCTCTTCAATCGAGAGCTGCCCCGCGTGTTCACTGAGAAGGCCCTCACGTGTAGCATAGAAACGAGAATTTTCTTCAAGCCTCACTCCCTCACCGGCTTTCCATTCTGCTGAAGCTGGAGCTCTAAGATGGAGCTTCTGGCCCTTGACCGTAATAGCAGGCAGCCCCTCCTTGAAGCGTACTTCGGCAATCAGATAGCCACGTCGAACTAGTTGGGAGTTTTGGCTCTGGCGCACGTCTTGATTCGCGCCTTCTGCAGGGCTACGCTCGCCACTGAAATAGTGGAGGTAGGGGGTTTCACCTCGAAGGCTTGGAGTACCGGCGGCCACGCTTAGTCCGACCAGCTCTCGTTTCTGCTGGATCGCATCCAGTAAGGCTGCTTCAAAAGCTTCGGTGCCATGAACTATGCCGAGCTTAGCCAGTTCCTCGAGCAGCCAGGAGCGCGTGATACCATGATTTGCACGGAGTTTCTCAATGGCTTTACTATTAACAGCGCTAAGCCGAGCGCCCATGCCATCGGCAGCGATAGCCACATCAAAATACGGGCTCTTTCTCTGCGACTCTGATCGCCAGCGTACGATATCTTCCTGAACTTCGAGCCCGGGAGATTTTTCCTTGTGAATCTTCGGCACCTCAAAACGATAAGCTTTGTCGTAAGCAATGAGCAGATCATAGGGCATATTGAAGCCGGTGCCCTGCATCTTGCTGGCCAGAGAGGCAAGCTTTTCTAAGCTGTGCTCCCGCAAGAGATACAGTTGCAGATTTTGTTTGTTGAGTCGATTGAGTTCGCGCACAGCCTTCTTCCAGATCGCTTCCCGATTTTGGCTGCTTTTGAGCCAGCGATGATCGAAAAGATGAAGCGTCGCATATTTTTGCTGCTGATCGAGACGAATCATCAGAGGTACATCGGAGTTTACGGGTGCCGCTTGCAAAGGAACTGCATTCAGCTTCTGCCCGCTCTGGACCAGGAGATAGAGAAAGCGGAGCTGGGCCCGGTCGACCTTCTTGCCACACTTCAGAGCTTCTAAACCTAAAATCACATTGAAAACAAAAGCATTGAAGGGAATGAGGGGAACTCGTCTATCTCCAAAATCACAAGTGATGCGGGCTATTTCCTCTCCCTCAGCGGGTCTAACGCGGATTTCGTTATATATCCGACCGCCTTGGCCGATGGTCATTCGTATCTCGTGGGAAGGATCGAGCTCACCTTCGAGTCCGCCAACATGCTGCCAAAGCTCTTTTAGGCGGCTCGTGAAGATCGCATAGGCTTCAATATGTCCGTCTTCCTTATCCTCCTCAAAGCGTTGCTGCATTTTCTGCAAGAGTTTAAGGGGAGGCTGGCGATACTTGAAACAGTCACTAGCGACAAAAGATATGCGGGCCCGGCGGAGTCGAGCATTATAGCTGAGCTGAACTTGGGCCTGGCCGAATAACATGTACTAATCCCTTTCTCTCGCATACTCTCTTTCGGTGAATTGAAGCACCATCTTGAGCAAGTATCGAGATAAAGACGCCTTAGCAGAGTTGAACTGCCTAAGAGCATTCTCAGAGTTTTTCACAGCGAGCCCCAATAATAAGACTCCTGCAAGTCCGTAGTATCACCCAGTAATGGCATCCCCTATAAAGCCTGTATGCAAAACACCGAATTTTATAATATCAGCCGGCGTTAGTAAGCCAACGGGCTAACTAGCTCAACCTTACCTGAGGTAAGGAAACCCAAGACCCAGACAATGTCTTGATTGCCGTTCACCAGAAGCTGTTTAGGAATTGAATTTATGGGTGCTGCCAAAGCTTTCGATTTCGCACAGGCCAGTGGCCTTGAAGGTGAGAAGCGACACAATCGTTTGAGTGTGGCGCGCGCATCGCTCTTCATCAGCCGAACCACTGTGCGTTCGGTAATGCAGCGCGAGCTGAAACAGTATGGCATTCTCGAGCTTAAAGTAGCTGAAACCTTGCAGGAGTGCTGCGATGATCTGCGGCAAAACCCGGAGAGCATGCTGGTCATCGACTGGGAATGCGGCGAGCAGAAAGTCGTCAAAGCTTTGCGCACGGCGCAAGGACCGAATCGCGTCGACACCAGGCCTATCTATTTCATCGCCTTGGATGTTTCCGAACGCGTCGTAGCAGTGGCAGGCGAGTACAATGTCATGCAGATTCATACCGGGGAAATATCCCAGGCACAGATTGTCAAAAATCTCGACGAACTCCTCAATTTCACTCTCGTCAGTGAAGCCAGTCATGAAGCCTTTCGGCAGGCGGGCGAATATAGAAAGAACGGTGACTGGGAAGGCTCAGCCAATTGCCTTAAAGAGCTTTGCCTCAGCGAAACAGATAATTTACGGGCTGCCGTTGAATACGGCTACAGTCTCTCCGAAGCCGGCAAACTCGAAGAAGCCGAACGCTGGCTCAAGGATACAGCAGCGCAGTTTCCGGGCGACCTCCGCACGAAACATCTGCTCGCCCGCTGCGCAATGAAAGTCGGACGTTTTGCCGACGCCGAAGCCTATCTCAAACAAGCTAATCTGATCAGTCCGCACAACGTCGAACGCCTCGTCGACCTCGGGCGCGTACTCTTGAATCTCGATAAAGTCAATGACGCTCTAGGCAGCTTCAACAACGCTCTCAAAGTCGATAAAGACTTTCAAGATGCCAAAGTTGGCAAGGCGCAGTGCGACCTACTGGGCGGTCATCTCAATGAAGCCATGAAACTCCTCGGCCAGATGGAGAATCCTCAAGAAATCGCCGCCATTTTCAATGGGGCAGCTATCCTTGCTATACGGCACCAGCACTTCAAACAGGGTCTCAGCCTCTATAAAACCGCTATCGGAATGGTGAATAAAGATAATGCCGTGGTCGCTCGGGTCTTGTTTAATATGGGTCTTGGGCTCGTAAAATGGGGGAAAGGCAAGACCGCAATCGCCGCCTTCGAACGAGCGAACAGCCTTGACCCTAAGCTGCGCAAGGCCAAGCACAATCTCGCGGTCGTGCAGTCGATCCTGCGGCGCGGAGGAAATTTATCTGCAGCGAGCGCGGCCCTCCAGCAACTGGATGGGATGCCGGCCGATGTTTTGGCTTCTAAGAGCCCTCCGGTTCTAAATAAGCCAAACGAACAAAATACCGAACTCAAGCCAAAAAGCAAGGATTCCGGAGGACTGGTCGAAGAGGTCGACGATTCTTACTTCCAAAGCCTTGTCACGCCCTAGGGTAGTAGATCCTCGGCGCTTGCCTCCCTCGGGAAAATCAGCTAGATCTGATTATCAATGGTGGAGACAGACTATGCGCGCAATTCTTCAGCGTCCCAGCCTCGGCTTACTGCTAATGACGGTCACTCTACTTGCCTGCGGTGCTGAAGACGGTGGCCCTTATGCTCCCACCAAGGATACCGTGAGTACCGAAGGCCGCATCCGCTTCAACGTTTCGGCAAAACAGATTATTATAGATGAAGCTGGTCCAACACAGCGGAGCGATATTATCACTCCTTGCGAAATCAGCTTTGTCTCTTTGGCTTTAGACTACGAATTGCAGAGTGAGCAGAGTCTCGTTCTGAGTGCGAGTGAATTTCAACTCGTTAAGAAACTGAGCGATGTGACTCCCGTCCCAGGCGTAGAGGCTGGGATCTTTGGTGTGTGGACAGCCGAAGCACAGGCCTTCGCAGGTGGCGTAAGCAATCAAATAGAAATCGAAATTCGGCCAACGACCATGATTTACCGCAATATTTGCCTCCGTTAAAGGACCTTATGCGTCGGTACACCATCAAGAAATACGCTCGCAAAATCGCTATTTCCATCTTCCTCATCTTTACGCTCTACAGCATTTTTAAACAACTTTAACAAGCTCGAAAATCCCTTCCCTCAGAAGCACAGCTCAGTGAGCGAAGAGGGAGAGTATATTCGGGCACTGGCTTGGCAAGCGCAAGGGAGCTGTCTTACAATGAATACAGCAACTCTAGAGCGGGCTCTATGCAAAACAGTTCCAGGCGGAACCGGAACTCCGGTGCACCGCAGGTCGAATCAGATGTGGAATCTCACGGGAAACGACTGATTCCCAGACCCACCCGCACGTCCTCGCAGCTCGGACCCATTGCCGATCAGATGGCCCGCGGCACCAAGCGCTTTCTGCGTAGCTTTCAAGAAAACCTCCAACTCGCAACCGTTCTCGCCGTGGTGGCTGGATTGGTGAATGCCATATCTTTCCTTGAATTTGGGACTTTCGTGTCCCATATCTCTGGCAATGCTACTCACGTAGCTATCGAGTATGCAACGTCTCACGGCAGTCTAGCCCTAATCTTCCTCTTCGAGATCCTGTGTTTTATTTTTGGAGCCTTACTCACTTCTTTGCTGCTCCGCGGGCATACGGCGGCCTCGTCTCGGGTCAAATACACCTCGCCAGTGCTCATCGAAGCCGCCTTGCTTCTCCTCTTCATGTATTCCGTCAATAGGCTAGGCAAGGGGAACGGGCAGGTCACGCTCCTCCTCTCGACGGCCATGGGGATGCAGAATGCGATGCTCAGACAGGCCTCGGGGGCCATCGTTCGGACGACCCACATGACTGGCGTCGCCACGGATATCGGCATCGAACTGGGCGCAGCTTTGAGCAGTGCTCTTCATCTTTGGCGGAGAAGCGGCTGGATGAAGGGTTTTTTGATTTTTTTTGCTGCCTTCGCGCATCGACTCGGCGGGGGGCGCTTTGCGTTCCAGTCGATCATCTTTCTCAGTTTTATCGCCGGTGGTGTCATCGGCACCCTAGGTCATCATCTGTTCCAGGCCAGCATCCTGCTTCTACCCATCCTCGTCCTCACCCTGGTCGCGCTCAAAGAACACCTGCGTCCGCGCACGGAAGCTTGAGTCCCATAAAAACTTCAAGAGCGTGTTGCGTCTTCACCCCTATCTTGTAAACTGCTCAAAGCTGATGCCATACACCGATGGCCGTCACATCGGCCGGATTTCGAACGACTTCTTGCGTTCGCGCAGCTGGACCGATACTCGAAGAAAGGACCCTTGCATGGCTAAGCGCGCTGTACTTCTGATCAACCTGGGTAGTCCAGACGCTCCAACTGTACCTGCGGTCCGTCGTTACCTGAGGCAGTTCCTCTCCGATCCCCGCGTGATCGATACCTCAGCCATCGCTCGTTTCCTCTTAGTCAACTTTATTATTGCACCCTTTCGCTCGCGAACTTCAGCTCATGCTTACCAAAAGGTTTGGACTCCTTCGGGCTCGCCGCTTGTCGTCGTGGGTCAGCAGCTGGCAGCGAAGGTTCAGGAGCGACTCGGTGCCGATTATCAGGTCATTCTCGGTATGCGCTATGGTCAGCCTTCATTGGCCGAAGCCATCCGACGCCTGCGTACGACGACAATTGAAGAGCTGACAGTCTTGCCACTCTTTCCGCAGTATTCGACAGCCGCCACTGCCTCAGCGATAGACGTCGTGCTCGAAGAATTACGCGCTAAGACCGCCGTTCCTCATGTGCGCATAATCCGCGATTTTTATAACGATCCAGCTTTTATCAACGCCTTCGTCCAAGTAGGCAAGCCTCAGCTCAAATCGTTTAAAGCAGATCACGTCCTCTTCAGCTATCACGGACTTCCCGTGCATCAGGTCACCAGCTTGGATCCCACAGGTCAGCACTGTCACAAGAGCGAGAGCTGCTGCGACAGCATCGTCGAGGCTAATCGCTACTGCTATCGCGCGCAGTGCTATGCCGGAAGCAGAGCGCTGGCGGAGGGCCTTGGATTGAGTCCGGGAACTTATAGCACTGCGTTTCAGTCTCGACTAGGGCGAGCCGAATGGATCAAACCTTACACTGATAAGATACTGCCCGATCTCAAGGCGCGCGGCGTTCGCCGTCTTGCGGTCATGTGTCCGACTTTCGTCGCCGACTGCCTCGAAACTCTCGAAGAAATCGCCATGCGGGCCGCTGAAGATTGGCACAAGCTCGGCGGGGAATCCCTACAGCTGATCCACTCGCTGAACGCCGATGATGTCTGGTGCGATGCTGTTACAGGATGGATTCGCAAAGACGAACTGAAGCTGCAGACGGAGGGTGCAGCCGCTCGCGCGGTGCACTGAGCCTAGTTTGAGAGATTTTGCGGGCAGCTTTTCTGCCCGCTCTCGGCGAGCTGAAGCTTAACGGCAGACGGGTTGACTGAGCCACGCGGCGAGATCTCTTTGCTCGCTTTCAAATTCAGCTTTTAAGCAGTTGGCAAGCGCGATCCTCTCATCCAGGCTCAGGTTATCCCGCTGAGCCGCATCGCCCTCTTCTAAAGGATTGCCATGCGCCCCCAAGGGCATCGAACGATCGACCAAGATCTTGAAATCCACCTGATTCCAATTCGTCAGAGTATTGATCGCCCCACGTAGCTGATTGTTGTGACAGCCGCTGCAGCGCATGGAGTCACGAACTTTTTCCCAGCGAATACTCGGCGAACGAGACAAACTATAGACGTTATTCGCACCGGGAGCTCGGCCGAATATATCGCGAACGTTGACAGTCGAGCGATTCTTATAGCATCCCGCCGCGAGCCTGCCATCAGGCAAGCGACCTCCCATAATGAACTCCCGTGAACGGGTCGTAAGATTGAGAGGCGTGATTGGTCCTACAAAGGGACCATATGCTTCAGGCTTAAGAAGTTTCTTAGTGACTCCACCCACATTCACTTCACGCCAGTTCACAGGCTTGTTGCCAGCCGCATCTATCATCGCCTTGTTGATCTCGGCCACGGCTTTGGTTTCCCTTAGGCCAAGCTGCTCCTCACCATCGCTGGTATGGTAGCCGAGGGGAGCGATGGCTCGTAAACCATTAGGGTGGCAACCGATGCAGGTTTTGAGGTTAGAAGTCTCTTCGGGTGTAAAAACCGGACTACCTAGCTGAGAGCGGTAAAACTTCTGGAAGTAAATTTCGCCTGGCGCGGTGCCTGCAGCACGAGTCAAGCTCACCATCGTAAAGGTACGCGGAAGGCTAGTTCCACCCGCTCGCTCGGCAGCATAATCATCGGTCGATGGTATCGCTGCCTGCGGGGTAGGAATGAGAGCCTCGAAACCTTCATCAGCCGGCAGTGCGAAGTTCAACCAGCGGTCATAGGGAAGGGGAGGTTGCAGCTTGTTGCCGGGAACGTAAACCATGAGTAGGGAAGGTGTTTCGGTATCAAAACCCCCCGCATGGCGACTCTTATAGCGAACCGCAGGCCAGCCATTGGCGGCGGCGATTTCCTCGATATTCTCGGGAATAATGTAGTTATTTGCCCGGCCGTTGGGAGCAGCCAGCTCGCGCGGCGCTTGCTTCTCGGGCGTCACTGAGGGATCGCTCGAAGGTGGAGCGAGCACATCTCGCGTTGCATAGGCTTGGAGACGGTCGAGGCAAACCGGAACGCTTGGACCAAAGCAAGAGGCGAGGCGACTCGAGACCGTCGACGCACTGAGCTCGTTGGCCACGAGACGCTCGGAAGCCTCGGAGCGCCAGGCAGCGATCTGCGCCGGTGCAGAGGTATCGAGGGGACAGGCAAGGGGAGCAG
>JBGSTX010000159.1:0-1896 GCA_041736305.1 Oligoflexus sp. | reverse complement strand
GGCAAGGCCTTGCGCCGACGATCACGATCACGCACAAGGCAATGGCAAGGTCTAAGGCTAGGTCAAAGAACTGAGTGGCCGACGCCATAGGCGAGGCCAAAAAGAGTCTATCGAGAATGAAATTGAGGAAGCTGCTCGCGCGGGATATCCGCTAGCAAAAACCCTTCGCGATCCTTCTTCGAGACAATTGCTTCTTTGATCGGCCAATCGATACCTATCGCGGGATCATCCCAGCGCAGCGAAATTTCACAGTCCGGCCGATATGTTTCCGTACATTTATAGAGCACGAGCGCAGATTCTGCGAGCACGCAGAAGCCGTGAGCAAAGCCTGGAGGAATCCAAAACTGATTCCGCTGCGCAGCCGACAGGCGAACACCAGACCAACGAGCAAAACTGGGTGATCCTTGCCGAAGGTCGACGGCGACATCGAAGATTTCTCCTTCCAGTACCGTGACAAGCTTGCCTTGGCCATAAGGATGTTGAAAATGGAGGCCGCGTAAAACTCCTCGCGTCGAGTTCGAGATATTGTCCTGCACAAAATGCTTAGGAATATCAGCCCCAGCATAGCGGGTCTCATGCCAAATTTCGCTGAAGGAGCCTCGCTCATCACGGAAGATTCTTGGCTGTAAGAGCAAAGTTCCGGGCAGTTCGCCTGCTTTGACGTCGATTTCGGGTCCGTGGCTCATCGGGATTTGGCTCCTTCGCCGAAGCGATATTCCGCAAAATAGTCGAGATCGTCTCGGAGAATTTGAGTAAAAAGCTCCTGCGCTGAAGCTTCAGGACTGACCAGCTGTCCTTCACTGTGCAGGTTTTTGAAACGGTCGACGTCTGGAAACAGCTCCGCAGGCAGAGCTCGCAGAAGCTCCTGCATCGGGGTATCGACTACACCTGGTGCATAACTGAGCACCCGAACGTCGCGCCCCGCACTCTTCATTTCAAGGGCTGCAACCTCAGAAAGCATACGAAGAGCGGCCTTCCCACTGCAGTAAAGGGCCCACCCCTGGTAAGCTTTGACAGCCGCGCCACTGGAAATATTTGCGATCCGGATTGGGGTGGAAGGAAAGGTCCGCAAGACCAAACGCATAAGGCGAAGCGGCGCCAAGGCATTCAGCTGCATCGACGCCGTCAGGTCTTCTAGAGGGAGTTCGCTGAGAGGGGCTACTGGATCGACGCGACCCGCATTATTGATAAGGATGACCCGCCGCCAGGGTTTAGGCCAGCGGCCCAAGGCCCTCTCGACGCTAGCTTCCCAGCGGCTGTCGACACTGAGATCTATGGCGCATTCTTGAAATTTTTCATCTGTCAGAGCCATGCTACCACGGGCAATAGCAAGCACGGCCATTTGTCTGAGCTGAGCTTGCCGGAGAATCTGCCGCCCAAGGCCTGAAGTATGTCCGCTGAGTATGAGAAGGTCCATGGGGGCTCCGCTCGGGTTATAGGAATTTTCTATCGCTTAGCCGCCTCGCTGTCCATGTTTTCCGCTCTGCTCACGCCCCAATAGGCTGAAATAAAAAAGCCCGGGACATGCCCGGGCTGAAGTCGATGAAAAAGGAATCGGAGGCTAAAGCTTATTGAACGACGCCTTCAACAACCGCTGGAGCAGAAGTCAGTTCGGGACGTTCACCCAAAGCAGGAGCTTTCCAGCTGTCGATAGAAGGCAGCTCGGGTAGTGCGTCCAAAGTCAGGCTTCCGCACTCGCCAAGAGCTTCTTTCATGACTACCTGCTGATCGAGAGCTTTGACCTTGTACTGATTAGCGTCGCCTATCAGTGTGCCGTCTTTCAAAGCGAAAAAGCGGCCTCGCCTATCGCGTCGGCCATGAGCCTAGCCTTAATCCTAGCCCTAGCCCTGTGCGTGATCGTGATCTTAGCCGCACCCGTTGCCTTAAAACGTAAGC
>JBGSTX010000158.1:0-3032 GCA_041736305.1 Oligoflexus sp. | reverse complement strand
CAAGTCTTTGGCTTACAGACGACATAGGGGAGGTTTCATTGCGCGCGGCTATCTTTATCGACGGTGGCTATATCCAGACTCAGTTGAAGATGCATAACATCGAAGCAGATTATGCGGAACTTTCCGACTTTCTTCTCAGTCCGCTCCGGGCCTCGTTTCCCCTCGATCTTCTCCGCTGCTACTACTATTACTGCGCCCCTTATATGTCGGCAGAACCGACCGAAGACGAATTGAAGCGGATGGAAGGTCATGTGAAGTTCGTCGACCAGATCCAGAGTCTCGGTCGCTGGGCGATGCGCCTCGGTAAGCTGCAGAAACGTTGGGAGGGTCAGCGGGAAGTTTACGAGCAAAAGCGGGTCGACGTCTTACTTTCCGTCGATCTAGTGCGGCATGCAGCAGCAGGGCACATTCAGCATGCGATACTCGTCGCAGGCGATAGTGATTTTGTTCCGGCTGTTGAAGCGGCTAAGGAGCATGGTGTGACGCTGACGCTCTGGTGCGGGCACTACAACACGGTTAATAAAGATCTCATCGCTTTGGCTGACGAAGTTTATATCCTCGATTGGAAAGATTTTCCGCGTCTCAACGATGGCGGAACGCCTGAGAAAACCTATCGTCGTCGTCGACGCCGTCGGGGAGGCCGCGGAGGCCAAGGAGAAGCACTAGAGGGAGCTTCGGGAGAAAGCACTGAAACTGCTGCCGAGCCGGTTCCGGAGAGCAAAGCAAAAGCCCGCAACGATCAACGCGAGAAGGATCGTGAACGCAGTCGTGAAAGCTCTTCTAATCAAAATCCGAGAGAAAACCAAAGCCCCAGTCAAAACCAGGGACAAGTACAAAATAACCATCAGAAGCGGATCAAGATTCAGCCGCATTCTTCCAACAGGCCCATCACGACCATCGCGGCTAAAGAACAGCAAAAAGCCAGCTGGCGTGAGCGACTGCGTCGGCTTGCCGGCCTTTCCTGAAGGAAACAGTTTATGCGTCTCATATATATTTCGATCAGCTTTTATCTCGGACTGCTCTGTACCTCCTTGGCTGCGGCAAGGACTGCGACTCTTTTTACAAGCGGCTTTAATGCAGCTGCCTATGGAGATTTGGCTATCGATCAGGGAGCCTGGTTGGGTGAAAGTATATCACTCCTGCGTATAAAGGCCGGTGTGCAACTTGCGCGGATTGGTCCGGCGGCCTTAACCCTTGGTTATCAGAAAAACGGATTCTACACGGCGCAGCAAAATTGGGATCGCGAAGCGGGATCTTTGAAGCTCGATTACCGAGGGCCTGTGCTCGAACTACACCTCTTTTCAGGCGCGCCGTTTACCTTTGCCGTGGCTGCATCTATCAATGATGGCTATCTTTTCCGCAAAGAAGAAGATCCTGCAGCCTATGGAACCGAAAGCTGTCAGGGAAGAGATCCCTGCCAGGTTCTGCTCGAGCGAAGCAAAGTTCGGGTAGCCGAGTATACAGGCCAAATCGGCTTTCGCATCGCTAGAGAACTCTATCTGACGCTCGCCTATGGCCAGCGGCATAGCGAAGTAAAACCCTCCTACGAAATTCAAGCTGCAGAAGGTAGCGACTCGGAGTTTGTCGAAGCTGAAAGCTTGAAAAGCGAAAATGATGAGGGCTTCTTTTTAGTAGGTTTGAGAGGTAGTCAACTCTAGAAATGGCGCAAGTATTTTTTTAGTAAAGCGTATGTGAATTTTTCACTGTCACTACTTTTATTCACCTGAGAAAGACAATAATCGTTTGACCCAAATGCGCGATCCAGAGTACATGTCCTTCATAGCAAACTCAGCGACTGGAGGAGCCATGCGATCCTGGCGAAGAAGCGGTCAAATATTACGAGCTTCGTATCTTTGCTCTCTTACTTGCTGTCTTTCTCTCGCGCTTTTCCTCTCTTCTTCATCACTTTTTGCTGCAGAACCACTCCGCATCAGTTCGTTCAACATCCAGGTCCTCGGGCAAACCAAAGTCAAAAATCCTTTCGTACTAAAGACGATCGTCCAGATTTTGAGCCGTTACGATATGACCTTCGTTCAGGAGATCCGCGATAGTGAGAGGGTTGCCATTGATTCGGTAATGGCCAGCCTCAACGCGGCTGGTTCTCGGCAGTATGCGCTTGCTTTGAGTGAGCGCCTCGGCCGCTCTATTTCGAAGGAACAATATGCCTTCATTTACGATCCGAGCAAAATCACTTTGATTGAGGCCCGGACTTTTGTAGACAGTGCCGATGAGTTCGAAAGAGAGCCGTACATCGGTCGCTTTCGAGCGAACGGCAGCGATTTTTCAATGATAGGTATACATGTGAGCCCGCGAGCTGTAGCCCAGGAGCTGTCAGCTCTCAGCCAGGTCTATCGCGAGGTTAAGAATCGTTGGCGTGATCCCGACGTGCTCCTCTTGGGGGACCTCAACGCCGATTGCTCGTATTACGATGCGAGTCGGGGATTCGATTTCTTTGATGAGCCCGTGTATGAAGTCTTGCCTCCCGGCACAGACACCAATGTAGCCCAAGCAAATTGCAGCTACGATCGGGTTCTGGCCTTCGGTGACATTGTACCGAACTTGAGTCAGGGCAAGGCCTATAATTTTCCGCAGGCCTTTGGTTTAAGCATGGAAGAGGCAAAAACTGTCTCGGATCACTATCCTGTAGAATTTCTGCTGAGTGCTTCTCCTAGCAGCCCGACTCCTCATAAAAATCGGCCTTTCCCTAAGCCTCCTGCTTCGAGCTTTCCCACGGTAGAAGATCCTCTTCCGCCCGAAGTAAGCATTGCGGAAGTTTCTGAGGTCGAGCCCGAAGGTCAGCCAGTAGCCGAGGCCCCGAGCTGTGGCGAGGATCCTTATCGCACGCCAAGGGGCTACTGCTATGCAAGCTTTAGCGTTGGTAAGCGGCGGGTTTCGGGTAGCTGCTGTCTCGCGCTTTGACGATAAAAGAAAACGGGCCTCGCCTATGGCGTCGGCCACTCAGTTCTTTGACCTAGCCTTAGACCTTGCCATTGCCTTGTGCGTGATCGTGATCGTCGGCGCAAGGCCTTGCC
>JBGSTX010000149.1:0-17209 GCA_041736305.1 Oligoflexus sp. | reverse complement strand
GCGGGGTATAGGGTTTTGCGAGATATGCTGACTTGATTTCGTGAGATTTCGTTTCGGTCAGAGAGAAGTCAGGTTGCTCCGAATTTGGCTCGGCTTCGGTCGGCAGATTAGGCTTCGCGTGGTTCTCAACCGATCGTGCGGCGAGGCTTAGTTCGACAGAGTTTTCTGGAGCTTCGGGAACCACGCTAAAAGGCTGACGAGCTAAGTTTTGCAGCTGCTGATTTAGCTGGGATTTCATCTGCAAATAAGGAAGAGTTCCTTGCGGTGGAATGAATGCGTAGAGTCGAAGCGGTTCGAGAGTCAAGGCTAGCAGTTTTACTTCGCCAAAGTTTACGATCGATATACTGCCTTCGCGAAGCTGAGAAGGCGAAGAAGGATTCGATGGAATAAGAGCATCAATAAGATCGTAGAGGCCTTGATTGTCAGTACTTCCGAGCTGACTGATCGCCCGCTCCTGAGGCATCGCCAGCAGAGTCGGCTTCTGTCCGGATTCAAAGCGGACAGCCTCAGCTTTCTCGATGATAGCTTGTTTCAATGCCTTTTTGAAAATCTCCATGATCCAGCCTATATGGATTTCACCTTCAAGTCGTCTTTCGGTCTTATCGGCAGCTAGACTCAATACTAAAGGACTTAATTAAGTTCTTGAGAAAACTTGAGATAAATCGTTTAAGTATAGAAAACTACCGATTAAATGGAAGGGCTTTGGCTTTTTTCCTCAAGCTCTTGCGCAGACAGCCGTTAGGATGAGTGGGTCAGGGAATCTAGAGGGAGAATGCAAGTGAGCTGGTTCGGTTTTTCCTTGCTATGCATGCTGCTTAGCAGCGGTAAATCCATACTTGCGAAAAAGCTCCTCAATAGCTTTGATTCGCTAGCCTTCACTTTCCTCGATCAGCTTATTATCTTGCTGATTTTATCTCCAGCCCTCCAAATTAAAACCATCTCTACCATCGATAGCAACTTCGTCATCCTCGCTCTGTGCACCATTGGGCCTTCACTGCTCAGTGTAGTTTCCCTCAGTAGAGCCACTAAGGAGGGTGAGATTTCAGAAGTTGCGCCGCTTCTAGTCTTCTTACCGGTTTTCGTCGCGCTCAGTGGACCTCTTTTCAACGATCAACTGCTGGGGAAGGAAGTTTGGTACGGAGTCGCTGCAGTAGGCGTGGGCAGCTATTTTCTCAAGCTCAAAGACTTGTCTCGTCCCTGGGAACCCCTGACTTCCCTCTTTCGTGGGACTGGTGCTCGCCTGATGTGGCTGACGGTCGGCATGGGAGTCTGCGCGAGCCACTTGCAAGCCTTGCTCGTAGAAGGCTACGATGCATATACCGCGCTCTTTTTTATCAGTCTGGGGATTGCTCTATGCCTGGCGCCTAAGGTCCTTAAATACCACAGCCAGAGGCAGGCCCTACGGCAAACCATTGGCTCAAATTTCGGTCTAGTATTACTTCTTGGGCTGATTTCCAGTAGCTCAGCTTTGAGTCAGTTTCTTGCTTATCAAGCAGGTGGGGATGTCGCTGCAGTCTTGAGTATCAAGCGAGTCAGCATTTTCTTTATCGGACTCTATGGGATTGCGGTCTTAAGGGAAAGCGCTCACGCCGGCAAGATCATTGGCCTCGTGATGATGGCCCTCGGCGGAGTCTGGCTCTATTCTTAGAGCGAGAACTCCAGCCGCTTTCCTGAACTTCAACTAGAGGCGCGCAGTTTCCGAAGCGCCGAGAACTTCGAGAGCCAGATCGACCCTACCAAATGGCGCTGATACCTGAACGCCCTGCACCGCTGAACCAAGCTCTTCCACCATACTACGCGCGATTTCAATACCTACTCGCCGTGCGTCGTCGGCATTGGACGGCACGGCCATCTGTTTCATTATGGCTTCGGGGATTTCGACACCCGGTACTTCGTTATTCATGAACTGCGCATTGCGGAAGCTCAGCAATGGCCAGATTCCGGCAATGATCGGGATTTTCAAAGCATGCTTTTCAATGTACTCGAGAAAGCGGTAGAGAGCCTTGAGATCGAATACTGGCTGAGTGATAGCCCATTCCGCACCAGCCTCAACCTTGTAGGCGAAGCGCTTCATCTCATAGTCGAAGTCTCTGTGCACGGGATTCACGCCAACCCCGATGCTCAGAGCCGTAGGTTCACCGATAGGTCGCGAGCCGAGGTCGATCCCGCTATTGAGCCGAGAGACCATGTTGGTAAGCCCAATGGCGTCGATATCGAAGACGCCGGTCGCATTCGGGTAGCTACCCATCTTTGGAGGATCACCCGTTACCAGCAGCATATTGCGAAGACCGATTGCATGCGCTCCCAGCATGTCTGACTGCATCCCGAGCAGGTTGCGATCGCGACAGGTATAGTGCAAAACGGTCTCAATTCCGACTTTTTGCTCGATCATGACCGCGGTGAGAATGGCGCTCATGCGCGCACTAGCGCGGGGCCCATCGGGTATGTTGATCGCATCGATACCAGCAGCCTTCAGTCGAGCTGAACTCTCCAGTATCTTCGTCGGTACGACTCCAGCAGGTGGTAGCAATTCGACGCTCGTTACCTTTTTTCCTGCCGCGATTTTCGCCGACCAATCAGATTTTTCGCTCATAGGCACGGGAGTGCGGCTTTGGGGGGCCTGCGCCTTGCTATCTTCGCTGGTATGGAATTCGAGGGCTACCCGCGATTTATGAACTCCCTGCTCAGCATGACGCATAGCCCGCTGATGGCGGAAAGATTGGGACATAGCCCGAATGTGCTCGGGCGACGTTCCGCAGCAACCACCCACATAGAGCACGCCGATTTGCAGAAAGTGCTTCGTGAACTCTGCCATATATTCTGGGGTGCACATATAGATCGTGCGCCCATCTATCTCTTTTGGCAGTCCTGCGTTCGGTTGCACGATCAGGGGAATTTCAGGGAGATGTGGAAATATTTTCTGCGTCATCGTCAGGATAGGTTGAGGTCCTACCGAACAGTTGAAGCCGACGACGTCGACCCCCCACTCGATGACTTTTTTTATCGCCCACTCGGCCGGAGTTCCGACGGGAGTCAGGCCTTCAGTATTGACAGTAATCTGAGCGATGAGCGGCAGCTCAGGCGCAACCGAACGAGCGGCGATGATGGCCTGCTGCAGTTCACTGATATCAGCAAAGGTCTCGAGTGAAATAACATCTACCCCACCCTCTTTCAGACCCAGTATCTGCTCGGCAAAGGCTTCTCGCGCTTCGCCAAAACTGGTTGGTCCCCAGGGTTCGATGCGAACGCCGAGCGGGCCGACCGAGCCAGTAACAAAAGCCTGTTGAGCCGCTACATCCTTAGCCAGTTGCGCCGCGCGGCGGTTGATCTCGAGGGTCTGATCCTGCAAATTGTGTTTGGCCAGCTTGTAACGGTTGGCACCCCAGCTATTGGTGCTAAGAACTTCGGCCCCTGCTTTGAGATAGTCTCGATGCAGTTCCGATATTATGGCTGGACTGCTGAGGTTGGCATCCTCGAAGCAGCGGTTAATAAAGATGCCTCGGTTGTAGAGCTCGGTTCCCGTGGCTCCATCAAAAAGGAGAGGCATTTTCTGTTCGAGAGCTTCACGAAATGATTTCGGCAGTTCCATAGACTTAAATCCCGGTCGCAGAGCCCTTGCCAGAGCTTATAATGGACAAGATTGGCCAACAATGAAACTCATCCTATTAGAAACCAGGGCATTGCGAAAGCGGGAAGCGAGTAGGCGGCATTATGACATTGATTGCGGCAAACGTAAGTATAGCGCTTCAATAGCCGTCTTTTCTCAAAGAAGAAAAAAGCTTAGCTCTGAGCGCTATACCTATCACGAAACCGTGAAGACGGACTTTCCAGAATCTAACGAGGTAGTGCTTGTAAGATCGCCGCCCGAGGAATTCACCCCATCAACGATCCGCTGCAAAGCTTAGAAACCAGTTTTCGCCGTCTTGAGAGCTGGGAGAAAACTTCACGTTCAACTCTTCCAACTCTCTAAAGTCAGCATATTCCCTTTATTTTTAGTGTCAATAATAAAACAACTCGAGTTTGAGCTAGAAAATAAAACAGGGGTTTCTGCTTTTGTGCAGAAACCCCTTTAGAGAAGTGGGTGTAGAGTTGCAACGCTTATTCGGCGTTAATTGCCTGTTCGATATCGCCTTCTTCGAGAGCCGGGGCAGGAGGCAGAGGCTTGTCATTTTCTTTGCTAGCCGGCAGCTTCTTGTCGGCCTTGGGCTTCGCTTCAGCGATAGCCTCTTTAGGCTGTCCATATACTTGAGCTTGAATGCGGCGGTAGAGGAAGTTGGCCTTCCGCTGCATGTCGGTATTTTTGTTGGCCGTATCATTTAGGATAGCACTGAGATGCTTCATGGCTCCTTCATTATCACCGCGTCCGTATTTGGCCACGAGAGCCAAGTAATAGCGGGCGTAGGAACTATGTGGCTCCTTTTCAAGTACCCCTTTGAAAACTTTTTCTGCCTTGTCATATTCCTGGGTCCTGCTCAACGCGATGCCATAACCCAGGCTAGCTTCGACGCATTGTTCGCAGCGATCGCGAACGGCTGCAAAGGTGTCACGGGATGCAGCTGCGTTGCCCATCTCCAGTTGGAGATAAGCGAGGTTTAGGCCGCTGGCAACCTGCTGGGAGGAGCTATCGAAAGCTGTTTGAAAGTTTTTCATCGCCTGCCGATAATCTTCGAAGCTAGGACCTGGCTTATTCATGATCGCAAGGCCGAGAATATTGTAGACTTCAGGATTCCCTGGATGGAGTTCATCGAGAAGCTTAGCGTAATAGGCCGCGAGGCTGTAGTTACGTTTCATCGACAGAGCGAGTGCTAAAACCGTGATACCTACCTCATCGCGTGGATGCGCCTGGAGGTAAGCTCGCGCATCGGCTATCGAGACATCCCATTCACCAGCCCCAAGAGTCGCATAAAGCTTGATGTGCTCATCTTTCGTACTATTGCGAACCTGAATCCAAGTGTCCCGATCCAGCTTGCGCAGGATGCTGCGACCAGAGGTCTGTTGCACGATTGGCGACTTATTGAAAACGAGACTAGAAGCCTGGGCTCGCTCTTTTTTAGGCCGAGATTCTTGCGAAGTTACGCAGGCTGTCAAAGCGAACAAACTGAGGCCGAGGCATAAATTGCGATACATATGAACTGTCCTTCCTAAGAGGCCTGGCGAGGCCTCGCAACAAGCTGTAATTATTCTTCGACCTTGACTGGGAGCCACTGGATGTAGCCATTGCCGATAGCTCCATGCGAGCGATTGAGGCTATCGTCCGAACTATTGAGTTCAATTTCCTTAGCCCACTCAGGCAAGGTTTCACCCTGCTCAGAAATTCCGAGGGCCATCGCGTCGGCCTTGGAAGCCGTACCCGTGATGCTGGTGATGATAGCCAGCTTCTGCTTTTCGAACTGTTGGACTGTTGCAGCATCAAGAGTCTGCGCGATAGTCAGATCTTCGATCGACTTTAGGCTGTTTCTTGTCGTCTCCGAGAGGCGAAGCATAGCCAAGCCGCAGTAGCTCGAGGGCCCTGGCAAGCAAACTTTTTCGTAAGCATCCTTGGTGCGCGTGAAGATCCCGAACTGAGCATTCAAAGTCTTGTAAGGATCGGTCTGCTCGAGGTTGAAAATTTCCTGCTTAGTGAGTTCAGCTTGCTTTTCCGCTAGGATGAAGCGGGTCAAAGCCAGGGCTTCGATCGAGCTCCTGTCGCTAGCGCCCAAGGCTGAAAGTTGCGCTTCGATCTGCTTGATCTTAGGCAGATTGTTGGCTGCAGCAGCTTGCCGTGCTTCGAATGAAAGGACTTCGGCGACGACTGCCGGACTGTTGCCCGAGAGTTCCTTAGCCTTGTTCGCACCCCAGAGCGCATGCTTAGCTTCACCATAGCGCTCTTCCGTATGCATTACAGCCAAGGCTGACTTGACCTTCTGCTCACGGAGAACCTGAGGATCTTCAGCCTGCGCTGCATGAGCTCGAACGGCGTTACCGTAGAGTTCACGACCCATATAGAGCTCAACTAGAGTGGCACGTACCGCAGGGGCTTTAGGATCACGAGCGTACTTGTCGGCAAAGCGCTGATAGAAATAGATGGTTTGATCTTCCCAGGCCATCGGCTTAGACCAGCTTCCGCCGAGGAGGAGGGCGTCGTGCTCGAAAGCACCACCTGGATACTCATTCACCAGGGCATACATGGTCTCGACTGACTGAGGATGTTTAGGTTCCATGTGATAGCTTTTGCCTAGCACGAACATCGCCTCAGGGCGGCGCTTTTCGACTTTAAAGTTCTTTACCAGCTCGGCTAGCTTCTCAGAAGCCTGCGCGTACCGTTGTGCGGCATAGTGCTCCTTGCCACCTTCGAAGAGGGCATCAGCCAGCAAGGTGTTGGCATCTAAGACAAGTCCCTTGTGCATGGGCGCGATGCGGAGCTTGATGATGTTGCGACTTAGATCTTCGAGTTTCTGCCATTGACGAGCGACCTTGTAGCTATTGAGCATCATCCCGCTCGCTAGCTGGGCATGAATTCCAGAGGAGTCCTTCTGTATCGCTGCTGTCCAGATTTCGTAGGCCTTTTCGGTCTGGCCAAGATTGATGTAGAGCAAACCTAAGTGAGCGCGGTCTGACCAGTTTGAGCCGGACTGGAGCCTTTCGCTGTACATCGCCAGCAAGACCCGGCGATAGCCTTCCTGCTGCCGATCGCTGCCGTCCCAAGGGGCTTTTTCCGGCCAGCGAGCTAGGATTCTCTGCGAGCGCATCGCGAGCAGCAGGTACTGCTGGGAAGCTTCACCCTGGGTTTCGGTTTTCAAAGCCACGTATAGCTTCACTGCTTCAACGTGCTGCTCGTTTAGATAATAGAGATTTGCGATGTCGGTCTTCAGCGGGATTTGGTCTTCGGGCGTAGCAAAGCCATTGAGGAAGGTTTGAGCTACACGGATGCTGTCGCGACGATTGATTTTTGTCGCAGATTTTTGCTTTGAATACTTTATGAGTTCACCCACTAGGTTTCTGTGGCGTTGGCGGACTTGCGCCAGAGCGTTAGTGGCTTCCTGATCGCGGGTATCCCCAAGAACACCCTTCCGGGCCAGTATCTGCTGCGATTTAATCAAAGCCTTTTCATAGGCGATTGGTGAACGTGAGCTTCGGTATTGTGCCGCTTCTAGATCGAGTATGCGGTTCATGAGTACTGCTAGGCGGGGCTGGCCTTGAGAGCTATCAGCCATCGCTGAATAGAAGCGGATCGAAGGAGCGTAATTCTTGCCTTTCGATGTCTGGATAACGGAGCGCTCGACGACAGCTTTGCTAAGTTCAAGGTCCTGGTTCTGCTTTAGGCGCAAAGGCGAACGGGCCCAATCAATACGCGAACCTTCTTTTTTACGCCAAACCGTCAAGGCATAGGTGGCAATGCGCTCGCGCTCGACTTTCGACCGACCTTTAGACTCACCGACGGCTCGGTCAAGTCGGGTGAGGTAGTTACTTGGCTTTGCGTTAGCTTCGACCGTCGCCAGGTAAAGTTGAGCTGAAATCCGACCAGAGCTGCTCAAGCCAGAGAGATTAGTCACTAACTCGCGACGGCGTTCTTTAGTAGGATTTCTTCCCTGGGCCAGTGCGCTGAGATAGGTGATCCGGCTTTGAAGAGGGCGCTTGACCTTCTTCTTCAGTTTTTGCAGTAAATCGACGCTCACGCCTTCACCATTGAGATACTGAGCAACGCTTGCATGATAGATCGCTACGGCTTGCGCAGAGCGATCTTTACTAGTTCTGGCAAACTCGCTCGCAAAGCGCTGAATGAGTCGGCGAACTTTGCTTAGTTCTTGCGAAGGATTACCATAGTTTCCTTGCAGTGATAGCCGAGCGGAAATAATGTCTTCATAGAACATGGCGAGAACTACATTGCTTCTATAGAGCTCTCCCATCAGCTCGATGCGCCGATTGCCTTGCGCAAGATTCAGTTCTTTGCTCATGGCACTCTGCTCTTCAAGGGCTCTTTGAGCATAGATGTCATCCGTAATGCGCTGGCGCTCCATATCTGGATCGCGCAACGATTCAGCGATGAGAGGGAGTTCGCTGGTGCTTGGCAGAGGGTAGACCGGCTCCCAAGCTTGTGCACTGAGGACCCCTGAAGATCCGGCCAAGAAGAATAGGCTCACTATAAAGCGCCAGTAATTTCGCAAAGTCATATCCACGTCAAGCTCCACACAACTTCCACAGGTGCAACAACATCGATCAGCTCGCAGATCGTCCCTCGCGGGATCTCTGCGAACTCTACACTGCAAAATCTTGGCCCATTCATACCTAAGGAAAGAACTTGAAGTTCTCAGTGCTTAAAACACTCAGAAAGATGATTGAATTGTCAGAAGCGGGAGTGGACTGTCGACAATTTCGACGAATCGATCAGGGTGGGTTTTTTAGACCGCGGCGGGCAGGCGAGTGCATCTCCTTGAAAATACGAAGCTGATCGCTATAGATATTGCCTTCTTCTTCGGGATCGTGAAACTTTATGATGAGTGCAAAGAAGATCGCAAAAATGAAGATGACGAGGATGCCTATCTTAACTTCTTTACTAAAGAACCTAGCCATGCGGCTTGGCCCTGCTTCGGCTTCATCAACTGGCGAAGAGTCCCCTTCCTCAGCCGAGGGATCGATACTGATAGCTTCAGGAGGTAGGTTGCGACTTTTGAGCTTGGGTTTATTTGCAGGCTCAGGAGCCGGTAAGAGCTTTTGCTGATAGTAGGCAACCAAGTGCTGAGCCAGCTGCCAGCGCTCTTCCCTTTTCAGATCTATTATTAAGCCATTGATATGATATGGAAAACCAGCTAGAGCAGGGTCAATATGCTGGCGCCCTTGGATAACTTTGAGATGCACCTTCCTGCCAAGCGACTGCGTGAAGGGGGTCGATTCCATTGCGCAAATGCCGAAGCGCCCTAAGGGAAAATGCAGAGCCAGTTGCACCGATTGCGGGTGGATACTGGTCAGACGCGCTGGCAGGACTACCTGGGCAAATGATAGATTGTGGCTTTTCGGGACGAATGTGGCCCCCTCCCTCAGGACCTTGGGCGGTCCGATGCGAGAGTTGAGAAAAGATCCAAAACTCACAGGAAGTTCCGCCAGAGTGGTGATGGAGACCGATCGAGAAAAGTCTTGGAAGGGGTCATTGACCCCATTGGGGCCGATGACAAATATCGGAGTGCCGCTGGGCAGTTGATCCACCATTTCCTTGAACGCCACTCGATTGCTTCCTGAGCACATGAGGTCTTCGATGACGATGGCATCCGGACTGATGTATTTGGGTTCGTGGATCATATTGGTTTTATTGAGGGCCATATAGAGATGGAAGTGGCGAGGATCCAGCTGCCTTATGATCCCTTTGCGCAGATTCTGTGTGCGGACGATATTGTAGATACGGTGTGGGGGCGCTTCTTTCTGGGCTTGAATGAAGGCAATTAATGGCTGTTTTTTCTCCTGCATCTGGCGCGGTAAGTCCCAGCGGCAAAGAAGAGCGTCTGAATAGCGATAATGCAGGTGAGTTTGATGGTGTTCGATTACTTTGACAGCTACATGATGCACACCGAGCAGTTCACAGAGACCGCCCGTGATGTTAAGTTGCGAGCCGACTGGAGGAATCAATCGAGTTTCAAGCCAGAGCTCTTTTTCGCTGATCCAGCTGATACGGGCAGGCACATGGAGCGCTGCTATGTTCCTCAGTCCCATCTGTGGAAGCGGCTCAGCTAGATCAGTTGGATGGCCCGCGGATGCAAAAACGTAGCGCCGTATCCATTCTTCAGGACTAAGGTCGAGAGGTATTATGTCGCGGAAACCCATGGCCACCGCCAGGGAAACAAAGTCGGGGGCCACACCGGTTTTGGAGAGAATCATTCTCACCCCGGCATATTCTGGACGCACGGCGATCTTCTGGAGAGACTCATGGAGATTGCGATCGATGAGGTCGTCGTTGATAAGGATAGTATTGAGCCGATTTTGGGAGTAGGAGCGAGATAGCGTCAAGAGATCAGGAATCATGGAGACTTCGATGTGAAATCGCCGCAAAATCTCCACCTTCTCCTGCACTAGAGGCGTCGGCTTCGAACAGATCCAATAAATGCTTCTTTGTCCACTCAACGCAATTATTTCCTTTAAGGCATTACTGCTGTCATGCATCGGTCGCTAAGATTTTTTTATGAGATAAAAATATTCGTTCTGTGCGGGGAGAAGAAGTAAAGCAGCAATATCCAATGCACAATAATTATGAACTTTGGGAAAGCGCTAGCGCCCTAATTAGCCTCCGTGCTGAGCTGCTTCTGCTAGGGCTAGAGCCTATGGTATGATAGGGGGAGAACCTTTCGGTCTAACGCATCTGCGCATTCAGCTCACTATCAAGAGAGAGTAAGGCGTCTATGGATCTCTCAAGTATTATAGGACCTATCATGGCCCTCGGCATGTTGCTGGCAGGGATTCTCCTGAAGCATGCCGCCTATCTTTTGCCTGAAATTCTCTGGAACCCGCCCTCCCTCGCTATCGTTATCGGGGGTTCAATCGGCGCTCTTTTGGTTGCCTATCCCCTCCCCGATTTCATCGGTTCTTTCAAAGCCCTGGGCATCTACCTCAAAAACCCTGAAGCAAATCGCCAGGAAATCCTCACACAGATCATCGAGCTAGCTCAGATCGCCCGCAAGGAGTCGATCCTGGCCCTTGAGAAGCGTCGCGATACAATCTCTTACCCACCCCTAAGAAAGGCTGTGAAACTGGCTGTCGATGGCACCGATCCCACAGTGCTCCAGGATACGCTAGAATCTGAGGCCCACTTCCACATGGAAGAAGCAGAGGTTGCCGTCAAGTTCTGGGAAGACTTTGGTGCTATCGCACCTACAATCGGTATCCTAGGTGCCGTTATCGGACTAATGAAAGTTATGAGTTCGCTCGACCGACCTGAGGAAATCGGCCCCGGTATCATGGTTGCCTTCGTTGCAACTCTCTACGGGGTAGGTATCGCTAACATCGTGGGTATTCCCGTCGCCAAGAAACTTAAGCGCAAAGCTATGCTCAATCACTATGCATTTGAGATGGTCATCATCGGTATCGATGGCATTCTTTCCGGCCTAAACCCAAAAATTATCGAAGAAAAACTGAAAGTCTTTACCGGCGGTCACGGCGACGAAGAAGGCTGATTCGATCCTCCGACCTAAGGAAAGTCTGTGGCAAAGAAACAACGCTGTCCCGCTTTTGAAAACCATGAACGCTGGCTGGTAAGCTACGCGGATATGATGACATTGCTCTTCGCGGTGTTCGTGGTCCTCTATGCCCTTAAAAAGGAAGGGGCCGACGAAGCCAAGATTCAGCAGGCAGCCGTATCAATTCAAGAATCTTTCAATGAAGTGATGGAAGATATTCCGGAGAACCGTCGCAGTGGTCCCAGTGAGCAGGGCTTCGGAATCTTCGAGAATCGCAAAGGCGACCGCATTCGCCCACCTGTCATGCAGAAATATCCGAGCGCTGACCGGAATATGAAAGTTATTCAGGCCGAGATGCAGAAGGTGGCAGAAATGATCAATCTGCGCCTCTACGGTCAGGAGAAGTTTCGGGATCTTGAGAAGAAAGGTGCTGGTCAGGAGCGAATCGTATCGGTTCAGCGCGAACCAGACGGTTTCCGTGTCCGACTCTTAGCAACCCACTTCTACAAGCCCGGCGCGTTCAAGGTGAATCCGCAGGCTGTAGCGGACCTGAATCAGGTCGGCAAAATCCTCAAAGAGCTAGGCCGGCCCCTGACAATAGAAGGTCACACCGATTCGATCCCATCTCGAGGCGAGCTCAGTAACTGGGAAATCTCCAGCCTGCGGGCTTCCTACATACTCAAGCATTTTGTGGACGAGTTGAATTTTGCGCCGGCATCGGTATCAGCTGCAGGATATGCGGATACTCGACCTATCGCCAGCAATGCGACTGATGAGACGAGAACTCTGAATCGCCGCATTGAGATCAAGGTGCATTACAATGATTAAAGAACAGCTAATCCGCATCGGTCTGGGTCTAAGCTTGGCTTTTTTTATCGCGGGTTGTGACCCTTACAACAAAGATAAATGCGAATGGTATCTTGAACCTGAACCCGCCCATATAGATTTGGTCGAGCCGGGTTGGGTGTCTCTCTGCGCCAGAAATTTCAAAATAAATAAAGAACGATGTTATCTGAAGGCTACTCTCGAGTATGCAAAAGCAGTCAATGGCAAGCCTTTTCGCTTCAGTAGCATGAAGGTCAGAAACGTCGGTCCCTACCCACGCGAAGTTGAAAGCATCAAGACCTGCAAGGGTCAGGAAGCTGATGCTCCCTGAGTCTTTCAGCGTTCATTCAAGGGCTGGATTGGCCTGGCATTCAAGCGATACTTGGCTCGGAAGCGGTTGATTTGATCCTGAGACATCTGGACCGGTTCGCGAAGGACATTCCATTTTACTTTTTCACTGCAGGGCGGGGTCGTGAGCGAGCCTGGGTAAGTGAAGGCGATGAGGTCCTTAGGCAGCAGTGCCCTTGGATCAAAAAGCTTACCCCGTGCCTTGACAGGTTCATTGACTTTGCTTGGTAAGAAGTTCCATATCTTCTGATATTCCCTATGGACAAGACCAGGTTCTATCATGCTGCCGAGAACTGCCAACTCTCCTCGCGACGATGCGTGGACGAAGTGCGCTTCGAGTATCGACGAGCGCCCATTGAAAAAATGCTCGCTAGGCGTGTGGAAGTGAACTTGCTTAAGCTCGTAACGAGCCGGTCCTATCATTATAAAGTTGCCCGGCTCGATATTGATCTGAACTGTGTGGCCGTTGTCGACTAGCTCAAAGCCGCTTGGTCGATAGAACGTTTCCAGCTTGTCACTTACGGGCCAGTTGGCGGCGATATCGATCGGACTCTGCTCGATTCCTTCAGAGCAGAGCTTGAAATCAGGACTCAGATCACCCCAGGCTTCAGGACCGCGATCGCCCTCATAGTCCCAATGGGCCTTTGCGTTTACTGCGTGGGCAAGTTTCTCAGGAGGCTTCGCACCCTTCTGTTTTTTGACTGGTTCGCTATGAGCCGATGAACCCTTGCTTACATCGGCGCGGGCGGAGAGCTTGAACTTAGGCTTATCTTCGCTAGGCTCTGCAGTTTTGCGACCCTTGATAGGCGCATGCTCCCTCTCATGAGCTTGTGTTTCTTCAGCCTCAGAATCCTGCTCATGACGGTCATGTTCGAACTGGGAACTATGGATTTCCTCCCCTTCTTCACTATCTTCAGCGTGCTTAAGATCTTGATCGTGGTGAGAACGAGCCGAAAAATCTTCATGGGATTTGCCGCTTCGATGGCTGATCGGCAAAAGGCTCCAGACGCTGGCGACGGTCGTGAGGAGGCCGGCGATGCAGGCGAGGGTCAAAGAGGGCAGCTGCTTGGCTGAGAAAAATACGGCTGCAAGAAGTATCGAGCTTGAAAGCATGATAGCGCCGAATCCAAACTGTAAAACGAATTTGTGAGCGAGCTCCTGCCCGGATGCCAACTGGCCACCTACCATGAGCATGAGATAAAGCCAAATACCTACACTAAACGAGACAGCGGCCGAGAGACGAAGGCGACCTTCAGTCAAGCGCTTCCAAAAAAAGCAGAGGGCTAGGCCTAGGGCGACGAAAGCAATATTGATCAGCTCACCGCCTTGCATCTCTTCGCCTAAGCCTACGCTGGCTTTGAAGCCTTCGAGCGCAAAGATAAGGATAGCGAATATGATGCTGAGGAGCACATAAGTAGGTGTTCCATTCGAATCGCTTTTGTGTTCAACTTGCTTTTTAACCATTAGAAAACTCCTCTGAAATACAGAGCCCTGTATCTCGAGGATCGGTAGGAAAAACTTGAGGGTGAGTAAGGGGGCTCTTACTTTTGGGTAAGAGCCATGCGAACCCTATAGGACATAATACTTATAATGACTTATCAGACAATAATTCGGGGGGCGCCGTCGAGAGGACCTTCACTCATCAGCGTCTTGCCTAAAAGGGTTTCTGCGACTTTGAGATAAGTCTCGGCTAGAGCAAGTAGGCGGCTCACTGGTACGCGAGGTACCGTGCCGTGGCCGCTGAAACCTTGATCAAGGAGGAAGCGTCTGACGGTCTCCTTGTCGAGCATTTCGGGAGCTTCGCCTTTGGAGAGCTGCTGTCGATAACTGCTCTCTACCCAGAGGCGCGATGAATCAGGAGTATGCAGTTCATCGATCAGGCACATGCGCCCGCTGGCATCGAGGCCGAATTCGTACTTGGTATCTACCAGAATCCAGCCCTTTTCTGCATAAACCTTCTGACCGAGGGCAAAGAGAGCCAGGGCCATTTCCTCAATTTTATTCCACTCAGCGCCTGTGCAAACCCCCTGTTCAATGAGCTGCTGTGGTGTCGCATCTTCGTCGTGCTCATAAGCTGCCGCTTTGGTCGTAGGGGTTATGATAGGGCTTGGCAGGGCCTGATATGCTTCAAGGCCCTCTGGCAGTTTCACGCCACAGAACTCCCGCGTACCTTTTTGGTAAGCACGACTCATGCTACCCGCAATGTAGCCTCGAACGATAACTTCGACTTTGAAGGGCACACAGGGGGTACAACGTAAAACACGTTCGTGGGGACGGTCGAGGTAGTGGGTTGGGACGATAGCCGAAGCGGCTTTGAGCCAAAATTCAGAGATGTCGGTAAGAATAGTGCCTTTGTAGGGCACTAGGCCCACAAAACGATCGAAAGCAGAAAGTCGATCCGTGTGGAAAATGTAGAGGTCTTTTTCGGTACGGATGAGCTCGCGGACCTTTCCGGCATAAACGGCCGCATGCTTCTTCTCAAGCTCGCTCTTTTCTATCTCAGAGAATCCCTTGTAGGAGTGGACTTCAAGAGCCCTATCGTCTTCATTTTGGCTCGCAATGTCTTTGATCAGCTCGCGTATAGGTCTCACTTGGCTCTCCCTCGTCAATCGCGGGCTCAAAGCTCTTTAGCACGTGGAGCCATTTAGCGCTTTGAACCCCCTGAATTCGTGCGATTAATCGATATCAAAAGCCCGAGGGAAACACAAACCGTTAGCATTGCCGAGCTGCCATAAGAGAAGAAGGGGAGAGGGATCCCCACCACGGGGAAAATTCCCATTACCATCGCGATATTGATAGCAAATTCGAGGAAAAGTAGAGTTCCTAAGCCGACGGCCAATAGACCCGAGAAGGTATCTTTGGCGTGTTTAGCGATGTCGAGGGCTATATAAGTCAGCAAGCCAAAAGCTATGAAGATAAACGCACAGCCCCAGAACCCATGCTCTTCAGCGAAAACCGAAAAGATAAAATCAGTATGCCGCTCTGGTAGAAAGCGGAGATGGGCCTGAGTGCCGTCCATGTAGCCCTTACCGAAGGACCCTCCGCTTCCCACGGCGATCAAAGATTGCAGGGCATGATAGCCGGTGTTTTGCGGATCGAGGTCGGGATTGAGCAGGTTGAGAATCCGCAATTTTTGATAGGGCAGCAAGAGAATATGCCAGAGGATAGTCCCGATGACAGGAACCGAAAGCAGCACTAAAAGAACGCTTTTAGAGTCGATACGTATAAATGAAATCTGGCAGAGGGCAATGAGTCCACAGACTCCAGCGGTACCGAAATCGGGCTGAGCAAAGATCAGGATGAAGATGATGCCGATCACGCCGATGAGGGGCACGAGGTCACTCAGTCGATAGGGGCTGTCCTGGCGATTGGACGAAAAAAAGCGAGCGACGGTGAGCGCTACAGCGAGTTTCGCAAACTCTGAGGGTTGAAAGCTGAGAGGACCCAAGGAAATCCATCGTTGAGCACCTCCTGCCACCCGTCCTGAAAAGAGCACGACGACTAAGAGAAAACAGACGAGTCCAACGAACCAATAGGTATAGGTGCTGACCCACTTGATAGAGATTATCCAGCCAAAGGCCAAAAATGCACTGAAGGTAATCAGCAAATTTCGGCTCTGAGTCCAGAAAAATGAAGCGCCTACGCTCGCGCTGTAGAGATTTATCATTCCGATAGTTAAAAGCCCGAAGAATATCGTGCAGAGAAGAATGATCTGCGGACTATGAGGACGTTTCAGATCACCTTCGGGGAGAAGGAAGACGCTATCAGTTTGCTTGTATTTGCTGCTTCTCATGGGCGTGGGCCTCAGCGTGTTGTTCTCTACTTGCCGCAGCCTGAGCTACGGCGCGTTCTTTCTTCAGGCGAAAGTAGGCGGCCATTATCTTGCCGGCCACGGGTGCAGCTGATTTACCGCCACCGCCTACGCTATCGTTCTGGCTTACGACGGCGACTGCGATTTCGGCATTTTCTACGGGAGCGAAGGAGGTGAAGATCGCATGCTCTTTCCAGGCTACGCTCACATCGCTCTGATTCCGATTTTTCTTCAAGCTAACGACTTGGGCGGAACCGGTTTTACCAGCGACGTTTACGCCAGGGACCATCGCATTTTTACCGGTTCCCTGAGGATCCATGACGACCCCCATAAGAGCCGTTCTTATGAGTTCGAAGTTCTCCTGCTTGATTTCTGAAACCTGCCGAATCAGCTCCGGTTCATGCTCGTAGATTGTTTCGCCGACATGATTGGTCACTCTATTGACGACATAAGGCTTCCAGACTTTGCCACCATTGGCGATGGTAGCGTAGAGGTTGGCCATTTGAATGGGGGTCATGAGTATATAGCCCTGGCCGATCGATACGTTGGGGGTATCGCCAGCCGCCCAGGGATAGCGATGGGTCAGCATTTTCCAGGCAGAAGTGGGAATCAAACCAGGTCGCTCAACGTTGAGACCGATCCCAAGGGCCTGACCAAGGCCGAGGGCCCTAGCATACTTAGCGATGCGATCGACGCCGAGTTCGACGCCTATTTGATAAAAATAAACATCGCAGCTTTTCATCAGAGCTTTGAAGAGGTTGACTGTTCCGTGGCCACCGCGCTCATGGCAGTTGAAGAGGCGGTTCCCGAGAGTGAAGTGTCCCGGACAAAAGTAAGTCTCATGCTGGTCGATGATTTTCTCTTCGAGCGCCGCTAGGGCGACGACGGCTTTGTAGACAGAACCGGGGGGAAATTCTCCGCCGGTCGTCTTGTCGAGAAAAGGTTTGAAAGGATCTTCGGTTAATCTTCGCCAGTCTTCGCCGGTCAAACCATTTTGCATGATCTTCGGGTCGTAACCGGGTTCGCTCACGGCAGCTAAAATTTCGCCCGTGCGCACGTTGAGAACTACCACCGAACCGTTTTTGCC
>JBGSTX010000146.1:0-9477 GCA_041736305.1 Oligoflexus sp. | reverse complement strand
AATACTGCCTATCATGAGGCCGGTCACTGCATTGTCGCCAAAGCTATACCGGGTGCCGACCCAGTGCATAAGATCACGATTATTCCCCGAGGGCATGCTCTCGGTGTCACGATCCTCTTGCCAAGCGAAGATCGCTTGTCGATGTCACGCGAATACGCAAAAGGCATCATTGCCTATGCTATGGGCGGCCGCGCGGCTGAGGAGATCGTCTTCGGTATCACTTCGACAGGTGCTGGGAACGATATTCAAAAGGCTACTGACATCGCACGCAAAATGGTCTGCCAATGGGGCATGAGCGAAAAGCTGGGCCCTATCTCATGGGGCACTCCGGATCACGAAGTGTTCCTCGGCCGGGAGTGGGGAAGTCGTGAAACTTATTCGGAACGAGTTCTGGAAGACATCGATAGTGAAGTGCGACGGATCGTGATGGAAGGCTATGAGACGGCCATGCGCGTTCTCCAGGAAAAGCGCCAGATACTCGATGCAATGTCGGATGCTCTCTTGATCAGAGAGACGCTAGAATCCAAAGATATCGAAGAAATCATGCGTGGCCAGCAGCTGATTTCAGAAGAGGAGCGCGAAAAATACAAAGATCGCCTCCAGAAGGAGCGCCAAGCCAATATGAGCGGTAAAATGGCTCAGAAAGCATCCAAGTCCTTAGCCGCGAAAGGCGAAGCAGAGAACGATGGTCAAGGCCATATCGACGCTCTGCCGATCGGGACTTGAACTCTTCGGCTGAGCAAGCCTCTATGTCTAAGAGGAGTCTGATTATGGGCGTGGTTAATATCACCCCAGACTCCTTTTCAGATGGAGGACTCTACTTCAAGTCTGCAGCAGCCCTCTCCCACATCGAAAAATTGTTTGACGAAGGCGCCGATATTCTCGATATCGGTGCTGAGTCGTCTCGGCCTGGTGCGAAGGCTCTTGCGCCTGAAGAAGAATGGAGCCGCCTCGAACCCGTTCTAAATGAAATTTCCCGCCGTTGGCCGTCCGCTCTTATAAGTGTCGATACTTACCACCCCCAGACCATGCTGCGCTGTCTTAATTATTCCGTTTCCATCATCAACGATATTCGGGGTGGAGCCGACTTCGATACGCTGCAGAAAATAGCCAGTCGAGGTCTGGTATACTTGGCTATGCACATGCATCGAGATCCACAATCCATGCAGCAAAATGCACTTAATGGTGAAGAAGCTCTTGCGTCGGTAAGCGCTTTTTACAAGAAGGCTCAGGAAACGCTCGAAACGGCAGGTTTTCCAAAAGAAAAGATCTGGTTAGATCCAGGAATCGGCTTTGGCAAAACAGATCGGGCCAATCTTCTCCTCCTGAAGCATTCGGTCGAGTGGGCAAGACATTTTTCACTAGTTGTTGGGGTTTCTCGGAAATCCTTTATAGGGCGACTTCTTCAGATAGAAGCCGCCCAGGAGCGGGATGGGCCTTCCAAGATGCTCGAGCTGAGTCTGCTCTTGGCTGGGGTCAAAGCCATTCGCACCCACGATGTTTTACGGCTGCAGGCCATGCGGGAACTCTTGACAAATCCAGGCTAAGAGAACTTTCCGATCTGGACAGAAGTCACTTCATTGCATAATCTTCTGGGGATTCCCGCTGTACGATATTTTTCCAGCAGCTTAGCTACGGTCCATTAGGAGCGCTATGTCGGAGCTCTATCAAAAACTTGGTCCCTGGGCTCTGATAGACATTGCCATCATCGCAATGATTATCTATCGACTTTTGCTCCTGATCCGAGGAACGAGAGCCATGCAGATGGTACTCGGGATTCTCATGACCGTTGGATTTGCGTTTTTCATATCCCAAGTCTATCCCCTGACTACCCTCAAATGGCTGATGGATAAGTTCTATTCTTCAATCATCATCATCATAGTTATCCTCTTCCAAGAAGACATTCGCCGCGTTCTCAGTCGTATGGGTAAAAAGACTGTATTCCCTGCTCAGGAACAGGTCTCATCGCGAGCGATGCTGGATGAAATCAGTCGTGCGGCAGCCGGTCTTGCCTCAAGGAAGATAGGAGCTCTCATCGTCATCGAGCGCAATATCATTCTCAGTCGCTATGTCGATATAGGAATCTTGCTTGATTCTAAGATCAGCAAAGAGCTGCTCTTGTCTATTTTTCATCCCACTTCGCCAATTCACGACGGTGCTATCATCATCCAACAGGGGCGCTTGGCTGCAGCTGGATGCTTCCTGCCTCTAACGCGCGACGAAGACGTCGACTCGAATTTTGGTACCAGGCATCGAGCTGCCATTGGCATCAGCCAGGAGACAGATGCCTTGGCTATCGCCGTATCAGAGGAGAATTCCAGCATTTCTCTGATGGTAGATGGACGCATCATGCGAAACATTGACAGCAAAGAATTACGTCGCGCCATGAGGCAGCTCCTAAATTCTGAAAGCGACGATCAAGCCGAGACAGCAGTTCCCGGCAAAGCTAGTATTTTAGAGAAAATCCGTTCCTTCAAGTCGAAGGGGGGATCATGATCCGTTCATTGCTCGAAAGAATTGTCCGCCTTCTTTTCCATAACTTGGGTTACAAGTTGCTCTCGATTCTTCTCGCCGTCATTGTGTGGGCCATTATTCAAGGCGAGCAGGTGCAGGAAGTTGGTACCGAAGTTCATGTGACCATCCATGTGGCACCAGGCTATGGTGTCAGAGGTGATCTCCAGCGCGTCAAGGCCGCTACAATTCGAGGGCCTCAAGCCTGGTTGATCGAAGTTCCTCAGAAGCTGGCGGCAGATGTTTTTATTCCTCCCGGTAAACTTGGCCGGTATCGGATCCGCCTGAGTAAGGACGATGTCAAGAACCTAAACGAGCGGCTGGAACTCGTGATTCACGAGCCTTATATCGACCTCTTTGTCGATCGTATAGGCGAGCGGACTTTGCCGGTGAAGGAAGTGATTCACGGCAGTCCTCCGGAAGGTTTTGCAGTGGAAAACGTAACTATTGAGCCAAAGACTGTAACGGTCAAAGGTGTGCGAAGTGATCTGCTTAAACTCCGCTACGTTTATACCGAACCCATCGATGTAAGTGGTATGCAAGAGAGCCATAGAAATGAAGTCAAACTCATGAATCCAGGCTTTGGACCCAACGCACTAGGAACGGAAAAGGCCGAGGCTTTCATATTGATAGGCGATGGCAAAAGTAAAAAGCGTTTCGCCCAGGTACCGATTCAGCTCGTCGGAGTTGTGGGCAAAGCGAGTGTAAAACCTCAGACCATAAGCGTATCTGTGCAAGCTGGACCGGAGGTACTGGCCAAACTGAAAAAATCAGATGTCACGGCTTTGGTTGATGCCAAAGACCTCGAAGCGGGGCGCTACGAATTGGATGTCCAAATCAAACTACCTGCTGGTACCAGGCTCATTGAAACACAGCCGGAGCGGGTCATGGTCTCTATCAGCAAAGACTGAACCCGCGCTCCGCCTGCGGTTTGTGACTGGCGGAAAATGCTTTCATTTTCTCCTCTACCTCAGCTAGTCTAGGGCACTTACGATTAGAATGAGGTTAGGTAGTGGGAAGATTTTTTGGAACCGACGGGATTCGGGGTAAGGCCAATATCGCACCGATGTCTCCTGACTTTGTGCTGCGCTTGGGCCAAGCGATTGGGACCCACTTTCGAAGTGCTTATCCACACCCCAAAATATTGATTGGCAAAGATACCCGGCGCAGTGGTTACATGCTGGAGCAAGCTCTCTCATCGGGAATCTGCAGCGTCGGTGTTGAGACTCTCTTTCTAGGTCCCCTACCAACTCCTGGCATCGCCTACCTGACCCGAGGTATGCGGGCCTGTGCCGGCATCGTGATTTCAGCTTCTCATAACCCCTTCGATGATAATGGTATCAAGATCTTCAGCGACAATGGCTATAAATTGCCCGACGAGATTGAAAACAAACTCGAAGATATGCTGCTTGCGGTCGACTCTATGGAGGGTTTTCCGACCGGCTTAGGCATTGGTCGCGCCAAGCGTATCGATGATGCGGTTGGACAGTACGCCGTCTTTCTCAAAGAACAATTTCCCAAGCACTTGACTTTAGAAGGCTTGCGCATCGTCCTTGATTGCGCAAACGGAGCTGCTTATAAGGTAGCCCCGAAGGTGTTTGAAGAGCTGGGTGCCGAGATTTTTGTAACTGGTAATCAGCCTGATGGACGGAATATCAACGACCAGTGCGGAGCTCTTCATCCCCAGAGCCTTGTAGATAAGGTCAAACTGTACAAGGCCGATCTTGGTCTTGCTCTCGATGGTGATGCAGACCGGCTCATAGTGGTCGATCACAAAGGGGATCTCGTCGACGGAGATCAAATTCTAGCGATTTGCGCAGCTTATCTAAGTCAAAATAATGCGCTTAATAAGTCGACGGTTGTGGCCACGGTAATGAGCAACATGGGTCTTGAAATCGGCCTCCGACGAATGGGGATCAGTCTCGTTAGAGCTAAAGTCGGTGATCGATATGTTGTCGATGAGATGCGAAAAGGGGGGTATAACCTGGGAGGTGAGCAATCTGGCCATTTAATATTTGCCGATTGCAGTACTACTGGCGACGGTATTTTGGCTGCCCTGCATCTGCTTGAGGTTATGCTGACTCAGCAAAAGACTCTCGCGGAACTCAAAACATGTATGGAAGTCCTCCCTCAAGTTTTGAAAAATGTGCGGGTCTTGCATAAAACTCCGTTCGAAGCTATGCCGGATGTTCTGAAATCGATCCGCATGGCGGAGTCGACTTTAGGGCAAAGTGGACGGGTCCTCGTGCGCTACTCAGGCACTGAGAACCTGGCGCGTGTAATGCTTGAAGGTGAAGATCATTCGAGCCTCGAGCAGATGGCTAGCGATATCGTCCATACTCTCGAAAAGGCTCAGTTGAAGGGGTAGAAAAATCATGATTCGTCTCGGCGTGAATATTGATCATGTCGCAACAGTGCGGAATGCTCGAGGCGAGACCTATCCAAGTCCGGTTCAGGCGGCTGTCATGGCGGAATTGGGTGGTGCAGATAACATAACCTGCCATCTCCGAGAAGATCGTCGGCACATTCGCGATGCGGATGTAGCTCTCCTCAAAGAGACCATTCAGGTCCCTCTCAATTTTGAAATCGCTGCCACGGACGAAATGCTGACGATTGCCGAGAGGCTGCAACCCCCAGCAGTGACTCTGGTACCTGAGAAACGTCAGGAGCTAAGCACCGAAGGTGGTCTCGATCTAGCCCAGGGTGCAAGCCGTCTCGAGAAGCGAATTAAAAGCCTCCAGGACAAAGGCATTGTCGTCTCTCTCTTTGTCGAGCCCGAACTCAAAGCGATGGAAGCCGCCCATCGGCTGGGAGCCCAAGCGATAGAAATCCATACCGGACACTTCTGCCGAGATATGCAAAAGGTTCACAGCACCCGGGCAGCCTGGGAACTCGTGAAAAAACTGCAGGACGCGGCGAAGCTCGCGCACGAACTTGGGATGCAGGTCCACGTTGGCCACGGGCTCAACTATACCAACGCTTTCTGGATACAAGCTCTACCGAGCTGCGAAGAGGCAAATATTGGGCACGCTATCGTTTCGCGGGCTCTTTTCGTCGGTCTCACGCAGGCTGTTCGTGAGATGAAAGCTCTTTTGAATCACCAGCAATACTTCCCTAAAGCTGAGCACGTACTATGCGACCCATCTTCGAAGATATAGTTGCCGGCGAAGGAGATCTTGAAATCCTTGCGCGGGTTCAGGCCGAACTTCAATCAGCCTCTTCTTTTGTTTTGTGGTTAGAAGCCGAAATGGGAGCGGGCAAAACCAGCTTTGTCCGAAACTATCTCTATGATCTCGGTCTTCCCGAAGGAACGCCCGTGGTTTCGCCTACCTATACTCTCGTCAACGAGTATAAGGTCGGCCCCCATTGGTACGCTCATCTCGATCTTTATCGCGCCGACGCCCGCTTCTCGATGGATGAGCTCGGTATCCGCGATACGCGTACTTATTTCGGAACATTCATTGAATGGCCTGAGCAACCTAAGTCTGATGAAACCATAGCCCCGACCCATCTCCTAAAGATCATGGCGGTCGACCTCAACGCGCGCCGCTATTCCTTTTATGCTTGCGAATCCTGAGTCGGGATTCGAAAAGAGGACACCATGAGTATTGATTTAAGCTTTCTTAAGGAACTGCAGATTAAAGACAAAAACCCTGGCGTCTCGACGGGAACCGAATGGTTTGGGTCGACAGCTTTAGGAAGCTACGAATCGTTTTCTCCAGTCGATGGCCGCGTGATTGGCAGCGTGCACAAAGCGAGTCGCGCCGATTATGAAAAAATGATCGCGACCGCTCAGAAGGCCTTTCCAAGCTGGCAGTCCATCCCCGCTCCACAACGCGGTGAAATCGTCAGGCAGATCGGACAGAAACTGCGAGAGCATAAAAGCGCCTTAGGCAAACTCGTTGCGTATGAGATGGGCAAGTCGCTGCAAGAGGGCCTGGGTGAGGTCCAAGAGATGATAGATATCTGTGATTTCGCTGTAGGTCTGTCGCGCCAGCTGCACGGTTTGACGATGCATTCAGAACGCCCTTCCCATAGGATGTACGAGCAGTGGCATCCGCTCGGGCTAGTAGGGATCATCTCTGCTTTTAACTTCCCGGTGGCTGTTTGGTCTTGGAACTCTATGATCGCTGCTGTCGCGGGCGACGTGACGATTTGGAAACCTTCAGAAAAAACTCCTTTGTCTGCGATCGCCTGCTTTCACCTCATGCGAGAGGTCTTGAAGGAAAATCAGGTTCCCGAAGGTGTCATGAACCTCATCGTCGGGGATGTGGCTGAAATAGGCGAGACTCTGATTGCTGATGGGAGAATACCCCTCATTTCCGCGACTGGTTCGACTCGCATGGGTAAACGCGTGGGCGCGGTGGTGGGCGCAAGACTAGGGCGCAGTATCCTTGAACTCGGTGGTAACAATGCCATCATCCTCTCGTCAGAAGCCGACTTGCACCTGGCAGCTCCGGCGATCGTCTTCGGTGCGGTTGGAACTGCAGGTCAGCGCTGTACAACGACCAGGCGTCTCATCGTTCACGAGAAGATGTACGAACAAGTCAAAAATATGCTCATCAAAGCCTACAGCGGGCTCCGCATCGGTTCACCTCTCGATGAAAAAAATCACGTTGGCCCGCTTATCGATAAGGATGCTGTAAAAAGCATGCAAGCAGCCCTAGTCGAAGCGCGAAAGGAAGGCGGGCAAGTTCTCTACGGTGGTGAGGTGCTCGAAGGCAAAGGATATGAATCGGGTTGCTACGTAAAGCCCGCCATCGTCGAAGCCCGACCCGAAATGGCCATCGTTCAGGAAGAAACGTTTGCACCCATACTTTATCTCCTGCGTTATGCGGGTGAAGTTGAGGATGCGATCAAGATCCAAAATCAAGTCAAGCAGGGCCTCAGTTCTTCGATATTCACAAGAAACTTGCTTGAAGCAGAGGCTTTTCTCTCAGCAGCCGGTTCTGACTGCGGAATAGCAAACGTCAATATAGGTACCTCAGGGGCCGAGATTGGGGGAGCCTTCGGCGGTGAAAAAGATACTGGGGGTGGAAGAGAATCAGGCTCCGACGCTTGGAAAGCCTACATGCGGCGGCAGACCAACACGATTAACTACGGGCGTTCGTTGCCTCTGGCCCAGGGCATAAAATTCGATATCTGAGGACTTGCATGGAAGCTGCGTACCTGAAGTTCCACTCTCTTATTCAACATGACGGCAGCCCAGGGTCTGAAACGATAGCGACCTTGGTCTTGAACCGTCCGGATGCCGCTAATGCTTTCAGCGGTGAGCTGCTCCAACGCATTACCTCGCTGCTGCGCGAGGTTTCCGGGCGACCTGAGATACGGCTCCTCCTCTTGCAGGGAGCGGGTAAGCATTTTTCGGCCGGAGCCGATCTGCAGTGGATGCAGGATGCAGCACGCTTGAATTATCGGGGCAACGTCGCCGAAGCCGAAAAGCTTACCGCTATGTTTGAGACCTTAGTTCATCTGAAAGTGCCAACTTTAGCTCTAGTAAAGGGGGCAGCCTTTGGAGGTGCTCTGGGTCTCGTGGCAGCGTGCGATTATGCTCTAGCTCTGGACAATGCTAAATTCAGCCTCAGCGAGGCGAAAATAGGACTTCTGCCAGCCGTTATTCTCCCTTATCTAGCTCGGAAAATAGCTCCTGGTCAGCTTCACCGACAGGTGCTTTCAGCGCGCATTTTTCAGGCTCCCGAGGCTCTTTCGCTTGGGTTGGTTCAGGTCCTCGTTAAAGCGGAAGAAGCGGAAGCCAAGCTGCGCGAAGAGGTTGAAGCTTTGCTCCTAGCCAGTCCCGAATCTCAGCAAAGCTACAAAAAGCTTTATACTGATCTTTCGCTGCACTCTTGGCGCCAGGGTCCAGCAACAGCCGAAGCCATAGCCAAGGCCCGTGCTAGCTCTATGGGGCAGGCCGGTATGCAATGCTTTTTTCAGAAAACCTCAGCCCCTTGGGTCAGACGGGTCGCGCCTGGGAATCTCCTGGTCCCTTAAATCTCCGCGGCCTGGACAGGCCGCCTCGCCCTCAGTTGCCAGCTTAGAATCCCTATACTTGCCAATATAAAAGCAGCGGAAAGCGCGTAGCTTGGCTTAAGTTCTTCGTTCAATACAAAATGTGAGACTGTCACGCCGATTAAGGTTTGCAGCGAGATGAAGCCAGATACAGCGCTAGCTGGCATGTGTTTGAGCGCCCAGAAATTAAGAAAATAATTTAAAACCGTCGGTCCCAACACGATAAATATCATGGCATTCCGAATGAGAGTGAGATCGGGAAGGCTAGCAAATCCTTCGAGCAAAACAGAATGCTCTCTGATCCAAAAGTGATGGACTTGGGATTCGCTCGCACCCCACCACAGAAAAGCCACGAGGACGAGGGTCCAAAGAGCTGCATAGCTAAAGAGCCGACTGGTAAACTGCAGGGCCGGAAGCTTGCCGCTCCAGTCTTTCGAGAGCACGAGAAAGAGAGCGTAGACAGCTGCCGAGCAGAGACAGAGGCAGTTACCATAGAAGCTACTTTTGTCGATGTTCTGTATGAGCTCGCTGAGCCCATCGGCAAAGAGCACGAGTACGCCCGTGCCACCTGAGAGAAGGGCAAGAGCACGTCCCCATGAAAAAATCTCCCGTTTCAGCATGAGCGCGAAGAGATAGGTGAAAAGAGTAATTGACGGTACGATGATAACTGCAGCGACGGAAGTGGTGATGGTCAAAGCTGTAATGAGGAGGAACTGATTGGCAGTAATGCCAAGTAAAGAAAGTCCGAGGAAGACCCGCAATGGTACAACCTTTTCTGCGAAAAGCAGTCCTTGAGGACGCTTGATGATTTTCCAGCTCTCATAGGCCAGGAGAAAGAAAAGGCTCGCTCCTAAAGTCCTTAAGCTCAATAGAGCCCAGGGTGTCAAAGTCGTGAGGACAATTTTCTGCAAGACGGGCAGAACCCCGAAATTGAGCTGCACAAGAAGCATGGCGAGC
>JBGSTX010000130.1:0-15746 GCA_041736305.1 Oligoflexus sp. | reverse complement strand
TGAACGCTTTCATCTGCGAACAGGTGCAAGGGAAATTCGGATACGCTTGCGGGATGACATCCAAGACTTGCTGCTCAATGAAGAGAAGACGCTCTACAACAGTCTGGTAGAGAAGTATGGACTCGATCTTCAGTTCATTCCGAGTACCCTTGAGAGCTCTATGCTGAAAGAGGCTAGCTATGAAGTGATGGGCAATTGATGCGGCTAAAAGAAAGAAGGGCGCAAGAATCTCGTCTTGCGCCCGTTGTTTTAAAGGAAAATCTTACTTCTTAGCTTTTTCTGCTTCCATGTACTGAACCAAAGCGTCGATCTGAATGTCAGACAAGACTTTAAAGCGGCGTGGAGGCATCGTCAGGACGTGCTCACCGCGTTTCATCTCAACTGGCTGGCTTTCTGGGCTTAGAATGCGGATGCCTTCTTTTTTCAGGCGTTCCGGACTATAACCAAGCTTAATCCGCGAGATGGCGAGGTCGATCTCAGCAGCTGGAATGCTGGCGAGATTGACGTTGAAGCGAGAGCGCGAGATCGCTGGGTCCATGCGTGCATTGTGACACTGGCTACAGGCCAACATCAGAGTTTGTTGAGGCGTCATTTCAGGAGCAACAGCGAAGCCCATGTCTCCGAGCTGCTTCTGGTCGGTGCGGAGAACATCGCGATGATCTTCGAACTTAGCTGCAGGTAGGACGCCTGCAGTAAAATCTAGATACTGCTTAGTGAACTTGGCCAAAAGACTCGGCTCAGTAACTTTCACATCATGATAAGGAATGGGGATCATTTCGCCTGTTAAGACGCGAGCGAATAAACCATCCCAGATCGCGCTCCTACCAGGAATCGTGTTGTCGGCTGGTTGAGCCGGCGAAGAGGCAACGACTTCCTGCTGAATGTTATTGGTGCGGAATTCATTCGGCTGAACATTGCCTCCATTTGCACGAACAGTATCTTCGACGTTAGCTGGATCTGAGCCGCGGATCATTGGGCCCGGGATACCGCCGTAAGTTTCGGCTGTGCCGTGCGCCGCATAGTAATCGTTGATCAAGTTGATGCCTGCAGTGTTGTCGCGGAACCAGTGAGTCCATGGGTTCTGGAGTTCCTGCATCCGAAGAAGCTTGGGCGTGTTCGGGCCGTTTGGCTGATGGCAGTGGCGGCAATCGACTATGCTGTTCTTGAGTTCGTCTTCATGATAGAGAGAAAACTCAGTCCAGTTGCTCTCGATAGCAGGGCTTAGGAGTTCCGCAGGGCTGCAATGCTCAGGTTTGCTATTACAAGCCTGCTTGAAGCCAGCCAAGAGAAACTCAGGGCCCGTTGGTGTGTTCAAGACTATTTCGGCGAACTGCTCGCCGCGAACGAAGCCCATGATGACCATGTTAGGGTCTGCGTTATCAACTGAATTAGGCGTAATTATAATGACCCGAGGATTGATCGATGAAACGAAGCGTCCTACCAGTGAACTGGAATGACCTTGAAAAGCAAAAGCAGGGTTGCCGCCAGTTCCGTTCTGATTACGGGCGACGAGAGCTGGATTGACGACTTGGAGGCCAAGTATTGTTTGTAATTCAATGATGCTCTTCGGGCGCATGTTTTGAACACAAAACTTCTGTATGACAGCATTGTTGGCCAGATTCGGCATCGCTGCAAACTTAGCGCAAATGATCTTCATCTGCTCTTCGCCATGCTTCAAGCCGGTCATCGCGCCTTCTTCGTCATCTAGGGCGAGAAAAGTCTTGGCATCTTTTTGAGCCTCGGTTGGAGTCTTGGCTTCAAGAAGAGTAATGCTCTTGTTTGCGTCTTGCTGTGCTTCTGCCTCGGCTGCAGCTTGTTGTTCGAGAGTCTCAGTTGTACTCGTTTCATCTGTAGCAGCCTCATCTTCGGGCTTATGCGACGAAAATCCACCGTACTTACTGCAGGATAAAACCCCAGTTAACAGGCTTACCAATAAGATTCCGTTTATAGTCCCAAGTCTCATCTTCACTCCCCTCGATTTGTTGCCTCGAACAACGGGGCCTAGGCCTGGTTCGAAAGCGGACGATTCAATTTTGCAAAGCCAAGCCATCTTTTGCAAATCCGAGTCCACAGCAACGCTCAAGGAATATCAGATTCTTACGGCATAAAATTTTGGCTAAATCTTTGACACTGACAATTTTTTAGCGTCAAGGTCGCGACTGCAACCCACTGGGAATTGGGCTTATCGGGTGATGGCCCCACGTGTCCCGACTAAAGCTCGACATTCGATTTGGCTCGCTTCATCCAAAGATATCGGGTGCTTCGGATCTGAAAAGCGGCATATGAGCTCTTCTAGGCGATACCGAGCTTCACAGGCTGAAGTACCTATAGCTCGCCATGGCTTCTTCAAAACCATGCTACCGACTGAACTTAAGACACATTCCGTGGGCTCGCGCTGGTCTAGGTCGCAAGTTGGCAAAGCAGGGGGGCATTGTCCGGGAAAAAGGTCGTCGGCACATACTGTATTTTGCAGGTCCTCGGGATCGAGACCGTTTTCACAGGCAAAAACTTGAATAAGGTAAAGGGCTTCGCACTCATTGGAGCCCCATGCAGTTGGTCTTTGCTCCCAAGAAAGCTCATTGCCTTGGTATTTAGTGGCGAAACATTTGTTTGGTTTTGTTTCTGTAGAGCATTTAGGTCGAGCAGGTGGGCATTTGCCATAACTTGGATCTGGGCTGCAGCTCAGTTCCGAAAGCTGACTAAGGTCTTTGCCTGCTTCACAGGCACTGGTTGCCACGGATCTCTTGGCTTCGCAGAGATTTTTGCCCCAGCCGTAGACGCGCTGACTTCCCCAAAGCAACTGGCCAGCATAGCGATAAGCCACACATTGATAGGGGCTTTTCTGCTCATCTACTGCACAGGCAGGAATTTCTGAGCAGGAAAGATTCGGAGACTTCTCGGATAATTGCACCTCGGCTAGCCGAACTTCCGTCGGCATATCCGAAGAATTTTCTACAGTTTCAGACGCAATTACTGGTGAAGAAGCGGAAAGTTCTAAAACCGCTTCGTCGCTAGCACACGAAGTAAGGAGATAAAGCGCCAGTACCACGCTTCTTTTCGAGTTGATCACGGCCTAGACCTCTTTACAGAGAAGCTACGGGTTTTTCGGCATCGGGACTTGATTTAGGTGCTGGCGGTGCTACCGCTGCCGTGGTTTTTACTGCACCTTTGAGGGGGTCAGTCGGCGTTCCCACTCCCGGTATCGACGGGAGATTGAGTTTGCCTTCGGCTTTCAAGCGTTCTAAATCGTCGTTCAACGATATTTTCTGTGGTCCAGCCGAGGCCTTTGAGGTGGCACCTTCAAGAGATTCTGGGGGAGCGCCTGGAACTTGCGGAGCTAGAGTTAGGGGGGCTGCATCCTCTTCAAAACCAGGGCGGCCCACGGAGCGAATCTGATCGAAAGTGATCTTACCGAAGTCGGTAAATAGACCCCCATCAGTACTCTTAATATCGATGCCTGTAACGTGGGCTTTGGCGGTCATAGCAACTGGCAAATCACGGCCGTCGGCATTGCGAGCTGAGATGGAGTAGGTATATACCCCATCGGGAAGAGTTCGCCCGGCTCCGTTTTTACCATCCCAGTTGAGGGTATGAGTTCCTGCGTCTTTAGGCCCCAGATCTACCTGTGCAACTATCTTTCCGGCCCCGTCTCTAACTTCGAGAGTCGAAGCATTGGAAGGAGCTTCGAGATTGAATTCGGTCTTGGTCGCTTGCCCATTCTTCACGCGAGCCCGGCCGCCTTCTACCGTCACTTCGCGGCCAACATAATTGACCATGGAGAGGTTTCTAGCCGAATTCTGATCGGTCAGCATCTTTTCAAGAGATTTGTTGACGTTCATCATCTGCTCGAGACCGTTGAACTGGGCTAGCTTCGCTGCCATCTCCGTACCGTCGTCCGGGTTAAGAGGATCTTGGTTTTGCAGCTGGGTGACGAAAAGCTTAAGAAAGTCGTCCTTACCAAGCTCGTTCTTCGGAACCCGCTTTTCCTTGGTTTGATCCGCTAATTTTTCAAGGAACTCGGTTTCAGTCTCAGCGCTGAGGTCGCCATTTTCCTTGGCTTTGCGCTCTTTCTTGACCTGATCCATAGAATTGTTAATGAGAGCTTTAAAGTCAGTCTTATTAACATTTTTATTCGCGACTTGCTTCGTCGGATCATCGATGGGTGCATCGCTAAATTTGCTAGTGTTAGCGACTGGCACAGGAGGATTAATTCTGCTTTGAATGGAAGACATACTTTATACCCTCACTTGAATAGAGCCGCTTGGCAGAGTGCCCGGGCGTCGATCGCCAGTTGATGTAATCTGGCGGTAGCTGCGAACCTCGCCCCGCCGGCTATCGCGTGAACCGCCTGTGAAAATCTCTTGATTCTGACTTTGACCCCGGAAAGATCGGCCGTCACCAGACGATTGCGACCAGGAAGAACCTTGATTTAGACCTATTTCAACCTTTTCAAGATTGAGATTCTGATTCAAAAGCGAATCACGAAGTTTTGGCAGATCTTGCGCTAAGAGCTCGCGCGCATGGGGCGACGAAGCTATGATCCGCAGCTCGACGGTTTTGTCTTTGATATCCAATGCTAGATCAAGTGAGCCGAGTCCCTCAGATCCGAGATCGACGCGAATGGATCCACCGCCCTCCTTCAACATCATAGTAGCATTTTCGAAGACGTTCTGGCTAAGGCTCTGGGAGAGTTTGGTAGCTTGATTATTCGTGTCAGGACCTTGTATTTGAAAAATTGCCGTCGATTCTTTTTGTGCGGGGGTACTTGACATGGGAAATAGCGAGTTCCCATCACCCTGACCCCCTTGCGATGAGGATGAATCGCGCTCACTCATATTCTCTCCGGCCCTCTCACCTTCTTGAACAGTCCCCTCAAGCATAGATAGAGCTAAGGCCTCTAAAGGGCTCGAAGCAGATTTTGCAGATTGCCGCGCGGCGCCCATCCCATTTTTTAGTTCGGTCCCGAAGGTATCAGGGCCGAAACTTGGCGCGAGAAGCTGGGCGATGTCTTCCATACCTACTTCATCGGCCTTAGCCTCTTTGCGCATGTCTTCACCATCGATCACAAGAACTTGGCGATCGAGCGTTTGAAGGCGAGCACCTATCGCTGCAAAGGGGTCGACCTGGACTAAGTTAGCTTGAGCTAAATTAAGCTGAGTTAAGGGCTTGCCCTGAGCGCGTTGGATTTCTTCAGGAACCTTTGCCGCAAGAGAATCGGAACTTGCTTGGTCAGACGTTTCTTTCGCTTGGATCGGTACTTCCGTCACTCCGCTTAATGTTTGGAAAGATTCAGTGAGTTGAACAGGCGCTTCCGGATTAGGCAGCGCAGACAGTTCGCCTGCTTCTGGGCTTTTCAGTGAAACCTCTGCGCTCTGTGCTTTGACGTTGAGATGAGCCTGTGGTTCCGATGGGACCTGAGCCTGCCCCATTTCTAGGCGGGGAGCCATGGGTACTTGCGGAAGCATGCCGGCTATCGCGGCCAGACTTTGATCGATCTCGTCGGGCTCTTGCGCGCGCAGTTTCGCGCTGCGTAACATATAAGGCTGAACTCCTTCCAGAGGGATGGTCTGCTGGAGGAGAGAACCTTCTATTTGAATGCGATTGACGTCGAATCCCAATGCATTGAGAGTTTCTCCAAGAGTCGTGACTTCCGATCCTAAGCCTTTGGCTATAACGCCGAGAGCAAGAGGGCTATCGCCCAGACCTAGGGTTTTGAGGGCGGAGTTTAAAGATAGAGGTTCGGCGAGTAGACCTTGGATGTCAGCAGAAGCGAGAATACCTTGCAGCAGTTGATTGTTACCTAGAAGCTGCGGGATCTCGCTGGGAACTACTTGTTCAAGATGGCCGCTGAGAAGAGCGAGGGCCGGAGCCGAGAGTAGCAGCTGATCGCGTCCACCTAAAGCGAAGTTGAGGCTTTGAAGCTCCTGCAGAGCCGCATCAGGCGGAGAGTCTAGCACTAGGTTTAATTCGTTAAGGCCTTGGACGCTCATGATTCCCATAGGGCCTGCTGCCTGAACGGGTTTGCCACTTAGATCTAAGAGGACGGGCTGCGTCTGAGGCGACACTCCAAGATCGGCGTTCCCAATAACTTGAGCTTCGTTCACTTCACCTTTGCTGCCGCCTAGGTTCGATCCCTCAGCATTCGTCTTAGGGGGTGTCGGCGGACTGGCAAGCGACGTGGCGGGCTCTCCTGTCGATGGTGAAGCTTGGTTGGTCGGCGGCAAAGGATCTGAACCTTTGCCCCTAGACGTGGGCTCGGCAAGTTTTTCCTGGCTCCTCTTAGCCTTCGCAGGCGCTTGAGAAGTAGGTCTTTCAGCAGCTTTTTCGGGTTCGAGGCTCGGTGCTTTTGCTTTTAAGTTTGGGGCTGCATCCACTTGCTTTGGATTTAAAGGAGACTTCTTAGGGGATCGCGCGGCGGCCATCGGCTCTGAGGGCGATTTAGACTTATTATTAGGTCTTTCGGACTGACTGGCTTTTTGGAGCTCGTCCCAAAAACTGTCTTTTGCTCCAGGACTGGAAGCGGCTTTGGAAAGGCTCGGCTTAGCTTCGCTCTTAGTATCCACAAGCTGCTGTCCTGCCTTGTTGGCATACAAAGAGGCTTCTGTGCGTGGAAGTGAAGTCATTTGCTCAAGTATCCTTTTCAAGCGACCGATGAGAAGAGTGCGTCGATAAGATCCAATCGTGCATTCGGCTCCCTTCCAAGAGCATGCTTCATGCCAAAAAATCGAAGCTATAAATCCGTGGGCTTAGCTTAAAAATTTGCAAAGAGCTCGGCAATTTCGTTCTTTTTGCCGCAGCAAACTTGCCTAGCTGTGGATCCCAGCTCGTTCTACCTTTTGGGAAAGCTGGCCCTAGCCGCTGTGCGGCGCTTATTTGCTATTGACAGTCCATAGGCGATTTAAGAATATGTGACGCTCTCTAGACTCAACTTGCTCTTGAGACCATTGCCCGTTGGGCATCACCAACACCCGAGACTATTCCAGGCATCAACTCCTGCCTGAGAGTTTGCGATGAGGAGAATGTATGTTTGCCGTAATTAAAGCTGGCGGTCATCAGTATCGAGTCAGCCAAGGGGATCAGATCACCGTCGACTTTCTCGAAGGCAAAAACGAAGGTGATAAAATCAGCTTCTCAGATGTCCTCCTCGTGGGCGGAGACAAGGTGAAGGTTGGAGCTCCTTTCGTGGCTGGTGCCAGCGTTGAAGCTGTGGTGAGGAAGCAGACTTTCAATCCGAAAGTTTTGGTCTTCAAATTTAAACGTCGTAAAGATTACAAGCGCACCCGCGGCCATAAGCAGCCCGTGACAGTACTTGAAATCAGCGGCATCAAGCACTAATCGCTTGAAACGAAAAGTCGTTTGGCAGAGGAGTCAGTAAGATGGCACATAAGAAAGCCGGTGGTAGTACCAAGAACGGTCGCGATTCAAATCCCCAGTACCGCGGTATCAAAGTTTTCGGCGGCGAAGCCGTCACTGCGGGTAGCATTCTGGTTCGTCAGGTGGGAAGTACTTTCCACGCCGGCGATAACGTCGGAACAGGCAAAGACTATACTTTGTTTGCCATGGTCGACGGTAAAGTTTCCTACAACACTCACTCCAAGCGCAAGAGTGTGAGCGTTGTTCCTGCTTGATTTTTAGTCTGGCCTTGTAATTTAGTGTGAGACTCAGCCCCTTTTCCACTCTTTGAGGACCGAAAGAGAAGAGCTGGGTTCTTCACTTTGTTCTGGCCTGGCAGAGAAGACGACACCCTCCTTCGGACCTCTGGCTCCTCCGTTTTCCCTGCACTGCTTTTTTTGAATTTCAAAAGAGCCGTTCTATCTCCAGATAACGAATGTGCCTGGTATCTTTGTAATCTCGTGCGCGGAGCCTCGAAAAGGCTTAGGCGGAGGGTCGATCGGTGAAATTTATAGACGAATCAGAAATCACGGTACGGTCGGGTGCGGGCGGCTCGGGAATGGTGAGCTTCGCAGCCGCTAAATTTGCACCTAAGCTGGGACCCGATGGTGGTGACGGTGGCTTTGGCGGCTATGTTTATCTAGTCGGCAACGCTCAGCTCAACAGCTTGAGCAGCCTCTATTATCGCCGCATTTATGCGGCTGAAGATGGCGCGCGCGGCGGTTCAAAGGGCTGCACGGGTAGGAACGGGCGTGATCTCGAGATCAAAGTTCCCGTCGGAACCATGGTCTACTCCAAGGAGAACGGGCGTCTCCTTTGTGAAATCCTCGAAGAAGGTCAAAAATCAGTCATTGCTGAAGGCGGTAAACGCGGTCTCGGTAATCTCAGATTCTTGTCTGCTACCCACCAGGCGCCTGAAGAGTCTACGGCTGGCGGCCCAGGGGAAACCTTCGATCTAAGGCTTGAGCTCAAATTAATCGCCGACGTTGGGCTCGCCGGTTTTCCCAATGCAGGGAAATCAACTCTGCTCAGCAGTATCAGCGCCGCGAGACCGAAAATCGCCGATTATCCATTTACGACCCTTACTCCTCAGCTCGGCGTCGTCGCCGTTCCTGAAATCGATCCTTATCAAGCTAGCTTCGTCATGGCCGATATTCCTGGCCTTATCGAAGGAGCCAGCGATGGTCGCGGTCTGGGGCATGAATTCCTTCGCCATCTCGAACGCACCAAAGTCATCGTTTATGTTGTGGATCCTTTCTCATGGGACGAACTACCGCCGCTGGAAGCCTTTGGCATCCTCGAACGCGAGCTCGCTCGTTTTAGCGAAAAGCTCGCCGGTAAAAGACGGCTGGTCGTACTGACAAAATCAGACCTGGCGCCAGATGACTTCGACTGGGAATCGGTTGAAGCTCCGTTCCGAGCCATGGATCTTGAGGTCTTGCGAATTTCTGCAGTAGCCCGCAAAGGTTTGGTGCCTCTCAAACTAGCCCTTTGGAAGGTTATCGAAGAAGAAAAAATCAAGATCGATGTGCTGGTTAGCAACTCTTCTCATTCAGAAGATGCGGCTGCTGCATCTGGCGGACGGCAGCGAGACGAGAGCTATGAGTGGCTGACGGAAGCCAATGGAGACCAGGCTTTTGGAATTTGAGGGAAGCAAGGCTGACACTCTCACCGATATACTCTTCGGCGGGACCTTCGATCCTCCTCATGAGGGTCATAGACGCATCATTGCGCGCGTGCTCAGCAGTCTCCCCCAAGCAAGGCTCTGGGTTCTACCCGGCAAAGCTCCTGCTGGAGCTCATGGTGAGCATAAAAAACCTGGCGCTAGCTTCGAGCAGCGATTGGACTTATGCGCCCTAGCCTTCAAAAGTGAGCTCCAACGCTTCACCCGACTTCACCTCGATCCAATTGAAAATCAACTTCCTGAACCTAACTTCACGGTGCGAACTCTGGAGGCGCTCCAAAAGCGTCAGCCGACGGCTCGATGGGGCCTATTGATGGGCCGTGATCAAATCGTGAGTTTCGCGGCCTGGCATCGACCTGAAGAAATAATTCGACAGGCCAGTCTGCTCGTGATAGATCGCGAACGAGACGATGATTTAGGGCCAATTATTGAGAATCTGGGCAAAAAACTTGGGCTCGTACCGCATCGTCTGAGTGCTAAAGCTTGGTCCTGGAAAGATATCCTTACAGAAGTCTACTGGTTAGAAGGCGTAGTGTCGCCTTCCGCCAGTCGCATCATAAGACAAGACTGGACTCAAGCTGCGGCGGACGGGTGGATAGCCCCCGAAGTGGCTCGTTACATCGAAGAACAAGGCCTTTATCGGCCAACCGAGGCATAAACATGGATTCCGAAAATCTCATCAAAATGATTACAGCGGCTGCTGCAGAGAAAAAAGCCACCCGTATCCTCGCGCAGGATCTCAGCGGCAAGTCGAGCATTTGTGATTATCAAGTCGTCTGTTCCGGTTCAAACGAGAGGCAGACTCAAGCCATTTGCTCCTATATCGAAGACGTTCTTCGGGACAATAAGGCCGGTAAACCGCTGGCTATTGAAGGTAAGCAGACTGGCCACTGGATTCTCATGGATTATGGTAACGTGATGGTTCACGTATTTCTCGATACGATACGAGATTTTTATGCCGTCGAGCGCTTGTGGCCCGATGCCGGTATCACAAAATTTGATGACTAAGTCGCGACGGTGAAGATACAGGTACTGAAAATTGGGCGTCCCGCTCACCAAGCCTATGCAGACCTGGTGGATGTTTACATCAAGCGTTTAAAGCCGGTTTGGAAGGTCGAGGACATCACTCTCAAGGCTCAAGCCCATCAAGAGAGAAGTGGGAAAGAAATTTACGCCCGCTTGGGTTGGAGTGCCCTCGGAACAAAAACGGATCCAGGTCAGACTGTGGTCGTGCTCGATGAGCGGGGACAGGGTCTCAGTTCTCCCGAACTAGCTCAATTTATGCAAAAGCAGATGAACCAGGGCATTTGCAAGACTCTCAGCTTTGTCATAGGCGGCCCTTTCGGGTTGAGCGAGGATCTTCGAAAAAGTGCTGATGTCGTCTGGAGCCTCTCACCGGCAGTGTTTCCTAGTGATCTGGCTTGGCTTGCGGTTTGGGAGCAACTTTACCGAGCCAGTAGCATCATAAAGGGTACTGGCTATCACCACGAGTAAGAGTCTCGGCCGCTTCTCTCCTCTCCTCCCCCTTTCTCTTTTCATGTCTCTCGCATCGTCTCCTTCCTAGCCTTAAGCTGCAGCCAAAGTGGAAGGAGCAAAAGATGACTTGCCCTCTTTGTGGAAGGCGTCCGCATTTCGCACCAAGCAAAATCTGTGATCCTTGTCGCGATTCACTTGATGCCGAGCTTCTTTGTACGAAAATTAAAGTGCGAGCTAGGCTACTCCCTGAGACAGCTTACCCGCTCTCCGTGCATTGGCGCTATAGGGGTGCGGTTCGAGACGGAATTTTGGCGTTTAAAGTGCGGCAAGAGTGGAGTGCGGGTATCTGCTTACTCGAAGCATTTATGGAGGGTATCGATTTCTTAGATCTTTGTCATTGGGCCGATGGAATTATGCCAGCGCCGTCTAGCCTCTGGAGCCGATTGCGAGGACGCTACGATCTAGCGGCTCTGCTCGCCTGGAATCTTGCACAGAAGTCGGAGCTTCCTCTTTGGCGACCGCCGCGGGCCCTCTGGGGATCGTGGAGAAAGCAGGCCCAACAGCTGCGTGGAAAACGGCAAGGTCGAAAATACGAAAGCGCTGCCACGAAGTGGGGGCCAGCTTACTTTCAGGGACAGGCGGCTAGCGTGCCCCGGATCCTTATTGTCGACGATGTGGTGACTTCAGGACAGACTTTACGCAATTTTGCAGCGCATTTTGAGGGGATCCAGATCAGGTTTCTCTGTCTAGCAAACGCAGGAAAAACAATTTTTCGCGATGATTGACAGACCATCCCGCACCGCTTAGGTATAGGGCGTAGCTTTTACTTTTTGTCTGCCATACCTTTATGGCATTTTCATAGAAAGATCACATCATGACTCTGTCTGTTCCTGAGGATCTCCAGCAGCTGACACCCATGGTACGACAAGTTTATGAATTAAAAGCGCAAGCGCCCGATGCGATACTCTTCTTCCGTATGGGCGATTTTTACGAGATCTTTGGGGATGACGCCGAACTCGTTGCCCCGCTCCTTGACTTAGTCCTTACCAGTCGTGAACGAGGCGATAAGACGCGCTTGCCTTTCTGCGGCGTACCCCATCACAGCGCAAGAGGCTACTGGCTCAAGCTCTTAAAGCTCGGGTTTCGGGTAGCTATCGCCGACCAGCTTGAAGATCCTGCCACTGCTAAAGGGCTGGTGAAGCGAGGTATCGTGCAGATTATGACCCCCGGTTGTTTGGATGATCTCGATGGACTCGAGGCCGATCAGGCGAATTACCTTGTGGCGGTTTATGAGGATCCCCGCACACGCAAGTGGGCTTTGGCTGCACTTGAGACTTCGACTGGAGAATTTAAGCTTGGAACGCTAGAAAAATCTCAAGTTTTAGATTGGGTTGAGCGCCTAGCCCCACGTGAGTGTGTGAGCCGACGCTTTATGCAGGAAGAGATTCAGGGACTTCTGCAATCCTACGCCCACTCGCGGCAACTCAGCTATGGAACCTTGCCGGAAGCAGTTCTTCGCGATCGGGAGTCACAGGCGACTTTGCTGCGTGAGCAGTTTGCTGTGGATAGCCTCCAAGCGCTACCCTGCGGTGAGGTAGAGGGTGGGCTCGAGCTGGTGGCGGCTGTCCTACTTTACCTCCGCAGTCTCAATGCCGGTACCCGGCAGTTCTTATCGATCAAACCCCTCCATGAGGGTGATCGTATGCTGCTCGATGAAACGGTGCGACGCGACCTAGAACTTTTTGAAACGACCCGAAGGCGAGAAGCCGAAGGCAGTCTCTTTAAGGAGCTAAACGCGACCAAGACTCCTATGGGGGCAAGACTTCTAAGGCATGATTTGGGGCAGCCCTTTTTGCAAGCCGAGAGCATTAGGGAAAGGCAGGAGGCGATCGCTACTCTGCTGAGTGAACCCTCTGAAATTTTGCAGGGGATTCAAAAAACGCTTAAAAACTGTGGCGACCTCGATCGACTCATGACGAGAGTTTTGTCGCGGAAGGCGCAGCCATGTGATGTCCTGATGATCAGGCGTAGTCTGCTCGCAAGTTTGGAGCTCAGAGAGCTTATTAACGGTCTCAGCGGGTCTCATGCCGGACTCTTGCATGCTATGTCCGCGGCTCTGCAGAAGGCCGAAGCTCCGCTCGAGCTGCTGAAAATCGCTCTTGCCGAAGAGGCAGCAACTCTCGGCAGCCTCGAAGTGTTTTGTCAGGGATACGATGTAAGCTTCGATAGCCTGCGTGAACTTTCGCAGCATGGCGAAAGCAAGATAAACTCCTATGAAGAGCAGTTGCGTGCGTCTACCGGGATCTCGAGTCTTAAGATTAAAGAACATAAAACCTATGGTTTACTCATCGAAGTGACCAAAGCTAACTTATCGAAGATTCCTCCAGGATTTATTCGTCGGCAGACGATGGTGAATAACGAAAGATTTTCGACTATGGAGCTGGAGGACTTGGGTGAGACTTTAGCCTCCGCCATGGAAAATGCGGTGGCGAGAGAGGCCGAGCTTTTTGCCAGTCTCTTGGAAAACCTCAGTCATGCTCTAGCTGACCTAAAGACCCTTGCAGAGGCCTTAGCTTTGATCGACCTTCTGCAGGGACTTGCGACGCAGGCGCAAAAACTGAGCTGGACCCGACCTCTCTTGTCCAGCAAGGGTCAGCTTTTTCTCAAGGCTTGCCGCCATCCGGTCGTAGAGCGCTGGGTAGGTAGTCATCAATTTATGCCAAACGATGTGACGCTTACTGAGAAGAAAAAACAGATGCTGATAACCGGTCCGAACATGGCCGGAAAATCTACGGTCATGAGGCAGACAGCCTTGGCTGCAATTTTGCACCAAATCGGAAGTTATGTGCCCGCGACGGCGGCCGAGATGCCTATCTTTGATCGCATCTTCACGCGAGTTGGGGCAGCCGATGACCTGTCGAGGGGCCAATCTACGTTTATGGTGGAAATGACTGAAGCGGCCTCCATTCTACGGCAGGCTACGGCTCGGAGCCTGGTGATACTTGATGAAGTCGGACGCGGGACTTCGACCCAGGATGGACTGGCAATAGCGGCGGCGATCCTTCGCTATATCGCGCAAGATCTACGGAGTTATACACTTTTCGCAACGCACTATCATGAACTCGTCCCCTACTCCAGCAATCTAAGCAGTGTAGCGATAGCGCAGGTCGAGGTAGGAGAGGACAAAGGGGAGATTAGATTCACGCACAGACTCAAGCCTGGCGCCTGCGCCAGCTCATTTGGCGTTGAGGTTGCGAAGCTGGCGGGTATTCCAGCCGCAATCATCGAGGCAGCAAAAGATCATCTTCTGCATCCCGAAGCTTTTGCTGATAAAGAAGTGTCTTCCAAAACCCAGCTAACCCGCGCTACAGCTGCGCGGCGGCCACCTATGGAGGCCGCTTTTGATCCCGAGCTATCCCTAGGATCTCTACAAGTTCCGCACGCTGTACATAGTATTGTGGAGCGACTTGACGGGTTGAATGTGCTAAAAACCACGCCAATGCAGGCTTTGGCTATACTTGAAGAATTGAAAGGCCGGCTCCAGCAGAGTCCTCAGAGCTCCCTCTTTCCAGAAGCGCCGCGCCTATGCTAATGGCTTGAATTTCTAAAACAAAGAAATTAGTATTCGATATTGCGAATTGGCTCCCGCGGTAGGATTTTTTCAGATTGAACTGCCATAAAGGAACGATGTGAATGGCCAGTCACGATCCACTTGATAATCACGAGTTCCTCACAAGGGACGAGCTCGAACAGTTTCGAAGCTTGCTCTTGATAGAAAGAGATAAGTTACTGCAAAAGTCTCAGCAGCTGGTCAAAGGTGGCAACATCGAGCTAGATAAAAATGAAATGCTTGATGAAGTCGATTTGGCGTCAGCTACGACGGAGCAGAATTTGACCTTTAAGCTTTTAGACCGTGACAGGAAGCTTTTGGGTGAAATCGAACACGCACTAGACAAGATTAAGAATGGTGAATATGGTTTTTGTGAAGGAACCGGTGAACCAATTCCTAAGCGTCGGCTTGAAGTTCGTCCTTGGTGCCGTCACAGTGTTAAGTACAAAGAACAGCTCGAACGCATGAAGAAGAGCGGTCGAGGTGTTGGTGATGAAGACGAAATCTAGCAAAAAAAAGCCGGGTTTTTCACCCGGCATTCTATAGTTCTTTTTTTGCTCGGCTTCTAGTTCCTGTCGCCTTCCTTAATTGGCACTACACTGGGCCACAGTCACCGACGCACAATTTGATGGGGTTACGGCTTGCGAATTGATCGCTTTGTAAGCGCAGCAAGCCTTTATTCTATCCGCATCACTGAGGTTACTTGCTGTCTCGATTTTGGTCTTAAGCTGCGTAGCCATGCCCGTGGTCAAGCTATTGCGCAGAGCTTCGTTTTGCTTACTTATATCGGCCGTTGCTCCAGATCCTTGCGACGTGACAGTCGATATCTTAGTGCGGAGGTTAGTAGCCGCATCAGTAATTTTTTTAGTCACAGACGCCGGTAAACCCGCCATGACCGTGAAGGCCTTCGAAGTCGTCTCAAGATCGCTATAGAGAGCATTGAGCATCGAGCTTTCGGCTCCACTTCCTGTAGGGAAGATGGTGTTGACAACAGATGTCACAAGCGAAATGCGCTCGAGCAGTAGAGTTAAATTATTTTTGTCGACACCGCTAATCAGGTCTTGAATATTCGGAATCCCATTATCATTGTCATAGAGCACAACACTGTTGAAAGCCACACCTTCGCCGAGGTGAGCCAGCGCCCAGGCAAAATGGGCTTTTCCTGATTTTTGAACACTAGGTGCCTTTTCGCAGCTGTGACGCGAGTCGAGAGAGATTTTAGCTGCCTCGTCGATCAAAGGACAAAGAGTAGCAATCGCGCTATTGATTGCCCGCACACTAGCGCTGCTGCCTTCTCTGGCCTGTGGTGCTGAGTAAGGGAGCACAATTTTAGTACTGGTGCCTTCGAGAGTCTTGACCTCGCCCATACTTTCAAAATCTGTCTCGGTCAGACTTAACACGCCGCTCAGAGAGTCGAGTGCTGAGGCCGTCTTGTCACCTTCTTTTTTGCTGGTATCCGTCATTAAAGATTCGGCGATACCAAAGGCATCGAGACCTGCTTGGCTCAAGAAAATATTGGCCTTGAGAATCAGAGTCTCTTCACCCAAGGGATTGATAGCAATGGCCTTGTCCGCTAGGACCATG
>JBGSTX010000116.1:0-1694 GCA_041736305.1 Oligoflexus sp. | reverse complement strand
CACTCGCCAAGTTCTACGCGGGTTTCTTTTTCGAACATGGGTTTTATCTCCGATCTATTTGGTCTTATCTTTTACATCCGATTGAAGCCCGATGCAGCTGAAAATGACAGGAAGTAACACATTGTGACGTAAAAGTTAAATTTTTCTTAAAGTTAAAAGGGTGGCGCCTCGGTCTCGACTGACCTGCTGGCTCGCATAGGCAGAGTATGCACAATCCTATTCAAGTATTCACTGCTGCGGGCCCCATCCTGCCAAGCCTCCCCAGTCAATCCCAGAAGGGGTGGTAAGAGCCTGAATATGCCGAGTTTATGTGGTTTACCAAAGGTTTTATGGAACAAATCCTCAAAGGCTTCTCGCGCCATTTTACTTTGTGAAAACAAATAGATACGATCGTCCTGGTCTTTCCAGTAGGCATCGACATAGCTGATGGAAGGCAAGCTGAGTCCCAGAAGCTCTTCCTTCACCTCATCGAGGACCTGCTTTTTCCGGACTCTTTGCGGCTCTTCACTGTCCTGCTGGTCCTGCTGAGGTTGCCGATCGGACCAACGTTGCCGGGCGATTTCTTGGAGAAGCTGGCCAGGAACTGAACGACGCTCGATGCGCAAACGTAGGAGGATACCCTCTTCGTAAAGGCAATCGCTTATATCCCAGTTCAGTTGCCGTTCATGAAAGTCTTCTTCCAGTTCCGGATTATCGGGGAGTACCCAGCCATAGTCCAGCTCTCGTGCGGCAGCCTGCAGGGAAATGGGCCGAGCCTGATAGCCATGCAGCTTCTGATTCAATTCTGCGACAGCCAGTCGCTTTTTCCGCCCCAAGACCTGGTAACGGGTCAGGGAGAAACTTCCATTTTGGAGACTCACGCACTCACTCCTTGTATTCGGTCTCCCCAGTGTAGTCGGAGTTTGGGGGCAAGGCAAGACAGCTCCCCTGCGGTAAAGAGGCGTAATGGGTTCCATGCCGTCAAGTTTTTGCAAAACGGACCAAATTCCAAGCAAGGAGTGGATCTTAAGTTTTCTCGTTTCAGGACGAGAAGAGGTTATCAGGCCATCACGAAGACTGCTGGGGAGATCACATGGGCGAACGCCATTCGACAGATTATGAAACCTACAAGGAAATCATGGGCGAGCTAATCAAGCCTATTTTGGCTGAAGGATTGGACGCCGAGACCTTGAAAAGCCTGTATGAGTCCAAAGCGGTCTACCTTGAAAATCTCAGGATGAAGTGTTTCAAGGAACTGAATTGCAAGCGTACCAGTCATTTCACCTGGGATGATTACAGCCTTGTGCTGCGTGCGATCGAAGAAAATCGGAATCATGTTCGGCAATTGATTCTGGTCGTGGTCAACGAAAAATTAGAGCGACGACTTGCTTCTTGATTCAGCATATTCCCCTAACTCAATAGTCAGGCTTGTTCCAACCGCGAGGTTCGTCACAAGCCTGCCTTTATCAGTCTAAAATCTTAAAAACAAATATGAATTAAGGCAAGCTTCGCGACAAGCGATCCCTGCCTATGATAAAATGAACCCCATACCGGAAGATGGGGGTTTTATGGTAGAGCGTTGGCTGGTCATCGACGATTCGTCCACCATTCAGCGTGTGATTAAGCTGGCCTTCCAGGGCTATGATGTGCACATCAACGAAGCCGATAGTTGCCAGGATGCAGCCCGCGAGATTATGCAGGGTCAGCCCGCGCTC
>JBGSTX010000039.1:0-12705 GCA_041736305.1 Oligoflexus sp. | reverse complement strand
CGTGAGTAGCCCTGAGAACAAGTACACGACCTACAACACGATTACCCTGACCATCGGTGATCAACAAGGCGGCAGCCATCTCATCACGATTATCCACATCGCGGTTCAGAACAACGGCTACCCCGAAACTACGCAGAAGGTGATGAGCGATCTGGCAACGGCCCAGGCCACTCATGTGCACGACGGAATCTACGCAGAACTCGTCAACTACCGGACGCCAGAGTAAGTACTTCGTCAGATATCTTTTGAAGAAAGCCTGGGTTCCTCACGGATTCCAGGCTTTTTTGTCAAAGCCTCCATTCCATGGCCTGGTCCTTTAGGCATTTCAAGCCTCGCATTCGCTTGATCCCAGGCGCTGTTTTTGGCGACACGTTGCTTGAAAAAGAAGGGCGTGTCGAGATCCGCAAAACTTATGGCGTCTGTTCCGAGAGCCATCTGCAGCGAGATGCCGGCCGCGACCTCACTCTCCAGCATACCGCCGATCATCAGCGGAATCTGCGCCTTGCGCGCACAGGCGATGATCGCCAGGGCTTCTTCTATTCCCGACTTCATTATTTTTACGTTGATCATATGCGCGAGTTTCTCTTCTATCACCTTCTGAGCGTCGGCGAGCGTACGCACGGTCTCGTCCACGCAAACAGGAATCGACAGCTTAGAACTTAGACGCGCCAGCCCTTGGTGATCGTCTTCCGGCAGCGGCTGTTCGAAAAAGAGCGGACGGCAATCTCTGGCTGCAAGAGCGTCGACCAAACGCAAAGCCGCGTCCAGTTCATAGCCTTGATTCCCATCTAAAGTCAGTTCAACTCCTTTCGGTAAAACCCTGAGGAGCGCATCGATGAGGGCCAAATCCTGCTCCAGATGACCCGACACTTTCACCTTCACGATAGGAAAGCCGTGTCCAGCAAACAGATCCCAAAACTCCCCTACCCCTTCAGGGGCCATTATGGGAAGCGTAATGTCGGTGCTGAGCGCCTTCTCGCGACCAGCTCCCCAAAGCGAGGCCAGGGATACCCCAGCTTCGCGAGCCGTGAGATCCCAGAGAGCGCTTTCGACTCCAACATAGGCTGTTATGGACTGGGAAACGATTTCTTCCCGCAATCCTCGTAGATGAGCTAGGGCACGTTGGGAGTCGAGTGAGCGAATCTCATCGAGAATTTGCAGAGCCAGCTTAGAAGCTCCTCCTACCGTATCGTAGGTCAAACTGGGAAAGGGGGCGCACTCCCCGAGCCCTCGCAGCCCTTCACCGTTTTGTAGTTCTACCAGAGCAATCTGTGCTTCGGCCAAGGACTCACGAGAAATTGTAAAGGGTACATGAATGGGAATGGAGAGGCAGCGGACGCCACCTGAGACTAGAGAACCGGCCTTCTCTTGCATTTTCGGCATAAAACCTCCCAGCGGGTGGGACCTTTGTTATGACTCATTCTAGCCTAGCTTAAGCCGCTTTTCAGGAGTATTTGAGTAACGTCACCCTCCTCCCAAGCTAAGTTCCGCAGAATCTTCACAAAAGATTCACGGTCAATTCATTTGAGCCTTGCAGCCCCCACGCCTATAACGTCTCCGAATCTAAAACGCCCTGTCCCTAGGAGGAAGGCTATGTTTGTTTGTCCAAGCATCCGTCGGAGAAGCTGGTCTCGGCCGCTTATTCTGCTCATGCTTTTCGTCACGGTATCGCTCAGTGCCTGCCTCAAATCCAAAGAGAAGAAATCCGGAAATGAGCCCGCAGTCCCTGAGCCGGAACAGCTCACAGAAGGCGGTGCCGGCCCAAATCTTTCGAACACCCGTCCCTGCGCTCTTCCTGAGAGCTACCAAACTTTCACCTTGGCTAAACCAAGCGGCGCAGCCGCCCAGGGCCCGAGCTTTGCTGATATTAAGCGAGATATCGACAGCTCCTGCGCAGGCTGTCATCAAGCACCGGCTGCGAACCTTGGGGGCTTTTCCTATAGTTCGAGCTTCGCCGATCGCGAGCTCGTGATTGACGGCAGCCCGAAGCTGAGCCCCGGCTTCGCTTCGTCAGCTGAGAAAATGCGGGACGCCATCGTCAGCGGCCGCATGCCACCTGAGAGTATTCGCTCGCTGAACCCCGCAGCTTACGAAGACCTCGGCCGTCGGCTCGATGCTTGGATAAGTTCAGGCAAGGCAGAAAATGCCGAAGGATCCGCCCAGAGCCAGGCTTACCCGAGCATGTGGGGCGAGCTAGCCGAGCAACAGATGACCGATCTAGGCAACTGCCTACCGGAAACCGAAGAGGGGGGCATCGACGCTGCAGCGGATGAAAAATTCGAAGCGAGCGACGCGCTGCCTGCACTGCTCAGCGGCACCGACCTCGTAAGCATGGATAGTCCTACTCTAGCTGCCAAAGGTACTTACTCCTATAACGTCGAGTATCCTCTGTGGAACGACCATGCACGAAAATTGCGGCACATTCACTTGCCGGCAAAAAAAGACGGCAGTGGTAAGCCCGAAGCCCTTACGCTGAAGCCTGGCAGCAATGAAGGAGAATCCAATTTCGTAGTCCCAGAAAACACTCGCTTCTATAAAACTTTCTACCGCGGCGTCAAGGAAAGCGATGGCATCGTGCGCTATCGTCCGGTGGAGACCCGTCTGATCGTGGTTCGTTATCCTCCTAAGAAACCTCTTTATGGAACCTACGTTTGGCGCGATAACGCTACGGATGCCGAACTCCTGACCACTCCCTATCGAGATGGTACGCCTTGGAAGGACCTAGTTCTCTCGCTCGATTTTAACCAAGAGACTGGCAGTAAGCGAAGCTATCTGGTCCCTGCACGCCACCGCTGTGAGCAGTGCCACCAGGGTGGAGTCGACGAGAGTTTCGTTCTTGGCTTTACTCCTTTGCAAGTCAATCGACGCAATCTCGGGGAAGCGGCTCGCGACATTGCCGTGGGTAAAGACGAGCTGAAACAAATTGAAAATTTTGTCAAACACGGCCTGATCTCGGTCGAAGATGCCGCGAAACTACCAAAGCTCGAGAATTTCCCTTCAGCTCGTCCTCTCAACGAGCATACGCTGCGGGCGCAAGGCTATGCCCTCGGCAACTGTGCGTCCTGCCACAATCCTAACGGCTTTGCCAAGACCGACTCCGATGTCAAACTCGATATGAGCGCAGGCCGCATCATCAATTTTGATACGTTCATGGCTTCCACTCAGTTTGAAAACAGGAAACTCGTGCATCATGAAGGTCAACTTGATCAGAGCTACCTCTTCCACCGGCTCGCCGCAACTGATGAAGAGCTCAAGCTAGAAGCTCGCATGCCCTTGCACAGCACGGGTGGCCCTGATTGCCGCGCGGTCGACCTCTTTTCTCGCTGGATCAAAACTTTTGATCCGATGCAGGATCAGAGCCAAATAAATTCTTTTGCTTCGGCTACGAAGTGTACTCAGGACGATGATTACTCGCTAGCCGATGCCCCGATCGTAGAAGATGATCCCACCGAACCGAGCGGTCCCTACAAGCCGCGTCGCGAAGATTGGAACGATCCGACAAATGGCATGGCGCCTTGGTACTACGACTTGACCTTCGATTCTCAGCTGCACAAGATTTCCGAAAAGGCCTATGCGGTTGACTGGTGGCAGGAGAAGCCTGAATGCAAGTTTCCTGAAAGAGAACTAGCGAGCAGCGAGATCAAAGACTGGATGAAAAAGCCAGATGGCAGCTTCTCTAAGCCTGCTGGCCAGCTCTACTGGACGCAGCCAGGAGCCTACTTCTACAACATCACCTGTGTGAAATGTCACGGTCGTCTCGGCGAAGCCGATGGACCTATGGCGCAGAATCTCAAAAAGTGGTCAGGTGGGCAGATACGCGTCGCCAACTTCAAAGCCGGCCTCTTCGGCAACGAGGGTGCAAACTTAGCTGAGTTTGAACGCATCAGCCCACGAGGCGAAACAGAAGACCTGAGCGGCAACTATTTCATCTGGATGGCCCTCGAAGGCACCAAAATGAATCCGCCGCCGCAGGTCGCCGAGCTGCTCGGCAGCAACAAAGCGCAGATGCTCAAGACCATCATGGATCGCTGCGCACGACAGATCCCTAGCAACGCCAAAGCTGCAAAACCATATTTCCGCGACTATGAAATTTTCAACGAGGTCTGTAGCTATCAAAACCTCAAGCCTAGCGATCCTCGCCTGCAGTATGACGAGGAGACCGGAGAACCAGTTAATCCTAAGGCACTCGAGAAGTGGCTACAAAAAGCTGCCACTAACGCGGGCTGGACCATTTATGACTATGTGCGCAGCAAAGTTGCGAAAGGTCAGCAGACCTATCCACAGACAGAATGCGAAAAACAGTTTACGCCTTGAATTTTTGTCGAGAAATTTATCAGAAATTTTTCTAAATCGGCCGATCGTTCGCCTATAGAGAAACTATCAAAAGATCAAAAGGAGATCTCTCATGGTTCACAAGATTTTGCTCGGTGCTCTCGTCGTCAGCTCTCCCCTCATGGCTCAGTCAACATCCATCCAAGGTTCTGACACGCTAGCTGGTTTTGTCAGCGACGTGATCGTCGCTAGCGGTCTCGAATCAAAACTGGTTTATCAAGGCGGCGGTTCTGGCAAAGGCGAAGACGCTCTGGTCAATGGCCAGCAAGGCATCGCTCCCATGTCTCGTGAAATGAAGGATGAAGCTCTGGCCAAGGCTAAAGCCAAAGGCATCAAAGTCATCGAGCACACAATAGGTCTCGATGGAATTGCTGTCTTCGTTAACGACGGTAACAGCGTCAAAACTCTTGATCTCGCACAGGTCAAAAAAATCTATAGCTGCACGCTCACCAACTGGAGCCAGGTCGGCGGACAAAACCAAGCCATCGTTGTTTACCGCAGAAACGATGCTTCAGGTACCACCGACACTTTCAAGACTCTGGTTGGAATCAAAGAATTTGGTTCTTGCGTAAAAGTCGTATCTGAGACTTCTGATATTGCTGCCTTCACGTCAAGCAATGTGAACGCAATCGGCTACGCTGGCCTTTCTGCTGGCCGCGACGGTAACAAAGCTCTTTCGCTCGCCAAAAAAGAAGGCGGCAAAGCTTATGTACCAACTCCAGGCACGATCAGAAACTTCAACTATCCTCTTGCTCGCAAACTCTATGTTTACGAAGCCAGTGGCAGCGTCAAGCCAAGCGCAGCTGAAGCAACCTTGCTTGGCAACATGCTGGATCGTTCGTTCGCTGATCCTCTTCTCCAGGACAACGAATTTTTCACTCTCGATTGATTGACTTTTTGAAGGCGTCCCCTCCTGAGGAGAACGGCTTCTTACAAGGTGTTGCACCGAGCGCTGTTCATGCAGATTTCTGCAGGAGCGGCGCTTTTTCTTTTGCAATTTTCTCCTCAGCGGCTCATTCTTTGGGACGAATTATTGACGCGGGAGTCAGAGCGGTGCAGAAGATATTTTATTATGTGCTGGCAGTGAGTCCGCTGCGGCGGCGAAGAGTGGCGGTGGTTGGACTCAGTACGGCTGATGCTGAGTGGCTCAAAAGCCTCTTTTCCTGCGTTCAAGAAGGCCCGAGGCCAGGAATTCCTATCCCAAGCGAACACGCGCCCCAGATCTATCGCCGGCTCTTTGGAGAGGGTATTCCCGCAGACTCCTCTTACGTCCTTTATCGGGTCCTGGATCCCAATAGAAAAACCCGCCTTCTTAGCGAAGGCGGGCTGTGTTGAGAATTTCTGTCGAACTTAGAGTCTACGTCTCTATTTGCGCACGCGACGGGCACTTAGATAGGGGTAGAGTTTAGCGCTGAGGTCTTGCATTCCGGATCGGTCATCAGCCGTGAGGTAGAAATAGGAATTATCATAGGCCATGGTCGCATCGTTGGTGGTCCAGAAACCATCCTTGATCTGACCCCTGGCACCCTTAGCAGAGCCATTATCTGTATATCCCGATTTGACGTGGGCGTGCATCATTCCGAATTGGTGGCCTACTTCATGCAAGAGAGTATGGAATGCGGGTGTTTGCAGCTGATAGGAACTACCGCTGTTGACTATGCCATATCTTGCTTTGGAATCTACTTTCAGGCTAGCCAGTTTCTTATTAAAAGCTACAAGCTCTGCATAAGAAACTGTCTCGGCCTTCGATTTCAGAGCTAGGTATTGCGAGAGCAATGCTGAAGCCTGTGTGTTACCGCTTTGGGTGCTATTAGCGACCAATCTGAATTCTGTTTCGAGCGATTGCCAAGCGAGATAGGGGGAGAGACGGGCGACGGACGGTTGGTAGGTGCTGATGTTGGACCAGGTTTTACCGGTCTTATCACCGTAGGTGTAGCTCATCGCAGCAGGGCCGCCCCAACCAGTCGTGTAGGCATTGGGATAGCAGTTGCGCTGGGTGCAGTTGATGACGGTGAAATCATCAGACTGGCTCGGATCGTGCTTAGTCTGACTGGCAATGACGACAGCTGCTGCATAGTTCTCGTCAAACATGTCACAGTGATTTTCGATTTGGAAATCGAAAAGGCCCCATTGAGTACTCGATCCTCGTCCGGTAGCATCGATCCAGGCCGCGTAAGCCAACTTTGATTCTAAGAGGAGATTGCGTCCCTTGTAAGAAGGACTTTCCTGGAGACAGACTCGAATTTTCTGGTAGTCAGTGCGAAAGCCAAGTTCCCGGTAAGCAATGAGGGCGGGGATGGTGCCACTTGAGCGATCGACAGTTGAGTGGGCCCATGAGGTCTCAGACATCTCGTCCTCAGGGCTTCCGCAAGCTAGGAGTGCTACTAGCGAGAAGCAGGAAAAAAAAGCGCTTAATCTCATTGATCTCTCCAGATAAGATCAGTTGCATCCATGTCGGAGTCAAAGCTTCCTCATGTCGTTAAAGCTCGATAGGCTTCAACGAAACGCGTGAAAACTCTGAACCCGAAATTTAGGGCTAGTACTTTTTTTTTGAAAACTTCGGCTCCACGCCCTTTCCGGTGGGCAGGAATTTAGATTTTCGTAAAAAGTACAAATCCTTTGACTCATCTAACGGCGATGGCTCTTAGCAAGAACCTTTCCATCCGTTGCAGGAGGGCTTGGGGAGTAGAATTGCTTTCCTAGGTCGCTAATTTAATAAATAAATTTCATAGACCAGACGCTGAAACTCGAAGGATGCAGCAGGACGATCAAATTTATTTCTGTCTCCCGTAGCTGACGCTCGAAATGCTCGCTAAACACAAAGCCCATACAGAACAATACTAGGCATTTTCTGCTTTGCGTCAACTGTCTCGGGATGCATACAGAAAACGTGCGAGTTTGAATTGTACAATATTTATCGCTTTTTACCGCAGATTCTAGCTAGTTTAACGCTTCACCTTCCCAACGATTTTTTCAATCACTCATCAATCCGTTGCTACTGACTAAGACAAAGCTGCTCGAAAGAGGCTCAAATTGCTTAGAAGTTTTTATTTTATGGAATAGATGAAGCTGGTGACGGGAGAAATTTTACAGTCTCGATCGAGAGACAGAATGGAAGAGAACTTTGAGGACGGCACCCATTCATCTAGAAAAAAGCGGTCCAATGAACTCAGCGATGAGGATGAAAGTCTTGTTATCGTTAGCATTAGAGATTTGAAAAGAGATGGGAAGAGCGCGGGAAACATTCTGTCTTCGAATGAGGACTGTAAGCCCAAAGGATGTGCGGCCCGAAGGCCACACAAGATGCTTTTGTTAAGGCAGATTAGCGTTGGAGGGATTGATAGTAGATGTCTTCGATCTCACCGAACTCTTTGCTGAAGAACGCATTTCCAGTGCCCCAGAGGAAGTCAGGACGTACCTTACTGAGCCATGTTCCACCGATAATGTTACCGGCGCGATCGAGTTCGATTTTGTAATCGAGAGCCTTGAAGCGACGGCCGTCAGAGCCGATATAGTTGTCGCCCAACTGTACGTGGTACCGCTGCAGCGAAACATCGTCGCCAAAGGGGTCGCGAGCTGGATTCTCCTCGGTGGTGTAGCGAAAGCGCGTGCGAATCTGGAGTTCTCTCACGGTACCTGGTGCTGCATCGCTCGAAATTTCATCACCCTTGAATTCTTTGACAACGGATGACTCGTAGCTGGCAGCTGCCTGGTTCCAAACTTCGTAGTCACGGGTCGCATCGATACCAAAGCTTTGCTTTTGAATGCCCATCACGTTAGCGATGACTAAGTGGAAGGCACCAGCGTTGGTGTCGTTGCAGGCTGGCTTCTCAACTGCTTTGACGATATTGCTGCGAATGGTTTCAAGATTGGTACCTACAGGGGTGCCCGCATCAGCGAAATTCTTTTGAGATTCGAGATAAGCCAGAGAAAGAGCAGAGTTTCTGCCAGTGTTGCGGCGTAGGTTTTCGAAAAGCTTCTGATACTCGGCGGCTGCAGTAGCCTGATCAGAATAAAAGGCATACATAAAAGAAGCGGCCACTAGCATCGTTTGGGTATCAAGCTTCTCACTGTCGAAGAGCAGGTTCACTTGCTTCGAGATCAACTCTTTATTACCTATCTGGAGCGGTACGAAGAGTTCCATGAGAGTGTCAATAGTCGCTTCGCTGATGTCGTTGTTGCAGCGCTCCGCAAGGAAACGATCGACGCGGGCCTGGGATGGATCCTTGTCGAGCATATGGGAGAGCAAAGCTTTGACATCGGAGGCAGCCATCGGAACTTGAAAGCCGTCTTTGCTTTTCAAGTTAACCGGCCCTGGCTCGTTGAACAGAATCGTGGCCGGTGCCCAGGAGTGACAGATCCCGAACCAGGTTGGTATTTTAGCATCAGCTTTGTACTCAGGCTTGTCGCGAAGAGTCGAAAAAATATTAGTCCGCTTGCGTTCTTCGTTGACCGTCGAGTACTTAAAGTCGCCGCGGTATATATCGTATTTTTCCGCAGGTGAGAGAGTATCGATAAGGCGCGTTCTCTCCCGCTCGGAAAGAGCCGCAAGCTGCTCTTTGGTGTAAGGCGTATAGCCCATAACTTCGCTGCGGAGTTTTTGCAGCTCTGGATTATTATCCAGCTGTCCGGCAAAAACGCGATCGCTGGATGCCTGTACTTTCTGATCGAGCAGCTTGGTCTTTGCCGAATTCCAGCGGTAGGTCAGTCCACCATGATAAGTTGGCCAATAGTGATCGCTCCAAGGCATTTTTTCTGGACGTCCGCTCAATGGCAGGGCGTCGAACTGAGTAACGAATTCATTGTCGTAGGCCATCATCAGAACCGGATTGTTCCGTTCGTTCCACTGTTCGTTGACCTTGCTATCCTTGGGCGGATTGCAGGCGGTGAGAGTGGCCAAAACACTAAGAGATAATATCGCGCGCATAGAATAGACCTTTCTTACTGACAAACTTTTTTAAGTTCTGGGTTGACGACAGCATCGCTACAAGCAATGCGAACCTGGGAAGGGATCCTTAGATCATTCATACGCTTGTGCTTGTAGATGGCGCTAAAATCACTTACGGCTGTCCCTTTGAGGTTGAGAAGTTTCAACAATTTCACTTCCGCAAGGGCCGAGATATCGCTCAGATCAAGATTGGCAGCGAGGTCCAACTCTTTGAGACCGACGAAGCGCGACAGTGGAGAGAGATCAGTCAATTTCTGATTAGCCATGGAAAGGCTGAGTGTATCGTCATTGTTGGCGGCGCTATAAAGGTTCTTTTCATCGAGGACTTCTACGAGCTTCTCACAGCTGGCCGACGGAGCAAGAATCTTACGCACAGCGTTCACGGTAGCTCTCACAGCTTCGTCGCGTGGTGACTGGCAGTGTTCCAAGAAGGTTTTATCAGGCGACTGAACCAAGAGTTGGTAGTGGTAGCGATTCTCCTCTACACCTTCTTTTTTAAACTCGAAAGCGAGATAGCCACTGCAAATGCCGCTTGAACCCGCAGCACGGGTAGCGAAGACAGTGTAAGTCCCGTCTTTCTCTTCGGTCGACAACTCGCAATCGGCAGGACTTATTTCTTCCTTATTGCTGAACTTCTGAACAGTGGTTTCAACTACGCTCAAGTTCTTCGAGAGCTTGTAGTTAAAGCGACCGATTTCGAGGCGACCTTCGGTACCTTCAGCACGAATTTCCTTGAAGCTGAAGCGACGGTAGTCGACAGGAACTGTAACTTTTTGTTGGGCGGTTTGGCCTGCGGCCGATTTAAGAGCGATTTCGACTTCACAAGCGCCAGGGAGCTCCCCGCGATTTTCGTCGATTTTTACATCGAGTTCCCAAACCTTACGGTTTTTGTGAATCGAGAACTCACAACCTTCTGTGCCGTTCTTCAGTTCTGGCTCTGCGCTCTGGAGTGGACCAGTAACGGTAGCCAGTACCGCAGGCAAGAGGCTTAGCTTGTCAGCTGTCAGTTCCCGACCATCGATCAGTTTAGCATCAAGGCTTAACTTTTCTTCAACTGTTACATTGAGACTGATGACCGTCTGATCAAGCTTAGCTGTGATGGAAGCAAGAGTGCCGGCCTTGAGGGCTTTAACGCGCCCTTCGCTTACAGAAACGTTGGTAGGTGCACTAGACTCCCAAGTCAGACGCTTGGGGTCGACAGCTTCGGTTTGACCACGAATGACAGATAGTGCCTTGAGTTCAACTTCGTCGCCTTCTTTGAGAACCTGATCGCCTTGTTCGAAACGAAGGCTCTCTGGTTGGTCGGCGCGGGAAGCAACCGTGATTTCAGTGCTGAAAGCTTGATCTTTGGCTTTGACCTGTACCTTAAGCTCAGATGTCAGGTTTACCAGAGCTGTAATTTGGCCATTGCTATGGCTAAGTTGATCGGTCGGCAAGGTCCACTCAGCGGCGCTGGCGTCCAGCGGTATGCGAGTACCAATTTCGTCCACCAAGCTAAGGAAAACGGCGGCCGTTTCACCTTCAGATAGGAAGAGTGAACTAGGATCAGCAACCAAGCTGCTCAGCTGAGCTACGCTACAGGTCTCGGCGACACCTTCTTCAAATTCAAATGTACCGTTATTACACAGCGCCTCCGTAGTGACTTCTTGGCATGTCGCATTGAAGGGAACCTTGGCTGCTTTGAAGCGGGTGAATTCTTTATTCAAATTATGAGCCGTACCCTCGCAGTTGCGACCAGTAACACCGACTCGGAAAGTGCCAAAGACTTCTTTTCCTTCAACCATAACTGTCGCGTAAACAGCGGCGTCGGGAACAATTTTGCTTCCCGTGATCAAACCTGAATTTGTAACGCTAATTGAATTATCGTTAGTCTCCCAAATGACAGTTTGGACGTCGATAGGGAAAGTTCCGCCGCGCTGATCGGTACCCGTCAGCTCGAGAGCCAGAGTCTCACCGATTTCAATCTGTGAGCGACTGCCTTTGACGGTGATTTTTTTGAGGATGGTCTCTTCGCAACTTGGTCTACCAGACGATGTAAAACCTATTTGACCATTTTCGCAAACGGCTTTGCCTTGGAACGCAATTTGTTGGCAGGTTTTACCGTAGGGTGCGAAATCGCTGGTGAAGAGAGTCTGGTCTCGATTAGTGCCGCTCGCAAGCCCATTTTCGCAGCCAGGCTCGCTCCGTTGGTTGTCTTTCTTGTCTTTATCACCGCAAGAAGCAGCCACAAGACTCATTACCGTGAACGCTGTGAAGAAACGCAGGACTGAATTCATGAAAGAAAAACTCCTCGTAAAGGTCACGTGTGCGAAAGCCTGGTTCCCGACTCAGTCAACCAACGCCGGCTTTGAGAGAGCCTGGCCTTAAGACTTTGGCTCGCAAGCTCTTTTTTGAACTTGCTAGGACGAGATATCGAAGTTGTGTAATCCGCGTCCTGGAACGAGTTCAGGCTATAGCCTAAACAAATGGAAAGCACACGCGCGATTTTAAAGATTAAAGAAAGATGCATTTTTTATGAATACCCTGAAAAACAAGCAGCAACTAAGATTAAGAAAGATGCGAACCCACTGGCTGCTGGTCCAAACAAAGATGCTTCAATTCTTTGCACACCGGCATCCTCGGCGAGCCGAAAGAAATTTTTTTATTGCACTTTATCTAATTGAAAATATTAGACTTAAGCATGCTGGCACTGCTGTCACGATATGAAGGAATATTGACTTTGACGTGGGCGTAGACGTTGCCTTAGGCTTGATCCTGATCTTCGCCGAACCCCTTGCCATGAGCCCTTTGCTTTGGTGAAGCTTTACGAAGCAAGGGCTGTACAGGCAAAGTTGATCGAACAGGATCAAGATCACGCGCACGGCAAAGGCTAAGTGAAAGGCAACGACGAAGTTTTGACGGGCTGCTGACGCCGTAGGCGAGATCGAATTTTAGCTTCTAGAATTTCCATTAAACTATGATCACAATGTTCATTTTTTTCTCAGAGATTCCTACTGCCACCCTCTGCGCGCGCTACTTGCACACGAAAATCCTGACAGGCAATACCTTCGATTTCGAGGAGCATTTTTTTAATCGCCAGACCCGCGCTGTAGCCATGAAGGTGCCCTTTCGTAGCGATCACGCGATGGCAGGGCAAGATGATGGGCAAAGGATTTTTGCCGTTGGCGGCTCCGATCGCACGGAAACCCTTGCTCATCCCCAGCAGGGCCGCCTGCTCTTTGTAAGTCCGATAAGTTCCAAAAGGAATATTCGCCAGACTTAGCCAGACCTTGTGCTGGAAGGGGGTGCCGCGCGAAAGATCCAGAGGGAGATCGAATACCTCTCGCGTTCCGGCAAAGTATTCTTTCATTTGCTTTGCCGTTTCTTCTAGCAAGGGATGATTATCGCTCTGGCTCTTACATTGATCCTGACCAGCTCCAAAGTCG
>JBGSTX010000386.1:0-24273 GCA_041736305.1 Oligoflexus sp. | reverse complement strand
CTTCCTCCATGCCTACCTCTTTAGAGGTGGGTAATTGACCGTCAGTCCCAGTCTCTGCACAGCCTCAGGGGTATCAACGTCTTCCTCACCAAGTTCAAAGTCGACCGTGACAAGAGAGGGAGAGTCCAAGAGGAGAGCCTTAGCGCCTCGCTGAGAATCCCGGAGGCCCTCGAGCTGGGCAAAATACGAACGAGGGAACAGAGCCGGAATTCCAACCGTCCCCTGATACGAAGAAGCCGTGAGCGCATAGCTTCCCTCTCTCTTCCCGGTTTCGTGACTAGCCTCGATGAGCCGATCAATATGTTCGCGGGTAAGGTGCACCTGATCACAGACCAGAAAAAGAGCTGCATCGAAGTCCAGATGACGGGCAGCCGCTGCGATGCTGGAACCCATCCCTTCCTCATAATCTGGATTAAAAAGCTCCGATATGGGGCCAGGACACTTCTGCGCAAGTGACCAGCAGGCCTCCCGCGCCGCACCCGTGACAACAAAAATTTGCTCGATGGCAGGATGCTGCAAACAGCCGATTGTTCGCTCGAGAAGAGTACGGCCTTGAAGGGAGCAAAGCTGCTTTGGATAGCCCAGTCGCTCAGATAGTCCCGCTGCCAGCAGCACAGCCGCTAATTTCCCCGTTTTGTTCCCCTGCCCCTCTACAGCCGACATATCCTTCCTCCATCAAAGGTCGCGTCGAAAGCCGACTGCATTTTTGCCCTGAGTAACAGCCGATATCTCCGCGATCAGGGCCAGAGCGATACCTTTAACATCATCCGAACCCAGTGTTAGCCCAGCAGGTGCATAAACATTTCTATCCTGCCCAGTCTTCACCTGCAGCTCACTGATCAAAGTTCGACAGCGTTTGCCGGAGCCCAAGAGGCCGATATAGGCCCAAGGCTCTTGCAGTAGCTTATCGAGCACCATGCGGTCCACGCTGAAATTATGGGTCATGATTACAGCAGCTGTTTTTTCATAAGGAAAGGGAAAGAAGTCGGGCAGACTATCGCGTGGAAGCGCCTCTCTCTGCCCCAATTCAGCAGGGAAATCTTCTATATAATCAGGACGATGATCGAAAACCCGCACATCCCAAGCAAGAGTTCGAGCCATTTCTGCGAGAGGCCAGGCCCCGGGGCCCGCACCGAAAATAGTCAAATGGAGAGCAGCAGGTCGCTTAAGAAGAGCTACAGTCAAGGGCTGTCCTGCGAGCTGTCCCGACCAGAGCCGCGAGCGTTCGCCCTCTTTCCAACTTGCCGCCAAATCTTTAATTCCAGCTGCGAGGGAAGCTTCAGCTTCTGCTGCAGCCGGACTCAGCGTGGCTGCAAAATAGCGCTGACCAAGCAGCGCCGTGTCCAAACCTTCAGCTCCGACCACTATAGCTTCAACCGACTCGCGAGGAGCGAGTCCGCAGATCTTCTGCTTGAGCTCACTATAATTGAGAATAGCCTCGAAAAAGACCCAGAGTTTGCCTCCGCAGCCCATCCCAAAGCCGAAATCAACATCTGAAGGATCTCCCGTATCGTAGGTCGAAAGCCGGGCTTCACCCTTCTCTCGCACGCCAATCGCTTCGTCGACGATTGCCTGCTCTAGACAACCTCCCGAGACGAGCCCGTAGATTCCTCCTTGGGCGTCGACGAAGAGTCTGGCACCAGCTTTCTGATAAGCCGAGCCTTCGGTATGCACAAGCGTTGCAAGAACGCCTAGGCAAGACTTCGGCAAAGTTTTCGAATCAAGGAATTTCAGTACATCCCTAACTTCAGAACTTACTCGCCTCACCTCGGCTCCTTTGCTCGCTTAAGGCTTGATCTTTTCAAGAATCCACGTTCGGTTGGGCCAGTTGATACCCGGTCCTGCCAGGACAGCCAAGCCAGATGCGGTATCAGCTATGCCATCACCATCGAGATCGACGAGAGCACCTTTGAAGCCTGAAAACCCATCGACCGAATTACCCATAAACACCGGAACGGGCAGCGGAGGAAGCTCAATCTGCATCTCATTGATCAAACCGTGATCCTCGACGACAAGGCCATCAGGATAACTTGCTTTGAAGAATATATCGCCATTTTCACTGCGAACAACCTCAAAAGGAATCACCGAGTCCATAGAAAGTGCCAGATCTGGCGCTTTTTTGACCGGATCAAGACCTGGCACGCCCACCTTGAGTAGATAACGTCCCTCGAGCTGGAGCTTCGGTTCTTTGACCGTTGTAAATGACTTAGTGAATGCCTGCAGATTTTTACCGTCCCAGCCTTTGAATTCTTGGGGAACGACGAGCTTATAGGCACTGGCATAGCGCAGAGGATTCTCCGGCTTCACCAAAAGGTGACGCTCATCCTGGACTTCGACTTTCACGCTCAAGCGTTCACCAGATTCATCCCTCAGTTCGATGCGACTAAGGTTATCGGCATCTTTAGCAATGGGCAGACTGAAGGTGAGCTGCAGACTAGGACTGATGCTACTCTCACGCGTCAGGAGACCTGGTTCGCTGCTGAGGACGAAAAAGTCGCGACCACTCAGCTCTTTCACGTAGCGTGTGAGCGAAGCGTACTCCTCTGCGTTCAGAGGCCGCTTAGAATACTTCTTCGACGCCGCTTCGATAGCTGCTTCAAGAGTCGAAGCCTCGCCGTGCTTCAGCCAGATCTTGTGGCGATACGCGCCGACTAGAGTCGGGATATTGCTAGGACCTGGAGTTATGCCTTCGGGCAAAGTCTTATTGTTGGTGCCCAGTGGCAATGCATGACAGGAAACGCAGTTAGCATCGCCTTCATAGAGAGCCTTGCCTGGCAGAGCTTCAGCCGAGAGGGAACCGTCTCTCTCGGTAAGACTATTGGCCGGAGGCGGAACCGTCAAGGAGCGTAGATAAGCACCCAAGGTCTGACCTTGTTGTGTCGTGGGCTTCACAGCGATGATCGAATGGGCTTCGATTCCCGAATTGCGCACGCTGCTCATGTAACCCGGCCAGCCGATAGGTGCCGTACCTTCCTGCCAGTAGATAGGCCGTGGAACATACTTCGCTACAAAAGGACCAGCGTTCCAGACGTTGGTATCTGTACTGCCATCGAGGTGACAGCTGTTGCAACTCCAGGTAACGGCATAGGCCTGGCCAGCGCCGGTAAAGGTTTTCTGACCGAGCGCGACATCAGTGGGTCGTGGATCGCGACCCAGAGACACTTCAGCTTCTTGCTCACCCTGCTCGCTGTAGCGGAGAACTTTGAGGTCTTGGTGTGAGTAAACAAAAAGTCCCTTGTCTGTCGCCAGGAGAGAGCGCGGTCGACCTGGACTTGGTACTCTCTTCATTTCCTGCAGCGTATCTGGATTCAGCTGAATGAGCAGATCGCTAGCTTCCGAGAGAACCCAGAGTTGACCCGCTTTATCAAAAGTCAAACCGAAGAGTGTAGTCGCCGGACCACCACTCCCAGCCTGCCGCAGAAGGTCTGCGTTCGTCAACTTCTGGCCACTCTTTGCATCCAGAACTGAAACCAAATGCTCGAAGGGCTTACCTTTTGGATCAGCAAGACGGACCACCGTATCGTTGAGCAGGTGGGCCATATAAAGCTTTTGGCCGTCGGGAGAAACAGCGAGACTGTGGATAGTCGTCGCTACATCGTAGAAGTAAGTATCGAGCGCATTCTTGCCCGTATCGATCACCGCAATGTCTTTTTCATCCTCAACAGCATCGAAGCCGAAAGGCTCGCGACCGGGCTTACCCGATTTCTTCGAAGCCACATAGAGTCGTGTTTCATCAGGAGAGAGAGCCATAGCCTGCGGATCACTACCGACTTGGATACGAGCGACGACTTTGTGCGATTTCAAGTCGAGAACTGCAACCTGGTCTTCGGTCGCCAGAGCTATGAAAGCCTTGCCCAGACGCGGAGCAACGACGATATTCGATGGTTCATCGCCGATCCAGATAGAATCAACGAGACGCTGCGTCCTGACATCGACCACACCTATCGAGTCATCGCCTTTCTGAATGACAAGAGCTTCTTTCATGCCCTTTGCCCAGCCGATGGCAACAGGCCAAGAGCCCACTGGAATCGATTTCTTGACCTTCATCGAGTTCGGATCGAGCACGCTGACTTCTGCCCGCAGTACATCCGTCACCCAGAGCTCGTCACCGATTGCTACCTGCGCTTGAGTCGGATAGTAGTTGTAGTTGATGAAAGGCTGCTCATCGCGGCCCACCACTTGGAGTGTCTGCCGTTCTTGGCTAGCTTGGTTGACGAAGAGGTAATTCCCGGGAAGCTGAGGGATGAAGCGCGCATAAGAATCTGTGCCACGCGTCTGAACCAGATTCCGATTTCCCGCCGGCGCCTCGTAAATCTTCCAGGACGCATCCCTGCACTTGCCATCACTCCCGCGCGTCGCAAGAGGAAGGTAGAAGGTCTTTCCCAGCGGAAAGTTGAGAGACTGCTGCTGAGGCAGAGGCGCTGGACATTTCTCCGTCACAGCTGCCGCGGCAAGCGAACTCATGATGGCCAGGGGTGCCAGCGCTAGAGCGCGGGAACGAAGGAGCGTTGAGCGAGATTCAGGAGCTTCAGACATTTGATCCATCCTCTTCAGTAGGGTGAAAGATGCTCAAGAAAAAACATAGTCAGCGATAGGCAACTTGCGAATCATCTGCTGGCTTTGCCGAAAAATTGCATTACATACCGCCGGCGCGATCAGCGGGGTTGACACCTCACCGAGACCACCAAGTTCGGCGCCGCTGTCGATGAAGGTGACTTCGACTTCGGGAGCCTCTGCTATGCGGAGAAAAGGCGATTCAGCAAAAATACTTTGCTCGACTCGCTTATCTTTAATCGTGACTTTGCCGTAGAGCGCCGCGCTGAGACCGAAGATGGCCCCACCCTGGATCTGGGCCTCGGCCCCTTGTCGATTGATGACCCGTCCGCAGTCGACGACCACGAAAATTTTCTCGACGCGAACCTTCTTGTTTTCTATCGCCACCTGTGCGACAGCGGCAGCGATAGAGCCGAAGGCCTCTGAATACGCGAGACCCAGACGCTGCCGCTGAGGACTGTCGCGCCATGCCGAAACGCGGGCGAGAGTCTCCAGCACCGATCGTCCACGCGGATTGTCACCGAGGATTTCCAGACGATAATCTAAGGGATCTCGCCCCAGTTTTGCGGCGATTTCATCGAGAAAACACTCGGTAAAATAGGTGTTCTGCGAGCGTCCAACCGAACGCCAGAATCCGACCGGCACCCCTAGATCGACCTCTTGATGCTGGACTCGCAGATGCTCGATACCCTTGTAGGGAAGCTCCGTGAAACCTTCTAGTCCGGTCGGATCGATCTTGATTTTGGGGTTGCTGCGACGAAGGATGGAAGAACCGGAGTTCTTACCCGTCCAAGCCATCAAGCCCTCAGCGCCGAATCCTGCTTGCAAACGCGCGGCAAACATCGGTCTGTATACATCGTGCTGGGTATCTTCCTGCCGTGACCAGATGAGTTTTACGGCCTTTCCAGATTTCTCGGAAAGTATCGCAGCCTGGACAACTGCATCGTTTTCAATCTTGCGTCCGAATCCGCCGCCTAGAAAAGTCACATGCGCTTTGATCGTCGCGGGATCGCGCCCCAGAGCCTTAGCCACAGCCCCTACCGCACCACCGGGTCCCTGAGTCGGAATCCAGAGGTCGATGCGATCTTTCCGCACGTCAGCTGTTGCGCACATGGGCTCCAGCGGACTGTGAGCTAGATAAGGCACGAGATAGATGGATTCGATTTTTTCACTGCTCTCAGCGAGACGGCCCAGAGCGTCGCCTTTGCTAGTCAAGGCGTCGCCGCTTTCATCTTTGACCGCTTCAATCAAGCGTGCCTCAAGCTTCGCTTGCTGATACTCACTCTGCTCTGGAGCTGCGGTGTAAACGGCTGGCAATGCGCTGAGAATCTTCTGACCTTGCCAATAGCTGGGGCCGACGATGCCGATGGCCTGGGGCAGCTCGAATATCTTATAGGGGGCGGCTACCTGCGCTGCGATTTCGCTGAAGTTACTGAGCTGGGAACCAAAGCTCGGATGGTGGCGAACTGCAGCATACTCCATCTCGGGAAGCTGAACATCGCTTCCATAGACCGCCCGTCCTTCGATCTTCTCGAGACTGTCCTTGTTAGCAATCCTCTGGCCGATCAGTTTGAATTTATCGGCGGATTTTAGCTGAGGATTATCGGGAGCCTTAAGGTAAAGGGCCGCCCGCGCCACCTCGCCAAAGGTGCAGCGAACCTGCCCTGACTTATCGTATATTTTCGAATCCTGAGCATAGAGTTCGCTCGGAACCAAGTCGAAGGATTGAGCCGCGGCCTGGATCAGCAGATCGCGCACGGAGGCACCGATCGAACGCAGTCTTTGATACTGCGAGCGCACAGACGAACTGCCAGCTGTAGCACCGAAAGGAGCTTTGGCATCGAGGAAAGGCGCTACTTCCCCCTCGAGTTTGACTGTTACATCGGGCCAGTAGGCTTCGAGGTCCTCACAGAGCAGCATCGCTAAAGATGTTAAGACCCCCTGACCCATCTCGGCTTTCACGACTACGACTTCAATGCGATTGTCGCTATAGATTTTAATGAAGCTCTGCAAGGTATTGGCTTCATCGGCAGCTAGAGCCTGCGACTCTTCTAAGAAGATGGGTAGAGAAAATCCGAGGGATATTCCAAGAGCACCAGTCAAGGAGCTGACTATGAGTTCGCGTCTGTTCACGGTCCACTGAGCCATAGCTTACCTCGTTTCGGCTAGGCTACTACGCAAGACGTCGAGCATGGCAGCTCGCACTCTTACATAGGTGCCGCACCGACAAATGTTGCTTATTTCCTTAAAAGAAATTTCAAGTTCAGCCTCAGGCTTGCCTATATGCTTGCTCAGAAGCTGATGCGCACTGACGAGCAGGGCTGGCTGACAGTAACCGCACTGGGCAACGTCGTGCTTGAGCCAAGCTTCCTTAAGAGCTTGCGAGAGGGGATCTTTGATACCCGCAACAGTGCGAACCTCCGCTGTCCCCACGCGAGAAATAGGAAAAGTACAGGACCGCACTGTACGGTCTCCAACATAGACCGTACAGGCTCCGCAAAGGCCCGCACCACATCCGAATTTTGTCTGCTGCATACCGAGATCTTCGCGAAGCACCCACAGCAGAGGTTTTGCCGCATCGACATCGACGCTTACGTTTTGCTGATCGACTTTTAGGTCTATACTCACGGCCAACATGCTCCTATCTAACTTTTGCAAGCTTACGCTGCTACGGCACTACCAATGTTTGCTAAAAAATTCAATCCAGAGATACCCGGGTCGCAAGTCGGCAGTAATTGCCCCTCCCCCAATTCGCCGCACCTGCTAGAATAGGTCCAAGCCCCTTTATTTTTACTAAAGCACGGGAGTTCTTCCTTGTTCACTGTGCATGAATTGAGCTGTCGCCTGCGCGGCAAAGCGCCGCTCGACAAACTCAGCTTTAGCGTCGCAACCGCGGAAAAAGTCGCGTTGCTTGGGCGAAGCTTTTCCGGAGTTAATACTCTCCAGGAGATTTTATGCGGGTTTTTACGAGCACCATCAGGAACGGTACAGGTTGGCCCCTATGATCTCGGACGCGAGAGTTCGCAGGCTCGACGCCTCATCGGCTATATGCCTGCGTCGCCTCCGGTCTATCCGGAGTTGGGTGTCGGCACCTACCTTGAACTTTGTGCGCAACTGCGGGAACTTCCCAGTCCTCGACTGGCAGCTAAAGAAATTTCGCAGCGTTGCGGAATCAGCAATATCTGGAACAAAAAAATAAAGAGTCTCTCTCCCGGTTTCCTCCAGCTCATCAACGTCGCTCAGGCTCTGGTGCACGATCCGGTCTTACTCGTACTGGATGATCCGATGCACTCGCTCGATGCTGCCGAACGCAACTGGCTCCTCGGCCTCATCAAAGAGCTGACCATCTACAAGAGTCTGGTTTTTACTACGCACAACCTTGATCTCATTCCGCGCCTCTGTCAGAGGATGGTCATCCTCCGCAGGGGCAGCGTTAGTTTCGACGGTTCGCTGGAGAGCACTACCCGCTTTCCTAGTTTAGAGGCGGCCTTTCTTCACTACACCTTAGTGCAGGAGGCAAGCTCTTGAAAGCTCTGCAGGGTCTTATTGGGCACGAATTGCGATCGTTTCTCTTGCGGCCTTGGGCCCATGCTTGGGTGACCCTATGGGTGATAAGCTGCGCAGTCACCACGCTTTTACACGCCAAGCTTCTCAACGGGCAACAGGCTCAGCTAACGCCGCTCTTTGCTTATTTACCTTGGCTAGGCGCCCTTTTTCTGCCCCTCCTCGGTATCAATCTTTGGTCCCGGGAGTCGCGACTAGGCACCTTTGTGTGGCTGCTCAGTCTCCCGCACAGCACGCTTCGATGCCTGCTCGTCAAGTACGGATCGGCCTGGATTTTGATGACCGTCGGTCTCCTCCTGACCTGGCCTTTGACGGCGACCGTTCTCTATTTGGGCAATCCTGACCTGGGGATTATCGCTAGCAGCTACATCGGTTGCCTTGGCTTTCTCAGCGTTCAGCTCGGACTTTGTCTCCTTGCCTCCTGCATGACTTCCCGTCCTATGAGCACCTATGCTCTGGGCTTTGCCTTCTGTCTCCTCTACAATCTACCGGCCTGCGATCTCCTGAGTGAAAATCTCTCGCATGCCTTCTCATCTGGCATCTTCACTGATATCAGCCGCTGGAGCGGTTCCTATCATCTGCTCAGCTTTCTGCGCGGTGTTATCGACAGCCGCGATTTCTTCTACTGGATACTGTCTCTCGCGGTGCTGCTCAGCGCCTCCTATGGGCTCCTCATCCATCGTCGCTCGATCTCGTCTTCAAACTGGCGGCATCCGGAAGCTCGTACTATTTATGGTCTCCTTGCAGCGACGACACTCTCTGCGCTCCTCCTATTCCTGAGTTTTTCTTTCCATAAACGCTGGGACTTGACTGCCGACGAGCTCTACTCCTTGTCAGAAGGCTCTCTGGCGATAGTCACGAAGTTGCCCGAGCCGGTCCACGTGCGTTTCTTCATTTCGCGCTCTCATCCCTCTCTCGAGCCAGCCCTAAGAACCTACGGTCAGCGCATTGAAGAACTGCTCCGGGAACTTACAGCAGTACCCTCAAAGACTTTTTCCTACAGCATCGTCGATCCACTGACCCGTCCTGAGCGAGAGATGGAGGCACGCACGCATGGTCTTACAGCGGTAGGTTCTAGCGTCGGTGATCCGGTCTTTTTCGGAGCGGTGTTTTCCATGGGTGCGCAGACACTCGGGATATCCTACTTCGATCCGCAGCGCGAGGATCAGCTGGAATATGAACTGATCGAAGCTCTCGTGAAAATATCGCAGAAGAACAAGCCGATACTCGGCATTATGTCCTCGCTGCCGATGATGCGCGAGCAGGGAGTGCGAGACTGGGCAGTCGTTTCCGCCTTGCGCAATCTCTATCAGGTCATCTCTGTCCCTTCGAATAGTGATCAAATTGCCGCAAACATCCATACCCTGCTGGTCATTCACCCGAAGAATATCAGCGAGAAAACCGAATATGCTCTTGATCAGTTCGTGGTCAGCGGCGGCAACCTCATGCTTGCCCTCGACCCTCTGTGCAGAAGCGAGCTGGTCTATAATAACCCTTTGGCTTCAGCGCAGACTTCTCAGCTGCAGCTCGCGAGCCAGATGCCTCGGCTCTTGAAAGCTTGGGGACTCGACTTCAACTCCCAACGCATGGTGGGAGATGCTTCGCGCTTGACACCGATGCAGTCCGCCTATCAAACAGTCGATTATCCTTACTACATCACTCTGCAGTCGCAGGATCTCAACGCAACCCACTTAATTTCCAATCGTATCCGGCAGCTTATTTTCGCTGAATCGGGCTGGTTCGGCGGCTACCGTAATAATGGTCTCCACTGGAGTATCTTAGCTCAGACCAGCACCGAGAGCGGAACTATTCCGACGAGTCTGGCCAGCTACATGCAAGCCGCGGCGCTCAGCGCCCAACTCAAACCCGATGAACAGCAGCGCGTCCTCGCCGGTGTCTTATTCGGCCGCTTCTTCTCGGCCTTCTCCAATGCGCCGGCAGGTTCGCCTATCATGGAGCACAAGAGAGATGCCGAGAAGGATAACGCGGTCGTGCTCTTCGCCGACGTCGATTTTATTGCTGACCATCATACAGTCGACAAGATTCAGTCCCGCAATCAAATGATTTTGAAGCCGAAGAACGATAACCTGAGCTTTTTCTTACGTTCCGTGGAATTTGCGGGTGGAAATAAAGACTTGATCGCAGTCCGCAACAGTCGGCGTCTGCCACGGCCTTTCGTCCGCTTTCAAAAACTGCAGCAGGAGGGTCAGAGTCAATGGCAGGATCAGGCTGAAAAGGTCAGTCTGCAGCTGCAGGAAATCGAGACTCAGATCCAGGGCTCACAGAATCCTGAAGAGGACGAGGCTCTCTCGACGATAGCTATTGAACAAGAGCAGAAGCTGAAGAGTCTGAGACAGGAAGAGGCCAGGCTCCGCGCCGAACAACGGCACATCAGGCTCAGTATGCAGGAATCTACCGAAGATCTGAAGCAGCGGCTGATCTGGGGCAATGTTCTGCTTACGCCAATTCTGGCCCTCATGGGCTGGTCTATCCGCGTTCCAGCTCAGCGTTTAGCGAGAAAACTGCGTCGTCGTCGACGTTCAGTTAAGGTATGACTGCGAAGTAGGAGCTATATCCAACAGCTCCACCCCGAGCTTATCGATGGCCCGGGTCCACATTTCCTGCCAGGGAGTATGGAAGATCAGGCGCTCGTCGAGAGGCTGCTGAATCCACAGACCGGCCTTCAGTTCTAACTCGATCTGCTTAGGTGCCCATCCCGAAGAACCAATGACGAAGCGAAAAGGTATAACCGAAGGCTCGAGTTCCGGTCGCGGCTGAATTTGCTGCATATCGATGTCAACTTGCTCGATGAGACCGTCGATCGCCTCCTCACTGGTGCTGATGCGCAGTTGACCAACCGATACTCCCGCTTGCACGTCTTTACCTCTATTGTGAATCACCACTCCTTGATGACTGCCGAGAGGTCCGCCGTTCCACACGGGGACATAAGAAGGAATTTTATAGCGCTTTTGAAAGGCTGCATCGCGTTCGTTGGCCGGAAGCGGTTTATTGATGATGTAGCCGCAGGCTCCATCCTTATTCTGTTCGACCAGAAGGACCACTGACCTATGGAACTGATTGTCCATCAACTTGGGTAAAGCTATCAACAGCGAAGGTAGACGAAGCTGCTGCACCATGGCGATTCCCCCGGACGGAAGTTAAGTGTTTCCGCTTCAGGCTAATCGCTTTACTGACAGCAGTCAAAAAGATTCTAAAAATAGAGGCGCATAAAAAAGGCGTTGCCCTTTTCGCTAGAATCGAGGCGTGTCCCCTCCGACTCAAAGCTCCAATCGCGGCGGTAAGAGCCGTAGCCGATGCGGAAGTTGTAGATTTCCAGGAAACCTCCGTATTCCGCCTGCGAGCCTTTGCCCTTCCAGACGGCATTGCCTTGCGGTTTTAGCTGCAGATAGTGCCCTTCAGCGCCGAGCCATTTCATGAAGTAGAGAGCCATCTCTCCTCCCACATACTGGCCTTCAGACTTGCGGAGACCCTCGAGATCGTAACCTGTATCGAGTTCAAACTTCCCAGCTTTTGCGACCAAAGTCGAATCTTGGGAATTGGCGCCGAAGAGTCGCAGATTGATCCCGGCGGTCGTCAGCTTGTTTTCCTGGAGGGAGAAGACGCTAGCATCGACGGGGCTTACCATCTCCTGATCGTGGGTGAAGCTGCGCTTGCTGAGCTGGCCTTCGAGACCCAGGTCGATGTCGAGTGTGCGGAGACCGGTACTAGCCGAGACGAGGTTGGTAAACCAGAACTGAACACGGCCGCTCTCCATGAGATGACGAGAATCGATTTCTTGCTGCTCTTCATTGAAAATCTCGGGCACGCCCAGTGAGAATTGGCTCATCCCTCCAGCGCGGCTATAGGTCAGACTCAGCTCGGGTGCAAACTTATCTTTTGCCGGATCGCTGAACATAGCCAGCCATACGTCCATCATTTTCATGCGTTCTTTGATGCGTAGCCATTCGGTGAGGGTCCAGCGTGTCGAACGGCGTTCGTCTTGGACGTCGTCTATATAGGTGACGACTTTGACCCTTTTGCCCTGCGCCTGAAGCGAGAGTGCCCCGAAGCCACTGCTAGCCAGAACTAGTAATAATCCGCGCAGGTATTGATTCAGGTAAGAGTTCAAAATATATCTACCTCCACTAAGGGCCCGGAGTAGATTTCGGCTAAACGTCGCTGAAAATTGAGAGCTAGACACAAAGAGCTGCTTAGTGCTTTAAAGTCACTAGCTTCTATGGCATCCATAAACCATGCAGCAGAGGTGGCCGGATAAACTTGTGTCGATGAGAAAGATACACTTTAGTCTTGCCACTTCATGCACACCTGGGCATAAAAAAGTGCTCAAAGCACACTGCACATCTAGTCTTGTAAACTCGGAGGGGAAGATCTTGGTCGTTTACTTTATCTACGGCTCGGCGTTGCTCGCCTTAGCTACCGCGGGCATTTATGCGAAAAAAGTGCTGGCGGTTCCTGTCGAGGGTGATAATCCCCAACAGCTCGCGAAATTCAACGAAATCTCAGGCGCGATCGCCGAAGGTGCGATGGCCTTTCTATCCCGCGAGTATCGCTACGTTGGAGGTTTCGTAGCTATCTTTGCGCTAGTGATGCTGCTCCTCCTCGACAACAGTGAGACGGAGATCCATGAAGGCTTCTATAGCGCCGCGGCCTTCCTTTTCGGAGCCTGCATCTCGAGCCTTTCCGCGTTTCTCGGAATGAAGATTGCTACTAAAGGCAACGTGCGCACGACTATCCAGGCGCGCAAGGGGCTGTCCGAAGCCTTTACCGTGGCCTTCAATTCGGGGATGGTGATGGGCTTTGGCCTGATCGGACTCGCCGTTCTCGGTTTGATCAGTATCTGCCTTTTCTATTCCAATTTTATTAGTGATCATGAACTCCTGATGGAGATGGTCGCCGGCTTTGGGCTTGGCGGATCTTCGGTAGCCCTCTTTGGCCGTGTGGGAGGTGGTATTTACACAAAGGCGGCGGATGTAGGTGCCGACCTGGTCGGTAAGCTGGAACAAGGTATTCCTGAAGATGACCCACGTAACCCAGCCGTCATCGCCGATAACGTTGGCGACAACGTCGGTGATATCGCAGGAATGGGTGCTGACCTCTTCGGTTCATGCGCAGAGGCGACTTGTGCCGCTCTCCTAATCGGCGCGACTTCGGTAGCGATCGTCAACGCTCCCAGCGCGTTTTACTTTCCCATCCTGATTTCAGCTGTTGGAATCCCGGTTTGTCTCTTGACCTCGGTTTTTGCCAAATTGAAGCCAGATGCTACGTCTGCAGAACCTGTCCTGAAGCGACAGCTGCTGCTTTCGACCATTTTTATGACCATCGCTATGGTCTTCGTTACTAAGTATGCAATGGTCGATAGTTTTGAAGTCAATGGGCAGACCGTCACGAACAACGGGGTTCTCCTCTCCCTCCTCGCCGGCCTTTGGTCGGGTCTTCTGATCGGCTACGTAACTGAATACTACACCTCTCATGCGTATAAGCCCGTACGAGAAGTCGCGAATGCTTCAACTTCTGGTCCTGCTACTAATATCATCTACGGTTTGGCTTTGGGATATAAGTCGGCAGTCGTGCCTGTGGTGGCTATTGCCGTTGCTACTTATGTCTCCTGGTCGGTCGCGAGCATGTACGGCATCGCTATTGCCGCGCTGGGTATGATTTCAACGATCGCTATTGGTTTGACTATCGATGCTTACGGTCCAGTCTCGGACAATGCTGGTGGTATCGCTGAGATGGCTGAGCTCGGTCCTGAGGTTCGGAAGCGTACCGACCTCTTGGACGCGGCCGGAAATACTACGGCTGCGATCGGTAAAGGCTTTGCGATTGGTTCAGCGGTTCTCACTGCCCTAGCCCTCTTCTCAGCGTTTCTGGTTCGCTCGGAGATGAACACTCTCAACATACTTTCGCCTCTGGTCTTTTCAGGCCTGCTGATCGGAGGGGTGATTCCATTTCTCTTCACCGCTCAAACTATGAAAGGCGTCGGCATCGCTGCCTATGCGATGATCGAAGAAGTGCGCCGGCAGTTTCGCGAAAAGCCAGGGATATTGACTGGCAAGGATCGTCCTGATTACAAGACTTGCGTAGAAATATCGACTTCGGCGGCCATCAAGCAGATGATCGCCCCAGGTCTACTGGTCTTGCTTACGCCGCTGGTGGTGGGCTTCCTCTTCGGAATCGAAGCTCTGGCTGGAGTCTTGGCCGGTTCTCTTGTTGCTGGATTGGTTATGGCTCTCTCAGCCTCGAACTCTGGCGGTGCCTGGGATAATGCTAAGAAGTATATCGAGAGCGGACAGCTCGGTGGCAAGGGATCGCAGGCTCATAAGGCCGCTGTTGTGGGTGATACCGTTGGCGATCCTTTCAAGGACACCTCAGGCCCCTCGATCAATATTCTGATGAAACTTATGGCTATTCTAAGCCTGGTGTTTGCCCCCTTCTTTCTTAAGCATGGTGGCATTCTCCTTGGTGTCCTGGGCATGAAATAGCTCTTGGTCTAGCTGCATTTTGGGAAAAATTAAGAAGCCAGCTCTTTGTTAAGGGCTGGCTTTTATTTTTGTTGGGAGTCTTTAGAAGACGATTATTTTGTGCACTGGAGCTCTGGCGAGTTTCCTTTCATTTTGGCTGTGGAGCAAGAACCATCAGCTACACCGTTGACGGCAAGCTTAGCTTGCTTGCCTGAGAGCTCTATGTTGGCACTCGCGATGCTGGCACCATCTTGCATTGCTATTTGACCCTGACTCAGGTTGCCACGACCTACATAGACCAGCTTGTTGAAGCTGGAAGCACTGCTGATCTTTGCCGCAGACTGATTACCAGTGAGGATCAGACAGACGCCAGCTATGCCGCTGGAGGCACCTAGATTGAGGTCGATCTGGTTTTGATTACCGCTGAGATGAATGGCTAGAACAGTGTCGGGCGAGATCGTTACCGCTTGAGTTGCACTGCTTACGCTCAATACTTTGATCTTGGTGCCTATGCCGCGGAAGTGAGGAGCACATGCCTTCGCGAGAGAAGCATTGCTTTCGTCTGGGCTTGAAACGGAACCGTTGTCTTCGTCCGCACTGCCGCCTTGGCCGTTTCCAGCTACTGGGTTTGTACCGCTGTCAGGGGTACTGGTGGAGTCATCCGGGGGATCGTAGCGGTAGTCGCCCCCCAACCTATTTACCCGCCTTCTTTGCCTTACTATCACCCTCACCAACAAACGAAACACTATCTATCTTACAACGCTCCAGAACCAAAGGAACCTTCTCACCATCAACAGACTTGAAGTAGGCCAACCCCTGCTCAAAAACTATCGAAAAAATCTCCTGGGCAGAACCCGAACTAACCTGCCCCGCAATCGACCCCGAAAGAGGCTGACAACTACCTGAACCATCCAATACCAAATCCTTATAATCCAACTGCACAGTCGACCCATCAGCAAGCACCGAACTGACCGCGCCCCTCGCTATTAAAACTCTCTGCAATAAAGACCCGGCATTGTATTCCTCCTGAATTACAAGAGGCCTGTCCGCCAAAGTCTTTACACTCGTCTTGATCTCCTCGCCCGAACCCGACGACTTCTTCGTACTAAGCTCGCTACTGAACTGCAAAGTCCTCTCAAGCTTCAAACCCGTGGACTCAAATGCTAGCTTCTTAATACTAGCCTCTTGCTTACTCTGCGACTTGATCAAAGTCTCAACCGCAGCCTCATCATCCTTCTTCGCACTTCGGATGACAGTCCTGTCGACAGTCGATTCAATACCAACCAAATTTAACTGAGACCAATCAAGGTCCGGCCCCATCTTGTCGTTCCTACACTTGAGCGTACTCCCGGCCACTGAAAGCTGGGCCGAGAATTTCCTCTGATAAGTATCTTCAATAGCAAGCTTAGCCTGCTCGGACCTATCCATATACTGCTGGACCTTACCCGTTTGCTCACGCGAAAGCGTAAGCTCGCCCTGAGCACCCTGGTCGTCATTACAAACCCGACCCTTCTTACTAGCAGCCTTCTCGTTCTCGCTCTGACCCTTCGCAAAGCCCTGACCCGAACCGGCCCCTTTGCCTTCGAGCAGACTCAAGGTAGTTCCTAGATCAAAAAGAGCGTAGTTTTCAAGACTAGCAATCAAAGCTTCGCTATACTGACTCTCCACAGCCTGGACGAGGTTCACCTGCTTTTGTTCTACTTCTGTATTTTTTACTCCAGGACCACTCTTAGCTTTTGGCTTACCTGGATTACCGACTTCGACACCACAGGCCGTCGCGAAGATAGCTGTCGCCACTAGGAGTGAGAAGGAATTAACTTTCTGAGTTGAAATACGCATCTTCATACTCCTTTCTTCTTGGTCAGCGGAAACAGCTGTACGTTCATCTGATACACAGTATCGGGCTCCTGACTTTCGCTAGCCATCGCTAGCAGCTTCTTCCTGAACTGACTGATCTCTTTTTTCAACTCGGGCATTAGATTTGCGGGTATGGCTATTGATATTGAACTAATATCCCGCAAAGTAGAATCCACACTTGTGAGCGATTCCTTACCCATCTCAATCATGCGCTGATGATAGCGAGTGATAGCGAGCGAGGCAATCTCGTCGCCGGTACTTATTCTGCCTTTGGTAGGCCCATAGCTACCCGTCTCCGGCGATTTAGCGATCAATCCCAGCCTTTCCAAGAGCTCCAAGCTGCGACGAGCCTGCTCGGGGCGAATCCTCGGTGAAAGCAGAACAGCTAATTCCTTGGGATCCGATACGAACTGCTTAGTAAAACTAAGCTCGTAAATGGCGCTATGAAACCAATCGGTAAAAAATTCAAGCTGAGCCACGAGCTCATCTTCAGCTTTGACTTCTTTAGTCTTCAGTTCGACCATATCTTGAAAGAGGGCTTCGCGCTCTTGCGAGTCACGGCTATTTTGATAGGCTACTAAATCTTCAAAATACTTCCTATCAGTACCGCGCAGGTCAAGGATGTCAGCTAGCTTGTGGGCAGCTTTACTTGAAAGAGGGCGCTTACCCTTAATCATTAAGTGGACAACATTAGTTTTCGAAAAGCCAAGATCCTCAGCAAAGCTCAGATAGGAATAAGTAGCGAGCTCCTGCTTCAAGGTCTTATAAAGAGCCTCCAGATATTCACGGTAGTCAAGATAGCGACTGACGCTTACGCGCTTCGCTATAGCAGCTATGAGTTTGGATCGAGCTGTCATATCTACTCCAGTCTTAGGCTAATACCCATGGACCTTGCCGACTGCCGGTTTTTTGCACTCAGCTTGTTTACCTCTTCGGCAAAGAATTTCCTGCACATGAGTAAAATCTGCAAGATCCTAGAAATATTGATGATGATTCCTAGGGATTTCTACTCTCCTGCCGTTTTCTGCATGATGCCGATTCCTTACCCTTCAGAGCGCTAATAATTGGGCGCCCATGTAGTCATTATCCAAACCCAACCGCCCCCCAAAATGCCGGAATTTGCACCCAATACCTTGTTCAATACCGCTGCAATTATTAACTTAATCCGCGCCATTAAAGTTTTTACCACGCCTACCGATAAATAATCTGCACACAATGAATTACGAAACCAGTAATGGAGAAAAACCGTGAATCTTATATCTAATCGTTTATCCGCTCAGATCTTGCTTCTCGTCTCTCTAAGTTTCACCGCTGCCTGTAGCAAAGACGAAAATGAACCTGGGGATCCCGCAACTCTTGCAGCTATTCAAGAAAGCATCGCACCAGGATCAAGCAATGCTGAGGCAGCAAAAGGGATTGCTGGCGAGGTGGAGGATAGTGAAGAAAAATCTGCTGATCCACTCGTCATGGCTGGAACTGCTCTTTACGCAAAACATTGCGAATCTTGCCACGGTGCAATCGCCGATTCTGAGGTGCGAGGTTCAGGAGTCGAAAAAATTGCCTCTGCTATAGTCAGTGTCCCTGAAATGAAGGCCCTTGGTAGTCTTCCCAGTATCGATTTGGCAAGCATTGCGAAAGCTTTGCAAGACGGAGTCGGCAAGGGAAATGGCAAAGGCAAAGCTCTGGGTCAGGTAAATAAGCCAGAAAAGAGCGAAAATCCTGGGAAAAATCAAGAAAATGCTGCTGAGGATAGCGAAGCTGAGTGAGAAGATTTCTTGTGCTCTCTCCAAAAGCGAAGGTAGGATAGGCATGCGCGGCGGACCAAGCCGATCGCCTTACCCAGGAGAAGCACATGTCACCGGCAACGGGCTGACTCATGGGACGATCGCCGGCATGATCTTCAATGATCTTCTGCAAAAACGCTCGAATCCTTGGGCGAAGCTTTACGACCCGGCTCGGAAACCGACTAGCTTCCAAGGGCTGAAAGCAGCTGGTCGAAAACCAACTCAAAGCTGTTCATGGGAGCGACATGTAAGCGTAGAAATAGTTGTGCATGTCTCAAAAACTTCAGGATCTTAGGATGTGCAGCGGATGGGAGCTGATTTCTCTAGGAAATCAGCTCCGGGGAAAAACGCAGAGAATTTTTGATGAATTTAAAGAGCCTCGGCCTTAGCCGTCAAAGCGAGCAGACGATTTCTGAAGTCGGCGGCTAGAGCCCGCAGTTCGCTGTCTTGATTCTCGCCCTCAATTTGTTCAAGGACTTTCACCATCTTCTGATATTGATAGCTGACGATACTGAGAAAAGCAGGGCGGAATTCTTCTTCACGCTTTCCAGCCAGAATCAGCAGATCGCGTTCGACATTGGTCTTAACCAGCTGTGAAGTTGCGGTTAAATCCCCCAATTCGAGACCCACGTTTTTAAGGACTGCTAAATCCTTAACTTCCTTAAGCATCGCGCTATGGACCGCCTGCGACATCTCGGCGAAGCCCTTCAGGCCAGCGTCAGGGTCTTTGGCCAGAACGACTTCTGTCTGTGCGACAGCAGACATATTAGAGATATAGAGGACCTGTATCACTTCCGTGAGATCGCTAGCATTAACAGATGCCTTCTTACTAGCAGCAGCTGGGGGAGTCTCCGCCGCTGCAAGGCTGCTAGCGCCGAAACCAAGGCTTAAAGCGGCACTCAATATCAGACTCGAACAAATATTCTTAGAGAAGAGCATAGGCTTCACCTTGCAGGAAATGAGGGGAATAAAATTCCCCTCTTTTAAGTCTTAGAGTGGGCTGGCTGTAGAGGTGCTAGCAGTTTCAGTCAAGAGCGAGCCGACTTGCTCGGTGCTGAGATCATAGTTATAGGTGCTTACTTTCTTATTCATCACGAGCGACTTCGCATCGTCGCCCTGGAGTTCAAAGCTCACGGTCTGAATTTCAAACTGCGGTGAGTAGCCTTTTTTATCGAGCAAGAAGCCTTCGACGTAGCCTAGCGTATTGTCTTTCCAGACGAGGCGCTTGTCGCTGAGCTCAAGAATGCGCAGCTGACGACCAATACCAAGAATGCTGGCCCCAGGATTATTGTCAGCGATCTTAGCGCAGAGTCCCGTCAGCTCATTCGTTGTCTTAGTCATCTGATGCAGAGAGCACTGCGAAGTCTGCGTGTTTTGCTTGATGGTAGGTTCGCCGGTCTTTTTGCCTTTTTGATCCACCGAGTAAATGAGACGCTTAATATTGTAAGTGGACTTAAAGCTCAAACCACCGGCAGGATCAAGCTCCATGCCGTAATAGGAGATGTCATATTCGTAGTCGATAATCTTATCTTGATAAGGGCGGTCCCTGTTAGAAGAAGGGAATACCTTACCCGCCAAATTCTTATTAAAGAAGTCAGCGAATTCGACCAGCTTGGTCTGGCTGTTGAAGGGAGCCGATTCCAGACTGAGTGGGGCACCGTGGGCCGATCCGGCGAGAAGCGTACTGAGCACAAAAGACAGTGAAGCAGGGCGTAAAAGCTTCATGAGCATCCTTTCTTGGACAATTGACAAAGGCAGATCCCTGGATTTCAGGTACCCGAACTCTACGATTGTCCTGCGAGATTTCAATAAGGAAAGTCACGAAGCCTAAGCTGACTCAAGCCTATCTCAAAAAGTCTATGAGCCAAATGCATAGAGCGTCAGCTAGGAAAGATCGCTTTCAATTTTCTTGATGGTATCGATCAGGAGAGGGAGCGAATTTTTGAGAATATCTTTGACGTCATCTGGAGAAACTTTGTCAATATACCAATGGGCCAGAAGCTGTCGAAACCTATGAATCTGACTCCACGGGACTTCGGGATAGAGGTAAGGGAGCTGCTGACCAAAGTCGCCTGTGTTGTCGAGAAGCTTGCAAACATATTCTGAGATCACTTCAAGCTGCATTGCAACAGCATCGAAATAGAGATTGCCAAGTTTCCATAGTCCATCTCTCTCCAGAGCCTTAACGTGCTCGGATACGATTTGATAGCTTGTGACTATCCTCTGGCAATAATCAATGATAATCGCAGGGCTTTTCTTACGCATATTTTAAGTCTTTTTCGATGCTTTTATAGAAATCGAGACTTAATCGGTCTATGCGCACTAGATCGATGCGAGACGAATCTAAAATGCGCTTAATGTATTCAAGAAGTGCTGCCTCGTCTTTAAGGCTAGCTTTACGCTTGAACTCTACAAGTAGATCAATATCCGAATCCACCTCTTGCTCGTTTCTGGCAATTGAGCCAAAGACCGCAACTTTATCTACTGCGAACCTCTTCTCTAAAGTAGGCTTATAAGTTCGCAGTCGGTCAATGATAGACTGCAGCGAAAGTTGCGGGCGGAGGAGACTATCAGGCTTTTTGTAAACAAAGTCACCCGGAACGAGCTCATATCCAAGCGCATTCAGTATTTCTAGTGCTGACGTCAATAGAACATTGTAATTGCCCTGCTCTAATGAACGAAGCGCTCGAATGGAAAGGCCATATCGTTCGGCAAACTCTTTTTGTGTGAGTTCAAGTTCTTGACGTCGGTGTTTAATAAAAATGGATAGTCCTTCGGGGAGCATACGATACCTCCTCTGTCTATTATACGCAAACGTGTAGAGAATTCCAAGTCTCTAATAGGTTGTTGAAATTATTGAGTTAAATTGATTGCTTGGAATACACAAATGAATACTTCTAAGCTAATGCTTTTTTAAGCAAGTATAGGACATAGAAAAGGTTCAGGCGATTTTCAGTAAATAATAGACACCAGCAATGATAAGACCGACGCCAATAAGGGAAAAAACCCAGCGATAGCGTCGCCGAGGCTGCAGGCCCCTTGAAACATGGCTGAGTGAGGTCTGACTCGTCAACGGCTTCTCGATAAATCCATAGCGCGGCAGGCCGCGTAGATCCTCAAGCTCAAATTTCTGCTTCTTAACCAGCCTCAAGAGCGCCTTCACTTCTTCCTTAATATCATCGGTTTCGCGCCCTAAAACGAAGGCTGCTCCCGCCTCATCAAAGCCGTAGCGATAGATGAGCAGAAGCAAAAGACTCGAGTACTGGTTGAGCTGGATGAGGAAGAGCTCCCAGCGATAGTAGCGTCCCAGGGTTTTCACGTCGCTTATATGAAAGCGAAAATAATCTTCGAGAAATCCATGCTGCAGAGGCCGCAAAGCCTCTTCATTCAGCTCATAGGCTCGCTGAAATAGCCGCATCTTAAGCTCATCCGGCTCTGGCATTGAAGCCAATTCGTCCTGCAATTGTCTAATAGCCTCACGGCCCATGACACCAGCTCGCCCACGGTCCGATGTGAGTCGGAAAATGAAGTCGACCAAGTCCTCGCGCTGCTCGTCCAAAAATTGGGCTGCCTTATCGATGATCACGAAGCCTTCACTCCCTCCTGATCGTTCTTGAAACCCACTCGCAGCAAAATAAAAATGATCACGAGATAGGGGGGAAGAACGTAGACCAAGGCTCTATCAACATTTTGCTGAATCAAATCCAGAGACCTAAGCACTGGTAAAAGCATGCTCACGAGGAGATGGGCGATAATATAGGTGCGAACTATTTTAAGATTTCTCGCCTGCATGCGCAAGGCTCGGCCTCGCCAGAGTAGTCCCAACACCAAAGGGACGAGGAGAAAATCCAGAGGCCAGAAGAGCAACTGCAAGGCGTTATGATGCAGATCCAAATGCGCAGACACCGCCCAGGTCAAGGGCATAAGAACGCCCATAAAGGCCCCGAAGGCCAGGAGTGGCAGAGATACAATAGCAAAAGATCGATAGAGCCACACCCGCTCTTTCAGCAGGAAAAACCCAATCGTCACAAGCAGCAAAGGCACCCCGAAGACGATGAGAAAAACCGGATAGGCAAGCCCCTCATAAGAGTTGGGGCCATTAAATGTAGCCAAATTTTCACTCGAACTGACCAGCGGCCGTTCTTCCAGCTTGGTCTTCAGGAGGGTATCCCTCAGTGCGATTGGATGGAACATCTTCTCCCAGACTGAGATCGGCCGATCGAGGCGATTGTTCATAGCGAGGTCGAGAAACAAGTCGATGCCGGGATTATACTTGTAGCCGTCCATCATCATATCGCGAAAATTTACTGGGGTGAGGCTAGCCACGGTCCCTCTCTTGAGACGGCCTTCGATAGCCTCATCGATATAATCGCGAGGGCGAGTCGAACAATTATCGAAAAAATACTGATAGGAATATTGACGATTTTCAGGCTGTGCATTCCAGATAAGCCGTTCGATGAGACGTTTCTTCTCCTCCGCATTCAGGTTGAGCTTATCCTGCCAAACACTTCGGCCTTCATCCTTATAAGCTTCGAGTACCCGGGGATAGGGATAGACGCCCAGACTGTAGAAGAGAATACCCTTATAAAAACGCAGGGAAAAACTCAAAGGATCGCCGAAGTCAAAGATTCCCCAGTTATAGACGACATCCCGACGGCCGAGCCGGTCGTGAACTCGCACGGCCGTATGCCCAAAGTTGTTGAAGACCAGATTACCCACATCCACCGTATGCAGATAGATATCGACTTGATCCAGATCCTGCGGCACCTCCTTGATACTCCAGTCGCGAGCAGACGCAGAGGAGCCGAAGGCTCCTCCGAATACGCAAAAGCTGAAGCAGACAAAGACGAGGAGGAGGCGGATTTGGATGAAACGACGAAGAGTTCGAAGACATGTGGAAGGTGCGAGCATTATTTCCTCAGGTATTGCCCAAATCGCTGGGCTTAGGTGCCGTTGCGTCGGCTTCTCTCAGGGCCTGCCGCTCGGCATTCTGCCTCTTCATCTCCAGCCGCGTGGCGCGCCGAAACTTAGCCTCTTCATAACGCCGCCACTGGGTCGGAGTATCGGGGAGAATCGGCGGCATTGCCGTCGGGCGACCATTGCTGTCGAGAGCTACCATCGTCACATAAGCAGAAGCCGTATGAAAACTCTCACCTGTACGTAGGTTTTCGGCCATGACTTTGACGCCTATTTCGGCACTAGTTTTCCAAACATAATTGATCGAAGCGCGCAACGACATAGTCCAACCGAGTCGCACGGGAGCTAAGAACTGCATCGCATCGACCGAAGCCGTCACCACCTGTTTACGAGCATGTCGCTCGGCGCAGATGGCAGCCGCGATATCGACCCAAGACATCACTACTCCCCCGAACACTGTACCAAGTGAATTAGTGTGCTGAGGAAGTATGAGCTCGGACATAATAGTTTCGCTCTCGGCTGGCGAACGTCCTTTGAGCTCTTCTATTTTTGGTACCATGGATTGGCGTCCTCACTCGGGGCCGGTGTTGCGCTAGTGAGCGGCGCTCCGACCAAAACCACACGGTTCTTACCGTTGCGCTTACTCTCGTACATACATTCATCAGCTTTAGCGAGCAATCTCTCTTTTTCGGTGCCGTGATCAGGAAAAGCTGCGACCCCAATCGACGAGGTCACCTGGGCAAAGCGCTCGGGCTGCACCTCGAACTTGGTGGCCTGTATGCGATCACGGATCCGGAGCGCCGTCTTGTAGCCGGCCTTAGCTTCCGATTCAATCAGCAGTATAACGAATTCATCCCCACCATAGCGGAAGACAAGATCCACATCCCGCACTGTCTGCTTGAGAATATGCGAGACTTCCTTCAGCACCTGACTGCCCGCGAGGTGACCGTGCTGATCGTTGACTGGCTTGAAGTCGTCGAGATCGATGAAGAGCAGACAGAAGGATGAATTATAACGCTGCGCGCGCTTGATTTCCCGGTCAAGTGAGAGTTCTAGATAACGGTGGTTATAGAGACCGGTAAGATCATCGATGTGAAGTAGAGTTTGCGTTTCGGTAA
>JBGSTX010000374.1:0-14988 GCA_041736305.1 Oligoflexus sp. | reverse complement strand
ATCGTATGGACTCTGGTTTCATGTGGATGCGGCTTGTGGTGGATTTTTTGTACTGACCGACGAAGGCAAGGAAATCTTAAGAGGGATCGAGAAAGCGGATTCGCTGGTGCTCGATCCGCACAAGGGTATGTTCCTGCCTTATGGCTGCGGTGCAGTTCTCTTTAAAAATGGGGAACTCCTACGGGAAGCTTTAGCCGGAACAGCCAGCTATCTCCAGGATCGCAGTGGATCTGGGCAGAAGTCCCCTATGGACTATTCTCTTGAGTTAACTCGCCCTTTTCGCTCGCTGCGCATCTGGTTAAGTTTGAAACTACATGGCGAAGCCCTCTTTAAGAGCGCACTGCAGGAGAAACTTGAGCTGGCTCGATACTGCCGCGCTCGTTTGGAGAAACTGGGTACTATCCGCATGTTCGCAGCCTCGGATCTTTCTATCTTGGGTTTTCAGGTGGGTAGCGATGCTTCAAAAGAAAGTGCAAACACCCTGACTCGCCAGCTTCTGCAGAGGCTCAATGCGCACGGGCTGACTTTTCTAAGTTCGACGCAGATTGACGATGTCTTTATCATTCGCATTGCGATTCTGTCATTCCGAACCCATCTCAGCATGATCGACCAGTTGATTGATCTCATTGCGTCGGAGACTGCAGTATGAAGGACGCTGTTATCATAGGAGGAGGCATCGCTGGTCTAGGCGCCGGGCTCTTTGCTCAGACTCGTGGCCTGGACTTTCCCATCTACGAAAAGGGCGCGAATTTAGCCTGTGAGGATAACCTGCTCTGGCTGGCTCCGAACGGACTCACCTTGATAGAGCGCCTCGGCTGCCTGAGTGAAGTCCAGAGCGCCGGCAAGGCCCAGGAGAGTATGATTTTCGCTGCCCGCGACCTCAAGCCTCTGATGCAGCTGAAAGCAAAGGGCTTGGTCAGTCGGCTCGGACAGCCGATTCTGGCGATTCGTCGCCGTGAACTTTATCAGATTTTGATGAAGAGGTTTCAAGCGCAGGGTGGAAAAATTCATTTCGGCCAAGAACTGGAGGCTTTCGAGCTCAGGTTTGATCACGCGATAGTGCGCTTCAAGAATCAGCAGCAAATCCTTGCCAAGCGCGTTATTGCAGCCGATGGCATCGGCTCTCTGAGCCGAACCCAGCTTTTTCCAGAGAGCGAGGTTCACTATCAGGGTCTCCGCACCTATCTCGGCCAGAGCCGGCATCCTCTTGCCGCAAATTTTGTGGGCAGAACCCTAGAGATCTGGGGTCAAGGATCACGTTTTGTTCTGACCTCGCTCGATGGGAAGACAGCTTACTGGAGCGCTATAGAGAGGGCCAGCGAGTACACGCCCAATAGGGCTCCTTTGCCAGAAGATCTGCACAGCAGACTCAAAAAGCTCTACCAGAATTTTCACCCCGATATTCTCACCCTCCTCGATTTCATTGTAGAAGGCAGCGTGCATCGCAGCAATTTCGGGGTTGTCAGGGGTCTCAAGAGCTATTCGAAAGGCGTCGTAACTCTCATTGGCGACGCCGCCCATGGAATGCCGCCGAATATGGGGCAGGGCGCGTCTTTGGCTCTCGAAGATGCCCATTGGCTGGTGGCGCGGCTAGCTGAAAGAATGGAAGTTTCCTCGCCTGCGGATGAAGCGGCCATCGATGAGTGGCGTCTGAAGAGGGCCAAACAGATGATGAACCTGGCTAACGGTATGAATGTCGCGTTTCAGCCACGAAGCGTATGGGCTAGTTATATCAGGGACTGCGTCGCACGTCTGACCCCTGACAAGCTTAGTGAGCGGCGTATGGTTCAGCTCTATCGTCTACCCCGGCAGATTGCAGCATTGTAGGGAGAAGCCTGATCTATGAACTACACAAGAGCCATGGCAGGCATTATTAAGGCTTTTTTTCGCTTGCGGCATCCCTCGTTTCGCATTGAGCAACTGGGCCCCCCGCATGTTGAAGCTGCAGCTTCGCTCCTCAGCCAGGAGTTTTGCGAACGTGAACCTCTCTGTCGACAGCTCGGCATGAACCTCGGCGAAATTCAGCCGTTTTTCAGGGGCTTGGTGGAAAAAGTTGCTGAATCTGGTCTAGGCGCTGTGACGCTGGATCGCCAAAATCAGCTGCTCGGAGTTGTTACTATCGAAGATCACTTTGATCTCTATGAACCTAATGGCGAGCTTAGCGAAGGACTGGCAACGATCGGAAGCTATCTAGACCAGCTTAAGTTGCCTAGTGAATGGGTCCCCAGGCAAAGAGGGGAGATTTACCATTGTGGTCTGGCTGCTGTTGCAAGGAAGGTGAAGAACTCTCCCGTCCTTTTGATGATGATACTTCATCAGTACCCATATCTTAAGGCGAGGGGCTATCGAGGTGGCTATGCAAAGGTTACCAACAGGGCGATAGTTAAGCGCTTCCGAAAGCTCGAAAAACTCCTGCGAGGAGACCATTTCAAATGCCTACTCACAGCGAAGCCAGCCGAGTTCGAATATAAGGGGAACTATCCCTTTAGTCGATATCCTGGGGCAAGTTATATGTTTGCCTGGCTTATGCCCTAGATTCGATGCTTCTCAGCTTCCGCAGAGGCAGGTGCAAGATGAAAGTTGAACCTTGATCCCGTCCGGCGCTGATAGCTTCGATGGTACCGCCGTGAAGCTCGGTGATATGTTTTACGATCGAAAGCCCAAGGCCGAGCCCGCCCTGACGTCGCGTGGACGACTGGTCTTCTTGCAGAAATCTTTCGAACACATGGGGTAAAAACTCGGAGGTGATACCCTTGCCGTGGTCTTTTACTATGAAGTGCACCTGCCCGGCGTCTTCACGCAAGAAAACTTCAACCTGCTTGCCCGTGGGACTGAACTTGATGGCATTCGAGAGCAGGTTCCAAATCAGCTGCTTCAGGCGATCGGCATCGCCGGCGACGGGACCGACGTCCTCCAATTGGAGGACGAGGGATATGTTCTTCACTGCTGCCGCGTTTTGGACGGTTGCTATAGCGCCACGGATCACTTCCTTCATCTGCACAGGTTCCAATTCGATCACGAAATGCCCATTCATCATGCGTGAAATGTCGAGGAGATCGTCTATGATGCGAACCTGAGACTTAGCGTTCCTATAGATCGTTTCGAAGGCGTCGTTAAACTCTTCAGGCTCTATCTCATTAGCGGCTAACAATTCAGACCAGCCGAGGATCGCTACCATCGGTGTGCGGAGCTCGTGCGATACCGTAGCCAGGAACTCGTCTTTGATGCGGTTGAGACGCTTGAGTTCGGCCTCAGAGGCGCTCAGCTTCTCAACATGGGCCTCTACTGCAGCCTTTTGCGCGTTGACTGCAGCTAGCTCTTCGCGCCTCGCCTCGGCCTTTTCGCGAATCTCAATGCTTTTCAGCAGCGATTTAACCCGGGTCAGGAGCTCCGTTGGGTGGAAAGGTTTGAAGAGATATTCGTCGGCGCCTACCTCCCAGCCCCTCAACAAAGCTTCCCTATGCGTTAAAGCCGTCAGCATCAATACGGGAGTGCTAAGAGTCGCTTCGTTCTGCTTAAGGGCCACACACAGACTGTAGCCGTCCATGTTGGGCATCATCACATCGCTCATCACCAGTTGCGGCTGCAGATGCTTAGCCAACTGGAGAGCTTCAACTCCATCAGCGGCGATAGCCGTGCGGCAGATGCCACTCAAGGTGGCTGCGATATAGCTAGCTAGATCAGCATTGTCTTCTGCAATGAGGACTAGTGGGAGATTCTCTTTGGATGAATCTGCATCGTGGCTCAACCCTTGAGACGCATGCTCGGGTACGGGATAGAGTATCTGTGAGCGTGAAGGGCCTAAGATGACCTCTGAGGAAGCTTCTCTCGCCGCTGCGGGAGCTAGGAGATTCACAATGAAAGTGCTCCCCTCACCAGGCTGGCTTTCGACTGTGACCCTGCCGCCGAGTAGTTCACTGAACTCCTTGACCAGAGCCAGGCCGAGGCCTGTACCTTCGAAACGCCGTGTTGAAGAACCCTCGAGCTGGCGAAACTTTTCAAAGAGATGCGGCCGATCGTCGGCCGAGATTCCGACTCCGCTGTCTTTGACCTTAATGATGATTCGTTCATCTCCAGCTTGACTGAGAGAAACGTGTACCTTACCCCCGGCGGGGGTGAACTTTGCGGCATTGGAAAGCAGATTGAAAAGTATTCTTTCGAAGAGATAGGCATCTAGTTCACGCACCGGGTCCTCAAGGTCGAGCTCCGCCTCAAGAGCAATATCTTTAGCCTCCATCACGGGAGCAAAATCCGCATTGATCCGCGCCACCAGCTTGGGAAAGTCGATAGCTTCGCGCTTGACTTCGGTTTTCTTGGCTTCCAGCTTGGAAAAATCGAGTAGCCCATTGATCATCTGCAAGAGCCTGATAGCGTTGTTGTGTGCCAGTCCGAGGAGTTCAATGTCAGACTCTTTCCATGCCGGGGAAGGTCCGCCCTTCAATCTATGCTGGTTGAGTAAACTCTCTAGGGGCGAGAGGATCAAGGTGAGAGGTGTGCGGAGTTCATGGGAAACATTAGCGATGAAATCGCTTTTCAGGCGCTCGGCCTCGCGCAGAGCAATATTCCGAGCTTCTAGCTGCTTTTCGGCCCGTTTACGTTCGACTATCTCCAAATGCAGACCTCGATTTGCTTCTTCCAACTGCGAAGAGCTGGGCATCACGATGACCTTGGGTATTAAAGGCCATAAAGCTACGGCGGTACCTATGGAAGCCATCGCTGTAACAGCTTTGATAAGACCGTCGAGGCGATAGATCGGTTCCCAGACGGTCCAAATACTGATCAGATGCGTCGCTCCACAGGCCAAAATAAAGAGCCCAAACATGACGAAGACCCAGTTGAAGGCCAAATCTTTTCTCTTGCGGACCAAATAGCCTAAAGCAAATGGTATAGAGGCATAGGCGAGAGCAATGATTGCGTCCGAAATAACATGAAGCCAGAGTATTTCAGGTCGCCATAGGTAGCAGTGACCATGTGGCATAAAATTCTTGCTGGAGAATAGATTGGCGAAAAATTCTAACATTAAATCTACTCCTCGCGACGCAACGGATACCCACAAAATTTAGTTTAAATATGTCATTGCTGCTGGTTACTTAGTAATATTTGCTAAGATAGCATGAAAGCTTAAGCTGCGATAAACCTAAGCCGCCGACCTCGGGCAAAAAAAAAACAGCCTGGTTACCCAGGCTGATCAATATAAATCAGGTGAATCTTTTGAGCTTATTTCAGGCGGCACTGCTCTTCTGAGTCGCTTGCTTCTGCTGCTGCATTTCTGCGGCAATAGTACGGGCTTTTATGTGAGGCGGTGGCAAGCGCAGATCCCAAGTTATTCCAACCCAAGAAAGTGCTTTGATCACATAGTACGAAAGGTCAATTTCCCACCAGAACCAACCTTGATTAGCTGTAGCTTGGTAATGGTGGTGGTTGTTGTGCCAACCTTCACCGCAGGTAATCAGTGCAAGAATCATGCTGTTTTTGCTGTCGTCGCCCGACTTATAACGAACTTTACCAAAGACGTGCGTCAGCGAATTAATAAAGAAAGTTCCATGGTACAGCAAAACAGTTGAGAAGAAAAAGCCCCAGAAAAGACCGGGTGTTCCCCAGATCAACCAGATGGCAACTGCATAGAGAGTTGGTGGAACAAGAAAATATTTATTCAACCAGCGCAGCTCGGGGTACTTAGCGAAATCTTGAATGTAGCGCATATCAGTCCCGTTGGAGCTTTTGCTCAACACCCAACCAAATTGTGCCCACCAAAAACCTTTATGTTTTGGTGAATGCAGATCAGCTTCTGTATCGGAATACTTATGATGATGACGATGATGGGCTGCCCACCAAAGAGCTCCTTTTTGTGCAGAAGTCTGGGCCAGGAAAGCTAAGATAAATTGGAAGGCGCGAGAAGTCTTGAAAGTTCTATGCGAAAAGTAGCGGTGATAGCCCGCAGTAACGCCAACCATACGAATGTAATAGCTGAAGAGGCAAAGCCAAAACATCGTCATATTGAATTCGAAGAAAAAGGCTGCAAGGCCGGCGATATGTACCAGGACGAAGGGAACCGCTCCGGTGGGATTGATACGGTCTTTATCCTTTTCTTTCTCAGCGATTTGGACTTCCATCATAGATTCAGCCGTTGCCTGCATGCTCATCGATTTACCTCCTCGAGTGGAACACTCTCACTTCTTATCGGCTATCATAGGGAAGTTCCGCAGTCTTTCCTATACCTTGTGGCCTGATTTTACTATAGTTTTACAAAGGGGACTGTTAGTATTCCCCTGAATCCGGCTGGATCGACGCTGCCCGGGTCGAAACTCTTTCTTCGGTAAGGAAATTATTAGAAGCCGCTGCAAAGATAAGCTATCAAAGCGAGAGGCAGGTTTTTACCTTATCTGAAAATTATCGGGTGCCAGCAAGAAAGGTCGATACATGCTTACCCTCAAACGATTTTCCGAGGCGAGATTCTTAGCTCCTTTTCTTCTGAGTACGATCGCTGCTTGTGGCGGCGGTAGCTCCGAGGAGAGTCCAAGTGATATCAGTGCCTACGTATCTGCAAGCCAAGCGGGGAAGGCCTTCGATATCGTCTATGATATCGACTACCTGCCTTTCAATTACATTAAAGATGGCTGCTACGCTCGTGAACTTTACATGTCGATGGAGTTGGCTTCTGAGAAAATTCCCAGTTCTGCCCAGTACATTTATGGTTCATTGCGTCCTGTGCCTGGGACGGCTTGGAGCTACCACGTCGCGCCACTTTTGAAGGTGGATAACAACGAGCCTTGGGTATTGGATCCTGCCTTTGAAAAGAGTCCTCTACGTCTTTCCGCCTGGATCGACAAGAACTTGCCTGCCGGGCAGTACACGACAGAAACGAAGGCAGGTTCGGCGTATTTCGACTTTTCGGGTCGTACCGCAGAATTTGATAAGAGTCGTCTGGTCAAGAGTTTCCAAGAACTTCCTGCTTTTCTGACGACCGACATCGCGTCCGCTTGCGGCGTTATGTACAACTACATTGCGCGTGAAGAGGGCGACATTGAGTACAAGCGGGTCAAGTTACTGAATCGCACGACCGAGCTCGTCCACGAGTTGAAGCAGTCCAAGAAACTGGAGTCGAGAGCGCTTAGCACACGCTACAATGCCCGCTGCCGTAAGGCGATCGCATCAGGGGCTTTGTAAGAATTTGTTCGCGAGTTTGAAGCCTTCTTCAGGCTCGCTCCACTCACCTCGCCGAAAAGATTCCTTCAGATAGAGAACGATCGTTCCTAGCTTTGGTCCCGAACTAATGCCCAGGCGCTCTATGAGGTCCTGACCATTAATGGGTAAGGGGCTGCGGCGGCGGGGGCCCGAGCGCTCCTCTGTGCGCTGCAGATACTCCCACAGGGAGGCTCTGCCCGGGTGCATCAGCTTCAATGCGGGTAGCGCGGCGAGAAGAATGCCGTCGAGACCCCAGACTTTCTCGAGCTGGTCGAGGATATCCATCTGCTTCGCCACGTCATGCTCTGAGCTTCGTTCTATTGCTGGCGGCGTAATAAGGCTCAGGATCTGTAGCATTTGTTTTTTAGAAAGCCGAAGTTGCTCCAGGTAGCCGGGGATTTCGGCTGCTTGGCGCTTATCGAGGAGCAATGCGGCGAGCCGGGTGAGGGCGCGCTCGGTTTTTCTGATGCTTTTGTGGGCACTCAGTTTCCCGAGGTCTATGGGCTCGCGAAACTCGAGAGTCTCTGTGAAGACCTGAGTCTGCTGCATCGCCTGCAGTACCTCGTCGATATCTTCTTCGCTCAGAAGTGCAAGGATTTCTGAGGTGCAGCGCTCCTGGCTAATTTGCTTGAGGCCCCCTACTTCGCGTTTGACGGCGTCTAGAGTTTGAGTTTCGGGCCTAAAGCCGAAGCGGGCCCAGAAGCGAAAGAGCCTTAGAATGCGCAGGTAATCTTCACGGATGCGCTGCTCGGGGCTGCCTACGAAGCGGAGGACTCCCCGCTTCATATCGGCCTGACCATCGAAGTAGTCGTAGACCTGCCCGGCGAGGTCTTCATAAAGTGCATTCATAGTAAAATCTCGGCGCTCGGCATCTTCCTCGAACGACGATCCGAAGGAGACGAGGGCGCGCCTGCCATCAGTACTCACATCCTTTCGAAGGCTAGTAATTTCTATCCCCTGCCCGCCTAGGACGACGGTGACCGTGCCATGGTCGATGCCTGTGGGCACGACCTTAGCGCCTTTCTGCTTAAAAATTAAGCTTACTTGCTCAGGCAGGGCGTCAGATGCGATGTCATAATCCTTCGGCCTAATACCAAGGAGGCGGTCGCGGACGCAACCTCCGGCTAGCCGCGCCTGGAAACCGGCTTCTTCGAGCCAGCGCATGGCCTTCTGCGCCTGCATCAACCTTTGGTCAGGTAGATTTCCAAGATCTTCGGCTACGGGCCTGGCTGTTTTCTGTAGATTTTTTGAGCTCTCGTCCATGCGATTTTTATCTCTTCACTGCGGTTAGAGCCGAATGTATCAAGAAGTGCTTTATTTCTCATCAGAGCGGAATGAAATATCGAAAAGCGTATCCCCCACACAACAAAAATATTGCTGCGGCATTGAAGTTATACAGTAACAGCGGAAGTGGTAGTGCTGTTGTATATGAAATAATCGGCTCTGCACGTAATATAAGCATCTCAGTTTAGAATCTCAAATCCCCCCTCCGGCATGATCAAATAACACCTGATTATTGTCTATGCGCGATACCCGGAAATATCTTGGGATATCGGCGGGATACAATATATGTGGGGTTTTATGATCACCGAAACCCACGGAAAACACGTCCAGCCTGGCTTTGCTGCACACAAAGCGACTATATGCCTGAAAAATGTACAGAAAAACAAAGAGGGAATGCTGTGGATTCGGGATGACCGACTGAAGGCGAAAAAAAACCAGCTCTTTTGGCGAGAGCTGGTTTTGGTCGGGCTTTGAGGCCCTTTCAAAAACAATAACAACGTAAGGTTAGTGTGTATCATGGTCGATACTAAACGCAAGCTGTATTCTGTTTCGGAACGATCTGCTTCTCAAAAGAAAGTCCCCAGTCGTAAGGGCCGCAAGGGTTCTCCGCCACGCAAAGAAGAAAAGACTCAGCCTCCCGATAACAAGTTTTGGGTGCGCACTTCAGATTTGCTGAAGTTTGGCGTGAGCATTGTGATTGAAAACCAGCTCCAGGGCTGGGCAGCGGGCTTTTTTTATATGTTTCTGGCGAATCTCGAAAGGAGAGGAGACTTTTCAAATGCTCGAGATGTTTTTGACGCCAAAAAGACAGATATATGTGTTTTGTTGGACAAGAATCCAAGTAGTAAGAACCTTCAGAACCTATCCTATAGCCTTGCGACTCTCCGCGATCTCGATCTTCTCTCTTACAATGCTAAGGGCCCAAAAACATTACGCTACCTCCATCCAAAGCTGGTAGCAGAGCTATCGAAGCATCGAGGTCTTCAAGAAGTACCGAGACAAGCCTCTGAGTGCATAAAAGATGGCCATATGGACGGCAATGCAGAGCACGTCATATCCTCCGAAGGCATGCAGGACAAGGGTTGTACGATACCTACTGACGATGTCAGTAGCTTTGAAAAAAGCACTGAAAAAGCTACTGACAGCTTCAATAGCTCGTCAAAAGGATCTACTGACAACGTCAGTAGCTTGGAAGGAGTTATGAGTGGGCAAGCTACTGACGTTGTCAGTAGCTCGGAGCCCAAAAGGTCCATATCTATAACGGGTGTTTTACATTCATCATTCAAAGATGATGAATGGGGCAATAATCCGATCGGTGAGCGCATGCCACTAGCTCGAATATTCGAGCGATACCCTAAAGAAGTCAATATGACCGTATCGTATAACGATGGGCTTGCTTGGCTAAAAGAATTCGCCGAGGCGGGAGGCGGCCCAAGGATGGGAAAAGCTTTTGTGACTTGGGCAGATAAATACATGAGAGCGCAAAGGTACGACAATCTCGTCAATTGTAACGATGGTTTTTGGAGTCAGATCTGGGACAGATTTCAAAAGACCTTTCTTGACGCTCTAAATTGCGAGCCAGCTCACGAAGAGAAATCAAAAGAAGCGGAATTACCATTACCGCCAATGGACTGGTTCCCGATTTAACGAAGGAAATCAAAACGTGGGCAGAGCATGGAGATCCAAATGATTAACGATCAAAGGTCGGTTTCTTTTGTGTGGTCTGAAGATTCGAGGGAGTGGAGAACGATGCGCGAAGTGCTCGAGGAGTATCATCCTCTTGGCACCGATCTTTCCCATTTTGGTATGCCCCTGACGTCCGAGGAGTGCATGTGGATCAAGCAAGTTGCCGGGAACGTGTGGGACAGTCTCTCTATTGAAAATGTGGAGCGGAGCCTAGAGCTGGCTTTCAAACGAGGCAAGAAGATCGGGCGGGAGGATAAGACGTGACCGCTTTCCTAATCGGGGTGCTACTAGGGCTTTTGGTGGTATCGGCTTTTTATATGTGGGGGAAGGGAAAGGGATGAATTACGGAAGAGTCGATCAGGAGTGGGTGCGGTCAAAGCCAAAGCTCGAAGCATTGGTTGATAGAGTGCTGAGTTTCAAAGGTCTGAATCCGGGCGAGAAACTAACGCTCGTCGCACTAGTGTCTCTCGAAGAGGTGCGCGGTCATCCCCATCGGCCGCTCTTTGTCGATCTAAAGACGCTTGGAGATATCGGGTGTGTAACGCATCGCACAGCTTTACGCACTTTGCGGAGTCTAGAGAAAGCGGGGCATTTGAAAGTCCACGATCCGAGCAGGGAGGAGCTCCGGGAAGGAGTGCGGTCTGTGTATCTAAGTCAAACTGTACTCGGAAACTAAGGTAAAAGTGATGCAGCTGATTAAACAAACGCTTTGGGCCCTCGTAGCGTACTTTGTTGTTGCCCTAGCTCTGCATAGGGTGAGAGCCCTTCGAAAGCGCAGGGGCATGATTTTGGAATCTGAAGCGGATCCGATCGATAGCGCTCTGCTGCTGCGATCGATGAAAGCGAAAGAGAAAGCAGAAATGGCAGACAGAGGGGTTTAATATGGCGCTAGACCTTAGTAATTTGGCATCCCATCTTCCCTGGCCAGTAAAAATGGAGCGATCAGAAACGGACTCGCTTTTGAGGGTGCGGTTTTCAACGCCGTATCGTGCGGGCCCAGAGCTGATTCTGGTATCGCCAAGCGGTGTCGGATACTCGGGGGTAGTGTCGTCAATCCTCGAGTACTCGTTTTTTTTGGAGCTCGAAAAAAAGCGGATCGTCTGGTGTTAATAAATGCGCATAGAAAAGATTTTTATATAAAGCGTACTGCATGGAAAAAGGAAAAGTTTGAATGAGGCTTGAATGCGAAATGAGTACTCGCCGTCCGGACGGATACCATTTGTTCTGCTAAAAACGGCACTAATAGGCCAAAGAGACTAATCAATTTGATTAAAGGCATAGTCGGTTTGATTAAAAACGCATTGGAAGTGGAAACGGTTGACACCTCATGTGCTTATTTCAGATGTTTATGCATGATGGCAATAAGGCGCATTCATGAGTCTAAATGAGATAAGTTTACTTAAATGGTAAGCGATTACTGCATACCGATGCTGCGTGAAAACATGCAGCGAGGGCTGTCTGGATGCGGATTGAGTCAAGGCGATATCGAAAGAGAGATTCGGGTGAAATGTGCGAAGCGTTTCGGTGGGAAGGGAAGATGCGAGGCCTTCCGACAGTCTTCAGAGCTCACATGACAAAGCGTGCGCTACTTGGAGGGAACATTGTTTGCTCTGCGGATGAAAAGTATTGGGTGTTAAGAGTCGGGGATCTCACGCAAGGACTGCCGAAAGGTCATTGGTTGATCAAAGGGCCTGATGGAATACTGGAGGTAATGAGCCATGGAAATTTCGAGCGGAGCTTCAATCTCATCGATGACGCTGGCTGAGTTTGCAAAGTACGATCTAGGCCTTGTATGCCTTGCTCTTGGTATGTCTCTTTTTGGCTTTGGTTTTATATGTGGAGTGAAGGCTGAAGTGAGCAAAAGAAGACGTGAGGATGATATCAAGCGGCTCGATGCAGCAATAGAGCGAGTGCTCGAAGAGAAGCTGAAGATCCGCGCGACTTTCGAGCGCTAGACATGACTGATATTTTCTCGGAATTTATCGTCGTGGTAGATGCTCGAACGAAAATGTTCGAACGCTACCACGCATCGGCAGGTGATCATGATAAGCGGACGGCCAACTATTGGCTCTCGGCGATCCAATGGGCGAACCGTAGAATAGAGGATCTGCTTCAGGAGCTCAGGGGCTCATAGAACACATAGAGCCGTTTTGGCTCTAGTGTGGTTACGACTGCAAAGCCACAGCGCTCGAAATCTTCGGCGGCCCTTGCTGTGTCATCACTTGAGATCCCGCTCGCCTTGAAAAGATGATAGACGCAGGGCCGCTCGAGGGCTTCGAAGCGACGGAAGCCCGGAAAGAAGTAAGCGTTAAGGATTGCATGCCTACAGCTGCTTATTCCAAGTGCCTTGCAGCCGCATGCGTCTTGGTTTTCAGGGGAGAAGGTATCGATCATTTCCATAGCTCGGTTCCTCAAGGGCTTGCCAAATACAAAAAAGACGCGCTATTTTACCCTAAATCCAGGGGAGAACAGCTTAATGCCAAAAGATACGGCGGAAAAGTCCGGTCGGAATTTGCTTTCGAAAGAAGACCTATCAAAATTGCCCGATGCTGTCACGCTCGTAAGATCGGAATCAGGGCTATACAAAGCGTTTCGCCTGAAATTTGCGGACGGAGGTATCGAGCTTGTAGCGATAACGGACTCGCCGGATCTGCAAGCGATAGTGATGAGCCGGGCGATCAATAACCTGCTTGATATAGCCCGGACGGGGCAGAGAGTATGAAAGCCTTTCTGGGAAGTCTTTCACTTCTGAACGATCGGCAAAGGCTCAGCCTCACAAGTCTGTCGTTTCTCGTCACGCTGATCGTCCTATCTTCGAGCCCTAACCTCTATGCCTTCCTTGCCTTTCTCTTGGCCTTTCTATCCTATAATTTTCGGCGCTATTTAAGCTTTAAAAGGGAAATGACCGTGCTCGGAAACATTGGCCTTGGCGAGAAGACAAAGCGTGAGCTTAGTTCTGAAGTTGAAGAGATTCGGCGAGATGTGGAAAAAGCTCTGCAGGTTATCAATATCCAGCAAAGCCTGAGATGAGGCATGCCTTTCGAAAAAGGGGTAAGGCCCGAGGGCTCTGGACGGCGCAAGAAAAAGCGTACAAAGCGGCGAATATGCGATCAGATGATTGCTGCCGAGCTATCAATAGCTGAGGAAACTAAATCGCTATTGAGAGATCCGAGCTCAACGCCTGAATTCAAACTTAGGGTGCTCCAATGGTTTACCGAATGGACACAAAGCAAGCCAAAGCCCGAAGAGGAAATGATATACGCGGGCGGAGAAGATATCGAGGACGAGGACTTCGATGAGCTCTCTAGCTTTGACGTATCCGAGTCGGGAGGAACAGCAGAGACACGTAAGGGAGGAGCGGGAAAAGATCCGGAAGGCCCGTGAGCGGGCGAAGAAAGTCCGGGAAGCTTGGCTCCTTGGGAGGCTCAAGTGGAAATTAAAACCTGAGCAGCGAGAGCTATACGAGGGTATCGTTAGGCCCGAGATTCATCTCGTCTATGGTGACTGGACGCGAAGAGGCGGAAAGAGCTATTCGGCAGTGGTTTACTGCATCGAGCAGGCCATTAGGTTTAAGCAGACTATAAAGTTTGGCACTGCGTTTAAGACTGATCTCGAAAGATTTATTATTCCGACCTTTAATAAGATAATCGAGGACTGTCCCGAAGATTTGAGGCCGAAGTGGTCACCTTCGAAAAAGATCTTCACCTTTAAACGAGGCTCAATCATTGAGCTCGTAGGTCTCGATAAAAATCCCGATGGCCTTCGGGGTAATGATGTCTCGATCATCGTTATCGATGAAGCTGGCTTTGTTGCGAAGCTCGAGTACATCTATAGATCGGTCATTATTCCAGCGACGGCTAGGCAAAAGAAAATCAAGATCATCATTATCTCGACTCCCTCGAGGGATGGGAAACTTCACTTTTGTTATCAGCTCCTGCAGAAGGCGAAGATACAGAATAACGGTTTCTATCATAAAAAGACGATAGACGAGCTAAGCGATATAGATGAAGAAGAGAAGGAGCGTCTATTTTTCGAAGTGGGCGGGCGCGAATCCGAAAATGTGAAGCGAGAGTTTTACTGCGAGTGGATAGTGCCTCCGGGGCTCGCTATATGCCCTACGTTTGACGCCGAGCGACACGTCCAGGCTTTTGCAAAGCTTCCGGAGTTTGCCAATTGGATCTTTTCTGGAGATCTTGGAGGCGTAAAAGATCACTATGCGGGCTATTCGATGGCTTTCGACCATGATACGGGCCTTATTCATGTGTGGAATGAGGTATTCCTCCCGCCGTGGACGCCGAGCTCTGTGATCGTAAAACGATTTAAAGAGATCGAAGAGGAGAATGTGAATCGATTTATCGATACAGCAGGTCAAACGAAAGTGGATTTCGTCGCGGAGCACGAATACCCTATAACGACTCCAACGAAAACCGAGTTTCATTCGACCTTAACGTTCCTGAGAAATCAGATTTTCCAAAATAGGGTGTTGATACATCCCCAGTGCAAAATGCTCATACAAACGCTCGAAGGAGGACTCCTCACCGAATCAAGGTCGGACTTTCAGCGGTCGGAAGTCTTAGGGCACTGTGATGCGGCGATGGCACTGGTCTATGGCTTAAGACATATTGACACTTCGACAGATAATAGGCCACAACTGAGCAAAACTAACGCGATCGTATTCGAAGACCAATCCGGTTTTGCAAAGCAGCTGTTCAATGCTCTAGCTTAAACGTAAGGATAAATAGACATGGCATATTTCGGAACATTGCCAATCGAGGAGATAGTTCCCGCTCTGAAGGAGCGCTGGACATCCTATCAGGATTGGGCGGAGCGCTC
>JBGSTX010000358.1:0-6215 GCA_041736305.1 Oligoflexus sp. | reverse complement strand
TTGCATCGAAGTCTTCATTCCAATCGAGGATATCGAGCAAGTGATGAGGAACGAGAGCGCGCTCTTCAGCGGTGGGTTTCGCCGAACCGAGATCAAAACCTCGGTAGAGCTGCACCGAATCACAGTTGATGAGTTCGCCGTTTAATTCGAGGGCCAGGCGAAGGGCTAAGGCTGATTTGCCGCTTGCTGTAGGCCCGATAATGGAAAGGTAGTTAGGGACGCTCATTTTCAACTCAATCGATCGAACCAGGCTGCTACCTGGGACTGCTTCCACCAGCGAAAGACCCGTCGGCCGTGCGGACAGTTGTGATAGAAATCCACGGTCCGGGCCTGAGCTAAAAGCGTCTTTAATTCACCTTCCGGCAAATCTTCGCCCGCGCGAACGGCCGCGTGACAAGCCAAGCTCGCCAGCACATCGTGAGAAAGTTCCTCCGCTCGACTGGCGCCAGCGAGCAGGGCATGGATGAGGCTCGAGAAGTCTTTGTTGGTAAGGAGACTAGGAACCGCACGGAGTTCAATTTCGCTCGGGCTGATGACTTCATAATGAATGCCTAGCCTACGAAAACGCTCCTGCTCTTGCTTGAGCTCCGCCGTCTCTGTCGGGCTGAATTCTAGAACCTCCGGCATAAGGAGAGGTTGGGTGCTTTTCAAAAGCTGCGGGTCCGATGCGAGACGCTCATAGAGAACTCGCTCGTGGAACGCGTGCTGATCGACCGCCAGGAGCTGATCTTTGTACTCAAAGAGGAGAAAGCAGCGAGCAAAGGCTCCTATGTACTGCAGTTCATCCCAAGGTATGGTTTCGCCTTGGTTCTTGGGAGTAAACTCACCCGCAAAAATGCTAGGAGGACTTGGTGGTGCAGTAGATGAGGACTTTGTTGAAACTTGCGGGTATGCCTGAGGCGAGCTATATGCATTCGGCGATGCGTGAGCTGGGGACATTGTTGATAGCTGCGGAGCTGGGTACGCTCGAGGGGAGCTAGCTGCACCCGGCGATGCGTTAGCTGGGGACTTTGTTGTTAGCTCTTGTGGGAAGCTAGAGGGACTTTGCGATCCATACGCTGGAGATTTTGAGGCTAGCTGCGGCGCTTCGAATGCTTGAGGGGCTTGAGCATCGAAGGACATTACAGTCCGCTTGATGCCGTCGCCTTGCGATGTTCTTGCAGCACTCTCCCTGGAGTGGCTCAGCGAACTTTGAGGAGCTTCCTTAGCGCCGGCCGTCGCTCTATCTACTCCTTGCTGCGGCGAGCTGGAGCCGTTTCTTGAAGAGGTGCCTATCTCAGCTCCTGCACGCGAACTTGAAGGTGATGGGGTCGGCGCTTCAGAGCGAAGTACTGGCTGAGAAGGCAAAGGGGCTGGAGGCGTCTGCATGGGAGCGGCCGCTTCGGTCGAACCAAGCAGCAGGTCAAAATCTACGGGAAGAGGTGTACTAGGAAGATTGCCTTCAGGCGATCTCTCGACTCGGCCGGCGCTGGCTGCAGGGGCTTCAGCCCAAGACTTCTGCCGTAAAGCGTCGCGGATCGTAACGGCTATCGCATTTTGCACTTCGTTGCCATACTGGAAGCGAAGCTCAGCTTTGGCCGGATGAACGTTGACATCCACCAAAGCAGCGTCGATGTCGAGGGCGAGGAAGGCGATAGGAAATTTTCCTTTGAGCAGATGCGAGTGGAAGCCGCGCAGAATTCCGTAGCGGAGGAGCTTGTCCCGAACCCAGCGTTGGTTGACGAAGGTGAAAATATACTTGGCGCTGCCCTTGTCCTGGCCCGGGGCAGAAATTAGCCCTTCAACGCGGGCGTAGCGATCAGCGCTCTGCACGTAAAGCAAAGGTGTTACCAGAGCTTCGCCGAAGAGAGCCTGGGCTCGACCCCGCAAAGCTTTCTCACCGCGCGGCCAGCTATCGTTCGTCGGCAAAGCCCCGACGCTGAATATTTCTTTATCGTTGTGCAGCAGCGTAAAGCCAAGACTGGGCATCGAGAGAGCAAGCGCCTGCATGTACTCATGACAAGCGGCGAACTCCGCAGCACCGGTTTTAAGAAAAGCTTTCCGCGCTGGTACATTATAAAAAAGATCGGCGATCGTTATGCTGGTTCCTACCGGCCCCTGCCACGCAAGTTCTTGGGTCTGCCCATCTTCGACCAGCAAGCGGATTCCGCTCTCAGCCGCTCGCGTCTGCGTCTGTAGAGTCAGCCGGCTGACGCTAGAAATCGAGGCCAGTGCCTCCCCGCGAAAGCCCATCGTTGTGACCTGAAAGAGGTCGTCGGCATGCTGAAGTTTGGAAGTCGTATGACGCTTCAAAGCGAGGCGTGCATCGGCGGCTTCCATTCCAACGCCATCATCCTGCACCTGAATAAGCTGACGGCCGCCGTCCTTTAAGCTCACTTTGATGTTCTGCGACCCGGCGTCGATGGCGTTTTCCACTAGCTCTTTGACAACGCTAGCAGGGCGTTCAACGACCTCACCGGCAGCGATCTTATTGATCAGCTCGTCATTTAGAACGTGTATATTAGCCATAGTTACCTACCCTTAGTCTCGCCTTAGCTTTCACCTGCACTTTTGCACGGGCGGGACATATAGCATGACTTACACAAAGGGGAAACGGCATGCTTTTAAAAGGCTGTCTCAATAATATCTTGAATAGATAGGTACACATGCCATGTCAAATAAGAGCCAATTTTTCTATATTTTTGGGTCCTGCCGGTGTGCGTGTGATCCGCATGGCCCCCCCCCTTGATCCCCTCCAGGCAAGGCGGGAGCCATAATCGGCAAAAAAACCAGACGTGTTCGACTCTAATTCGGGAAACTGACCTCCACTCGGCAGCCGATTCCGTTTTCGCCCTTGCCAAAGATCAGCTTTGATTGATGCAGCTCAGCAATACGATGGACGATTGATAGCCCAAGTCCACTTCCTTCGCCGCTAGGTCGACTGACCCGAGAAAATCGCTCGGTCGCCATTTTTCTTTGTTCCTCTGATAACCCCTGACCACTGTCTTCGACAATCAATCGAGTGCGCCCTTCCGTTTTCTCGATACTGATATGAACGAAACCCTTTGCGGGAGTGTAGCGGATGGCGTTATCCAAAAGATTGCGCGTCAATATCCTAAGCATTGCTGGGTTACAATGGATTTCCCAATCAGGGCCATCATTGACGGTCAACTCCACATTCTTTGTAACTGCGTCTGAAGCAAGCGTACTTGCCACATCGACCACCAAATTGCGTAATTTTACAGTTTCGCCCCGCAACTCGGTCTCTGGGTCCAATCTGGCCATCGTCAGAAGTTGCTCGACCAGATGGGTGGCGCGATCAACTCCTTTGGCAACCCCGAGCAATGCGTGGTTTCGCGTTGCCTCATCCTCTTTGCTCCGCAAGGCAACTTGGGCCTGTACCTTGATCGCGGCGAGTGGGGTCCGCAGCTCGTGCGCAGCATCAGCCGTAAAGCGACGCTCATTGGCGAGCGCTCGCGACAAGCGCGAGAACAGATTGTTCAATGCGGTGACGACCGGGCGGATTTCACCTGGAACGGTTTGGCCATCAATTGACCCTAGATCGTCTGGTGTTCGCCGTTCTACTTCACCTGAAAGTACCCGCAGCGGCCTCAAGGCATACTCGACAATCAAAACCAGAAAAATGAGCAGCGGCAGGATCATGATCAAAATCGGAGATAGCACATTTCGGATCGAGGCTTCTATTATGGCATTACGCTTTGCTAATGATTCAGCCACTTGAACATTGAGAGTGCGCCCTTGATTCCAAGCAGAAAATACGCGGATATCTTCATCTTTGTACTTTCCTAGGGAAAACCCATCCGCTAGATGCGAGGCTAAAGCTTCAGCGCGTGGGCCGTGCATGGATCCCATGAGAAAGCGGTCAGAGGCATCCCGGAGCTGAAAAAATAGCCTTTTTTCGAAGAGTACGCCTCGCCCGTGAACCTCAGGGATACTAAACTCTTCTTTTTCTTCCTCCTCCTGCTCGTCATCCCGTCGTTCACCCCTGTCGTCATCGTCCTTGTGTCTTCTCTTATCTTCACGTTGTTCGTGCTCCGCTTGCTGAAGTATGGCGCGTGCAGATTCAGACAAATGCGCATCGAACAACGCATTAATTTCGTGGCGTGTGTCCAGAAAGCTGCGATAGGCAGCTATCCCCCAAGCAAGAAAAGTTGAAATTAAGATCAATCCAAGCAATTTAACTCGTATCGACAAGATTAGATCCCTTGCTGCTTATTGACTATGTATCCGACACCACGGATAGTTTTTATGAAGTCGCTCCCAAGTTTTTTTCGCAGGTGATGCACATGCACTTCAATCGCATTACTTTCGACCTCGGCATTCCATCCATAAAGACTTTGCTCAAGCTGCGTCCTAGTTAAAACGCGGCCTTGGTTTTCGAGAAGTTCTTCAAGGAGAGTAAATTCTCGTAGCGGCAAGTTGACAAGTTCACCGTCCTGGGTCACCGTTCGCGCCGCAGGATCTAGTATAATTCCTTGGTAGCAAATAACGGGTGAAGTTCGTTGCTGTGAGCGTCGAAGAAGCGCACGAACTCTTGCCGTCAACTCGTCCAGTTCAAATGGCTTTACCAGATAGTCATCAGCACCCTTGTCCAACCCTTTGACTCGGTCTGCTAAAGTATCGCGAGCCGTGAGCACCAATACAGGCAGTGGATTGTCAGCTCGTCGAAGCTCTTGCAAGAGATCAAGCCCCAACCCGTCTGGTAGTCCAATGTCAAGAACGAGACAAGCATAGGCCCCAGTAGCGACGGCAAGTCGCCCCTCGTCACAAGTTTTTGCCCAGTCGACACCGAAGCCGGCTTGAATGAGCCCAGCTTGGACGCCGTCACCGAGAATCACATCGTCTTCAAGCAGCAAAACACGCATTTTTTCTTCCTATATTCGCCTACTTATGGATCTTACCTCGGAATGCGAACTTCATCTTCAGAAAAGATGCCGGATTCGGCCCGCGCATGGCAGGCAGCACAATTGGCCATGCTGCCTATGGACTTCCGCTGCCATACCTTCGCCCCAATCTCGTGGTGCTGCCTCTTGAAATATTGGGTCTCAGTAAACCGAAGAGGGCTGTCGCTGGCAGAAATTGAGCCAGAAATTCTCTGCGACCTCCTCAGAGTAGAACGGTCGGCAGCATTGCTTGTTAGAAACTCTGTCAGATGCTGTTTTGTTGCGGTGTCGACGGTCGCGTTTTCCCCAAAGTGATCTTTGAGCCCGTCCATCATGTTCTTCCACGATCTCGATGGGAGAAGTCCCGGCGGATACAGCATATGACACGTTGCGCACTCCGCTTTGTATGTTGGGTCAAAGACGGCGGCAATAATGCGTCTGTCGGCTTTCCCTCGACTATTCGACTCGTGCTCGTCATCGTCGTCAGCCAAGGCGAAGCACGTTGCGCCGACGGCAAAAATCAATATCACAATACGCATGGGCTTGAACGTATTCATCTTGAATTCCTCCTGCTATTTCAAACTTAGCATGTAAACAATAAAGTCACCTTTTTCGGCGGGGGTGCAGAGCCTCCCCAGCACGTCATCACAATTTCGCGTAAACCACTTTTCTACTTTCGCTTGATCAGTAAAGCGCTTCGCATTAACAGAGGGGGCCAACGGCTCGATGTCTTTGTTCGCCCGGGTTCGCCCCACTTTTCGCGGGTCACTGCTATGGCACGTGGCGCAACTTATCTCGCCGGTTTTAGAAGGATGCATCTTTGCGAAAAATCCACGCCCGCGTTCCGCAGAAAAATCCGTGAAAGCCGATGAAGCAGCTTTAGCCTCGTTTCGATAGCCATCGAGCATCATTTGCGCTGGATCGGCATGAACGGCTGTCGTCAGTAACGAGCATAGAATGGAATAGGCGATCTTGGGGCATCTACGCATTGTTTTTGTCCTCCTGGCTGCTTGATCGATACTGATAGCCGCTAACCATAGCTTGGGCGATGGGATACCCTCGCCTTTTTTCGTGCCTAATCATGGCTGCGATGTGAATCACGATGAATCCCGTCGCGGCATACAGCACCGCTTCATGGACAAGCATCGCCAATCCATGAAACCTGAAGTCGTCAAATAAAGTGACGGCAAGTGGACCCATGTCATATCTCATTCCAGCAAGTGCAAGACCAGACAGCACGCTTACGCCTATGGCACCGTAGAAAAGCACGTAGGCGATACTGGCAAAGGCGTCGTGACCGAATGCCTCTCGCTTGTCCAATCTAAATTTCTG
>JBGSTX010000336.1:0-9832 GCA_041736305.1 Oligoflexus sp. | reverse complement strand
CAATAACCCGCTGCTTGCTCGGATTGTTCATTTCAAGAGCACCTAGGAAAGGCTCTTTGGCCTGCTCAATTAAATCAGCAGCTCGCCCATCCCAGAACTGGCCACCGACCGGGACTAATACTGGACCGTTCCCTCGGTTTTGATTAATGAAACCAAAGCGAGGACTGAACTGAGCATAGAGGACTGTCGGTGAGTTGCGAGAACCAAAGGTCCCACGAACGGCACCAGCAGCAACCGCGGGAATCGATGAATTGTTATTTCCGGTAAAAGCTAGTTGCCTTAGATGGCAAGAGGAGCAGGACACGCCTTGAGGCTCTGAAAGGCGCTTATCTTCGAAGATGAGTCGCCCCAACTCAGTTATTGAACTTTCTGCGATCTGGGTCTGAAGATTGACAGGGCGATTAGCACCGTCTGCGGGGCTTTTTTCTTCTTTGGCAGCTTCCGAGCAAGCATTGATGAGAGCGAAAAATAACAGAGAACTGAAAGACGTACGAAGTCTCGAAAGCCGCATTTTTATCTCCATGCTGGATTAGTTTATTTGACATAGACAGACCCAGTGAATATGTCACATTAAGCTGAACCGCAAGCATTTTCTCATGTTAATCTGGCTTGCCACTGCTACGAAATATATCCTTTTAAGTACTGCTACTTATATTCGAAATTAGCTTATGGAATTGGGACGCAAAGAGGGTTTTGAACCCGTTTTTTGACGGAGTTTGCATTGAATTATGAGGCTTATTTGACTGAGCGAAGAGAGCGGCAAAACGGCGAAGAGCTAGAGCCTATGGGCGGTAGCTACCTCTGTTTAAAACTCACCAACAATGGCAGTCGAAGGGATACGAAAGTGAACTCGAACGGACTTCCATATCTAGAATAAATTGATTGCGCATGCGCTCCAGCTGTCCAGAATCTCTCATTTCTTGAAAAATTGCGTCCAGTTTAGGAATGAGATGCTCATGCTTCTTATTCACATAATGGTAGCCATAATTAGTTTCGAGGGCTGGTGTAATCGCATAGATGTCTTTGCGCTTTCGTTGACTCAAAAGGAATTGTCCGTTCAAATCACTAAAGATGACGAGATCCACGCGATTAGAATCCAGCATCTTAAAAAGGCTTTCCGGCCCGCTAGCGATCGAGACTCTCGGATAATCTTTAACGCCATTTTCCGAGAACACCATACCTCTCATAAGCCCTATCCGAAAATCTCGCAAACTTTCCCAGCCCGTCATCTTAAAGTTTTTTCGCTTGCTGAATACAGTGGACTTAAACCAAAACATGGGAGTTGGTATGCGTCGAAGGTTGGGGAACTTTTCACCGACTTCGAATACTCGCGAAAGTTCAGCATCTACTATCCCCGCGCTTGATTCAGTCAAAGAGCGGCGTCCTGGATACTCGACGAATTCAATAGGTATCTTCAGCCGTTTGTAAGCTTCGCAGATAACGCGCATGATGAGAATGTGGTCGGGACTATCCATTCTCGCGATTTTATACTCAGCTTTCGCCTGCTGATCTAAAAAAAAGACCAGCAAAAACGAAATTAATATCTTTGACCCAAGAGGCATAGTTTAACTTCTAGTAGGCTACCACGTCCATTTGATCTCGACCTCGACTGATGCCGACTTTCTGGAATCATCCGCTGGTCTTCTAACCCACAATGCGCCTATGATCTACTTTTAGAAAACTTAAAAAATTACGTCATCCGAATATCGAGTGGCCCTTCGCCTTACGATCTTTGCTCGCAAAGAAGACAGAAAGACCATAAGGCATGTTTATAGCCATAATCGCCCGAGATCATCAGCAGAAATTAGTATGGATTGGCAACGCTCAGGACAAGCGCCTTATTGATGTAACGCCTTATCTGCTCTGGAGATCCAGAGAAAGAGGAGGCGCCTAGTGCAACGGCTTCGCCTGGCATACCATAAACGATGGAGCTTGCTTCATCTTGAGTAAAGGTCATAGCTCCTGCCTTTCTCAAGCGGAGCAGTCCCAGTGCCCCATCCTTTCCCATACCGGTGAGGAGGACAGCTATTATATGTTCTGCGTTGGAAAGTATAGCCGACGATTCAAAGAGGAAATCCACAGCGGGTCGAACACTATGCTGCTGAGGACCGAGATTCGTTTCCACCTGCAAGACCCCTCCGCTTCGCTTCAGTCCAATGTGATAGTCATCCCAGGCCATATATAGGTGATCGGCTTTGACTTCAATTCCCGATCGAGGCGTTCCTAACTCAAGCCCCGATGCCTTGGACAATCTCTCGGCGAAGGACTTGGCAAATGAAGTAGCAATGTGCTGAACGACCACCACGGGAGGGCAAGGTCTTGGCATATCCTTGAGCAAGCGAAGGAGGGCTTCTGTCCCGCCTGTACTAGCGCCGACAAGAATCAGTTTCGGCGGCTTGAGCTCCAGACGGCTCGTAATTTCTCTCGCAGTTGCACGCTCACGTTCGTTCACCTCGCCACTTCGCTTCTGGGTGCTGCTATCCAGAGAATAAACTGCGTTGCCAAGACTTTTAAGGCCGAAATCGGCTGCCACTATGCTCTCGCTATGCCCTAAAAAGAGCGCACCCTGTTCATCCAGGACTCGGAGTAGGCTGCGGATGATGCGTTCGACCTGTATGCCCTTGAAATAGATGAGTACGTTACGGCAGAAAATGGCTTGGAAGTGATTATCGAGTTTGCTGGAAAAAGAATGATCGAGACTTTGTACGGAAAAGGAGCAGCGCTGGCGGATGCTGGGAGCGAGAGTGAAGAAGCCCTCGGCTCGCGCTTCGCCCTTTCTCACGAATCTGTGATGTTCCTGAGGAATTTGATCTAGAGCCGCTACCTCGTAGATAGCTCGCGCCGCCTTCTTCACGCTCACTGGATCGATATCCCAGCCTTCGATAAAATAGTCGAACTTCGGAAAGACCTCGCGCAAGGGCTCAAGAACCAGAGCCATTGTATAGACTTCTTCACCACTCGAGCAGGCTGCTGAGAGAATGCGCAAAGGAGGAGGAGATGGAGCCTGCTTATAGCTTTCTATGTGCAGTTTGGCTCTTTCAAGGAGCTTATCGAAGTGAGGCTTCTCTCTGAACCAGCTGGTAGTGTGGATAGTGAGAGCAGAAAGTAGTTCGGAAAATTCGGCGTCTGAGTCTTGTGCAAAGCGCAAATATTCTCTCAGATTTTCTGTACCGCAGAGACGCATTCTTCTGAGGAGGTTGACATAACAGGTTTCTAGACGCGCTAAGGTATCCGGTCGCGAACCCGTCAGTTGAAAGCAAATTTCCTCGATCAGGCTGCGATCACGAGGGTTAAGTGGTTCTATCTTGAGTTCGCTCAACATTAGGCAGCCCGTGATACATTGCTGTCTTGCGCATGTAGGAGCTGGACAAGAGAGACGAGAGGCAAAATGCGCTCTTTGAGCTGGACGACTCCCAAGTAGACCTCAGGCGGCAAGGAGCTGCTTATACTGGCATCGCCAACGTGGATTTCTGCGGCTTGGAGAGTGAGAGCGCTTTCCACGCAGCTCACAAGAGCTCCCAAGGTAGTACCCTCATCTTCGCAGATGAGCATAACACCTGGATCTTCACTGAGACTCGACGCTTTCCCAAGTCGTAAGCCGAGGTCGATAACTCCAATAATTTGGCCTCGCAAGTTGGCTAAGCCCAAAAAGTAATCGTGGAAGTTGGGAACCTGGCAGTAAGGAAGGGGATCTACGATCTCTTTGATAGAGAGCATAGGCGAGGCATAGTACTCCTGGTTGACCCGGAAAACGATATAGCGCGTGCCCTCGAGATCGGAACCCTTCATACCGCCTCCTTGAAGGACTCATCATCGGCCGATAGAGTCGCGAGACTTTCACCGGGCTGTGCCATCTGCTGATTTCTACGCCTCAAGCCTTCCAGGATAGCCTTGTCGTCCTCTTCTTTGCTCGCATTTTTGTGTAGCACCTTGAGAGGGCTTGTTCCTTTCCCCAAGGTTTCTAGCTCAGCTGGCCGCTGGCCCTGATTTGGCCCCAGGCTTTGAGCTCTCAGTTCCGCTTGCTCGCGTCCAAATACGAGCTGAGCGACCGAGCGGGCTATATGAGTGAGCTTCTGACTCTGCCCCGCAAGTCGGTCTGATAAATGAGCCGCCAGGTGAGCGGCCTTGTTGTTCGACTGAGTGGTCTGATCCATTTGCATCATAGCCTTGGATATTTGTTCGATCCCGAGCTGCTGTTCTCGAGCGGCCTCGGTCACGCTTTCCACTTGGGCTGAAATCTTCGAGATATCCTGAGCTATTTCACCAAAGATCGTCTGCGCCTGCTCGGTCACTGTCTTGCCTTCTGAAACGCGTTCCAGAGTAGTCTTGAGAATGTGAGCCACTTGCTTTTGACTGTCATCGATGAGCTCTCTGATGCTCTTAGCTGCATTGCCGCTAGTCTGCGCAAGATTGCCCACTTCTTCAGCCACGACGGCGAAACCTCGGCCGTGTTGACCTGCTCGTGCAGCCTCGATAGAAGCATTGAAAGAGAGGAGCTGGGTTTTACCGACGATATCATTGATGACATTAGTTTTTGTGGAGATTTCGTGGATAATGCTGGAAATATTCTGGAGCTGAGAGTTTGCATCATGAATGGACTCCATAGAAAGCACCATTTTCTCCATGACCGTACAACCTTCATCAGCTCTCTGAGTGACCTTGCGTGCCAGATCCTGAGAACTCAGGGCCTGAGTTGAGCTGCGAGCGATCATACTCGCGATCTCGGACATCGAGGCTCCCGTTTCTTGAATAGCAGCAGCCTGTTCGGTTGACCCTGAGGAGACCATGGAGGAGGCGGAAGCCAATTGACTACTAGAGGAGTGGGCACCATCAGCTTCTTTTTCCAGCTTAGTGACCGCTGAGCTAAACGATCGACTCATTTGCCGGACCGTGAGGAGAGCGAGCAAAGCCGGTGGTAGCCAAGCTAAGAAGCTTAAAATCATAGCTACAATTCTCTCCCAGCGATGCTGGTCCATGCGAGTGTCTAAGAGCTTTTCCTGAACTGCCGCTACTTTGCTCCAGAAAACCATGCTCTGATCGAAAACGTCGAGAGTGCTACTCAGGAAGGCGGTTTCGGCTTCTGGCCAACTGTCTCCAACCTTTAGTGTGAGCATACGATCGATAAGCTTACTTAGTTTCTCCTGAGAACTAGCGAAGGTTTTTAGATCGATTGGCAGCTCTCGTTGGAGGGCCGGCAAGTGACCGTAGAATTTCTTGTCCTCGTTGATCGCAATTTGCACATCAGAAGAAATGCGCGCTAGATCGTCTTTCAGTTTGAAAGAAAAGATCGCAAACTGAATAAGGGCTTCTTTGCTCAGCTCAGCCCCACCCGCTGGAAGACTTTGGACTAAGGAGAGAAGCTGTCGCATATTGTCAACGGCTTTGGGCAGACCTAGCAAAGTCACGTCCATAATATAGTAACTGTCTAAATCGGGGTCTAGAATAAGGTTGGAACTATCTCCTACATAGCCTATGCCCCCAAGTATGTCTGAAATAAGCTGATCATGCCGTTCATTGAGTTCCTGCAGGTTTGAGTCCTTGAGTTTACTCAAGATGAGCTGCCAGTTTCCCTTCAAGTTCTTGGGACTAGAGTCAATTTTTTTACGGGCATTGAGTTCCACATCGCTCAGAGCTAAAACTTCCCCATATCGCTGCGATAGATCGTCGAGGCTCAAGAAGTCCCCTTCGATCAAGCTTTGGGTGGCGCTCATCTTTTCTCGGCTGTGATTCTCGTTCTGCTGGTTTAGGTGCAGCAAGGCTTTATGCTGCGAAACATGCAAGAGAAGGCTCACGAGGGGGCGTTGGATTTCGAGTCCAGCCTTCTCACTGGCGCTGAACGCGAGCTGCGCATTTTTCTCTTTGATGAGAAAAAACACCAGCACGGCACAGGGCAAGAGATAAGTGAGATTGACGAGAAATAATTTTTGAGAAAATGACAAGCGAGATGGTGTACTCATGGAGTCTCCAGTAGAGAAGCTGGTTCGAGCGGCAGATTACTTTGAAGGACAGCCTCGTCTTTCCAGAGCCGGAGGCACTTCTGTAGGTCGAGCAGGGGTACGGGTCTACCTTCGTAGTAACCCGTCCCTAGGTAGCCACGCATGCCAGGGATGATAGTCGCCTGCTTGCCAGGGATCGGACTTCGTAAGGTCTTTAGGTCAGATACAGCCAGAACCTTGCTGACTCTAATAGCAAAAGCAGCAGATTCTTCTTCCAATACAAGATCAGTCGCATGATCATATTCAGGGTGAGCAGGAAGGCCAAGTAGGGTGCTGAGGTCATAGACCGGTAGCAGCTCACCCCGAACTTCGATACTGCCGAGCAGATGGCGTGCCGCGCCTACCATGGGAGAGCAAGGGAGGTCTTTCATGACCTCTTTAATAGAGAGGAGTGGGGCCGCAAGTTCTTGGCCATAGACTTCGAAAATAAGGCAATGATGCTCCGATCTGGGTTGTTCTTCCTCGGCGATTTCTGAGCTTGAATCTTGAGAATTCGATCTGCTTTCGTCAGGGCTCTTGGATATTTTTTCAAAATGTCGACTGAGCAGAGCGCTTAGGTTCAAGATGATGCAAGGATCGCCATCCCCTAGTATCGTGCCACCCGTATAGCCAGGTATCTGTGAGAGAGTATGAGGAAGCCGCCTAACGGTAACCGGCTGCTGCCCAAGTATCACGTCGACTTCAAAACCGAGTGTAGTTTCCCCTTTTCGCACAATTAAAGCGGGCTGTATGGAACCACCTGCAACGCTCGCTCTGAGATCAATCGACCGGTGCGATGCGGCAGCAATCTTAGGAGGTAGATGAGCCCGCAGAGGCTCGATCGGAATAAGTTGTTTACGCAGCGATAGGATAGTGCCGAGACCTGCTACAGCTTCTATGCGGGAGTTCTCGATATTGACGATCTCGGCAACATCCTGCACAGGTACTGCGTAGCGGTTCCCTTCGACGCCTATGATGAGCGAATCGATGATGGAAAGGGTGGCCGGCAGACTGATGGCAAAGCTAGTCCCCACCTGCGCCTGGCTGCTGACCTGGATAGTTCCACCTATGGTCTCGACTGAGTTTTTTACCACGTCCATTCCCACGCCGCGTCCCGAGATATCTGTGAGCTTTTCTGCCGTCGACAATCCGGCATGAAATATCAAGCGATTGATTTCAGCCTGGGACAATTTTGCATCAGGTCGAATAATGCCTCGCTCAATAGCTTTTTCTTGGATGCGCTCGCTATTGAGACCACGCCCATCGTCGCTGATGCTTATGAGGACGCCATTGGTTTCCTGCACGGCCTCGATGCTGAGGGTGGGCGTTTCCCGCTTCTTAGAATGCTGCCGTTCGCTGGGAGTTTCAATACCATGGTCGACCGCATTGCGAATAACATGATTCATAGCATCAGAAATCCGTTCGATAACAGAACGATCGACTTCTACGTGCTCCCCTCGTATGACAACTTCTATTTTTTTCTCCTGCGTGCGCGCTAAATCGCAAGCAGTCCGCTCGAGCCGCTGGAATAGGCTCTGCAGCGGCTGTAGACGCAGTGATAGAGCCAGGCCCTGCAAGTCCTTGGCAATTTTTTGGATCAATTGAATAGCATTGTCGCAGCCAGGGCTCTGAACCTGCCCGTTTTGTCGACCGTGCCAAACAATAGCCTGCTGGGTCGAGAGTTCGCCTATCAGTTGTATGAGCTGATCCAGCTTAGAGGCTGCAACTCGAATACTTTCTTGGCTCTTAGCACTCGGCGTACTCACCTTGGCCTCAGCTTGGGCATGAAGGAATGAAAGATCTTGCTCAGACTTTAGCTCTATTTTCTGATCAGCTGGGGTTCTAGGAGACCCAATGGACTGTAATAGGAGGTCAGCTGGACTGGATCCAGCTGCGAAATCAGTCGAGGCTAGAGGCGACGAGGTAGGATCAGCAGACGAGGCCTCACTGCTCTGGATTCTAAGCAACTCGTGATAGATTTCTTTAACTTCCAGATCACCATCAAAGGCAAGACCAGCCTTCAAGCGTTCGATCCAGATGAGTAATAGTGAGTGCGTGGTGAGAAAAACTTTTATGATGGCTGGAGTCTTCTGCAAGTGGCCAGCGAGAATCTTAGCAATTAGATCTTCAACCTTATGAACGAGCTCATTCATGGAGCTAAGACCTACCGCACCGCTGCCACTTTTCAAATTGTGAGCTGAACGATAGAGCTCTTCCTTGGCTTCGCTGCTACCGCTTTTTTCTAATTCAAGGCAGGATTTTTCCCAAACGCTGAGGACGTCTAGAGCTTCGTCTAGAAAGAACCCTAAGAATTCGTTTTGTTCCTCAGCCATAGCTTTTTACTTTACGAGGCTTTCGCCTGTGGTTTATTCAGTTTGTCGTAGGTTTGGGTCAGCTTGAGTTTCATCGCGTCGATGGTAAAGGGTTTGATAATATAGTTATCGACTCCCGCTTGCATCGCCTCGATAATATTAGCCCTTTCGGCCTCAGCAGTGAGCATGATGAAGGGGATTTTTTTGCCCCAGGATTCAGCCCTTACCTTTTTCAGCAGGTCAATGCCCTTCATTTTAGGCATATTCCAATCGCTGATGATGAGTTGGAAAGGATCATTTTCTTCGAACGCTTTGTTTAGCGCGGTAAAGGCGCTCGTGCCGTCGTTAGCTTCACTGATTCGCTTGAAGTCCAGTGAGGTGAGGGATTGCCTAACCATGGCACGGAACATATTCATGTCATCGACGACGAGGACTCTGGTTTGTGGCGAAAACAAGGCCTGCTCCTATCCGCAGAAAATCTGGATTGGGATGGTACTTGTTTCTATAATAGCAGCTGAAAACTAGTCGAGGCAGAGACTAAGCTCGGTAAGAAGTGCAGAGACAGCTAGGCAAAAAAGGCAAGCTGGAAATAATGTTTCAAGCGACTAGGGAGTGTTGAGGTTTGAGACAAGTGATTGAAAAGTGGAGGCAAACTCGTATTTTGGTTTTGCAACAAACTAAAAAAACGAGCCTGCCATGCCACGATTACTGCTCACGGATGAGTATTGGGCGAAGCTAAGGCCGCTTATGCTGCAGTCGGGCATCTATGACAAATCGAATTTACGCACGACGGTCGAAGGCGTGCTTTATAAATTGAGAGTTGGCTGTCCTTGGCGTGATCTGCCCATAGAGTTCGGTCAATGGAACTCAGTTTTCACACGATTCAATGAATGGTCCGCAAAAGGCAAACTTTTGGCTATTTTTAAGGCCATTTCTGAAGATTGTGATCGAGAATGGTCATTCATTGATGGAACGATTGTTAAGGCCCATCAGCATAGTGCCGGGGCCAGGATAGGCTGTGAATCAGCGATAGGAAAATCACTCGCTGGCAATACGACGAAGGTTCACATGGCAGTCGATTCTTTTGGTTTGCCGATTCACTTTGAAATTACGGATGGGCAAGTCCATGACTGTAAAGTTGCGCCTCAGCTTGTTGGGCAGCTCAAAGAGATGGAATTTATCGTCGGCGACAAGGGTTACGATAGCGATCTTTTAAGGACTCAAATTGCTGAGTAAGGCAGCCTGCCAGTTATTCCCCGCAAAGAAAAATCGAGAACCGGCAATCAGGACATGGACTGGTGCCTCTATAAATATAGACATCTTGTCGAAAATGCATTTGCAAGGCTCAAACACTTTCGATCGATCGCGACGCGCTACGAGAAGTTGAAGCGGAACTACGAATCAATGGTGTCACTGGGCTGCATGATAATGTGGTTGCCGCTGTGAGCGGCATCTTTGCCGTTGACTTGGCCTTAGGCATAGCCCTAGATATTGGCCTGATCGTGATCGTCGCCCAAGATTCGTTGCCATAGTTCATCAGCGCTT
>JBGSTX010000329.1:0-4697 GCA_041736305.1 Oligoflexus sp. | reverse complement strand
GCCCCGCTGCTCTATTTTGGATTCATTTTTGCTTGTTGCACTTGTCTGGCGGTTGTTTCATGCAGTTTGTTTCATCTCTGTATGATTCTGACTCCACTTAAGATGTGTCTGCCTCATTAATGCGTTAATGAAGAGTCGGGGCAGTACGTAGAAGCAGTTTGGGATAGCCGGATTTAAGAGCCAAAAAATAGAAATCCCGAGTTTACGCTCCCTGCGTCAAGATTTTTATTCGAATGGAAAGAGTCGATAGGCCTTGTTCGGCAGTTTCGGAAGAAATATTTCAGCGGAGCTGTGGCCATGAGAGAGATTGAGGATTACCATCGAGAAATTGAGGAGCTGCGGCAGGAATTGGAGAAAGCCAATTCTGCTCAGTCCCGTTTTCTCGCTAACATCTCCCACGAAATCCGAACCCCACTTAGTGGGATCATGGGCTATACGGATCAGTTGCTTTTTGACAGCTCCCTCGATGCTCAGCATCGCGAAAAGCTCATCTCTATCAAACGCTGCGCGACCCACCTGACTACCATTATCGGTGACATTCTTGATCTGTCAAAAATAGAGGCAGGCAAGAATCAAATTAAGTGCGTTGAGTTTAATTTCCTAAAGCTCCTGCATGAAATTGCGAGTGTGATGGAAGCACGTATCAGGGATAAAAATCTCACGTTCAAGATATTGTTTGAAACTCTAATACCCGAAAAGCTTTTCTCAGATCCTTTACGCATTCGACAGATCCTTATCAATTTGCTCGGAAATGCTGTAAAGTTCACGGATAAGGGAGTGATAACGCTGCGGGTTGCGGCCAAGGAATTTACGGATCAATTGGCTGGTACAATCGTACTTACTGTCTCGGACACAGGCTGTGGTATAGAACCCGAATTGCGACACGAAGTTTTTAAGCGATTCTCGCAGGCAAATCACTCCTTCAACCGCCAATCCAGTGGATCAGGGTTAGGGCTTTATCTTTCAAAAAATCTAGCCCAGCAGCTGGGGGGAGATCTCCAATTGATTGAATCGATTCCCAATGAAGGCAGTGTTTTCCGTTGTACTTTTGCTGCGCAGGTGAACGAAACTTCGCGCTTCGTCTCTGAATTTATTCCGAGCAGCTCATTCCACGATACAGCTAGCGATATCAAGTCTTTTGAAGGCAAGCTGGCCGGTGTCAAAGTTCTTTTGGTCGAAGACGGACTCGATAACCAAAGAATTTTTAGCTATTTCTTGCGACTCGCTGGTGCCACGGTCAGGATAGAGAGCAACGGTGCTCACGCTCTGGAGTGCATCTGGGAAAACAAAGATTTCGATGTCATCCTTATGGACATCCAGCTACCTATCATGGATGGCTACACGCTCACCGAAGAGCTGCGGCGGCAGGGTTATACCCAGCCGATCATCGCGGTAACCGCCCATGCTTTGGCTGAGGAGAAAACGCGCTGCCTAGATAGTGGTTTTAGCGATTATCTATCAAAGCCGGTCGACATCGAGAAATTAATCAGGACTGTAATGCGTTACACGGGTAGAGAATTGAGCCCTAACGTTTTGAAGCCGGTGCCGTCCGCGGAAAAAGATGATCGTCCAACCCGCATAAGTGCAGAGCCAAAAGCAAAGGTAGAAGTAGAAGTAGAAGCAGAAACAGAAGAAGGCGCTATCCTATCTAAGTATCATCAGCAAGCCATCTACCAGCCGATGATACAAGCTTTCGTCAGAGGTCTGGATGATAGGCTGGCGGAAACCGATAGCTCGCTTGAAAAGGCAGACTGGGATCACTTAAGTCGGGTGATGCATCAGCTCAAAGGCGCGGCTGCGACCTATGGTTATAGCATACTCTCAAGCGCGGCCGGGCAGCTTGAAAACTTCGCGGTCTTGGCACCCAAGAATCCGGCTATGGCCGCTGCAATTCCGGAAGGGCTGCAGATCATTTTGAAGCTCTGTGGACGTATGAAAGCTGGTCTTGCCGATATGTCTCACGCACCAAGCCCCTAAAAAGAAAGGACAGAGGACCCTCGAGTCTCTGTCCCTACCTAGCTGAGTTCTAACTATTAACGGCTAGTGGTCATTTCAGTTGCACCACTTACCAAAGCAGCTTCAACGCGGCGAGCCAGTTGAGCTTCTCCTGCATTTTTGGGATTCGCGTCTTTGTCAATCGCACCATCGTTGACGACGACCTGAGCCTCGGGAACGCCCAAAGACTTGAGAATGTCCGCGACGCTTTCTGCTCGGGCACGAGCCAGCTCACGGTTGCTAGCTGGGTTACCAACTGAATCTGTGAAGCCAGTCAAGCTAACTTGGGCTTTAGGATCCGACTTCAGGAGCTGAGCCATGCTACCTAGAGACTCTGTGAAGCGACCGGTGATGTTTTTGCCACCGCTCTTGAAGAAAGCTACCGGGCCCTTGATGTTGACAGGAACATTCGCAGCTTGCGCCGCGTTAGCACTTTCCTGCCCTGCTTGCTGTGCAGATGCTAGTTGATCTCGAGCTGCTTTCAGCTCTTGGCTCATCTGCTGATAACCGCGATACTGCTGAATATTTTCATCCCAGGATTTGACTTCGTTACTCAGAGCCAAAGCCTGATCGGCCATACCCTTTGCTTCGCTGGCTTTGTTTGAAGCCTCTTTCAGAAGGTTATCGCGAGTCGCTCTGTCGATGTCATTGTCTTCGCTCTTCCCGTAGAGCTTGACTGCTTCCTTGAGAGTCTCTTCGGCCCGATCTACTGTTTTAGGAAGTAGGTCATCAACGTCAGCTTTATCAGCTTCTTTGATCGACGATTGAGCCATGTGAAAATTCTCAGGAGCGCCATCTGGAACCGAACTACATGCGACGAAAAATAGCACGCTTGCCAAACCGGTGGAATGCTTCAGGGAAAGACGCATAACATTTCTCCTTTTCCTAGACTAATAAGTTTCGCTCAATATCTCAGTTAGAAAGAGGCTGAGATCTAGCGCTTCGACTCAAGTTACAAGATCAAGCTACTAGCACGGGAATGATGAAACCCCGGCTCTGTTCACTTCGGATACTGCATAGCATGTGCCAAGCCTAAAATTGCATTCGTGAGCTGTAATACGGCGTACTGCTCCCATCAAACCCTCATGCTTGAGCCTGTGAATGTATGAAGTGGGCTTCAGCGCTCTAACATGACAGTAGGCTTTTGGAGACAGTCGGAGCCAATATCGAAGTAAGCAGAGCCTGAAGCTCTCGAAAGCCGGGGTTTGACCGCTTGGCATGAAATTCGCAAACCAGAATATCTGTGGGCTGGCTGTGTTTATGAGTGGTCTTAGAGAGTTCCACTTGAAGCATAGAAAGTAAATCTTCGAAACCGAGATTGCCTCGACAGGGGGACGTTATGATTGGATGGGCGCTAGTATTTCTAGTAGTGGCTTTAATCGCAGCATTGCTGGGATTTGGTGGTATCGCGGGAAGCGCTGCAGGTATAGCACAGATACTTTTCTGGGTTGGCCTGGTTCTTTTCGTTGGCACAGTCTTAATTCGATTGGTTTCTGGTCGCGGCAATCCGAAAGATCTCATATAGGTGCCACATGGAAACCCTCAAACACACGGGTTATGCTGCTGCCAATCCTAATTGGCTTAGTCTCAGGGGCTCTTTAAAGTCTGAGTGGAATCGACTCACTGAGGATGACCTCGACTTTATAGATGGCCGCCTTACAGAACTCGAAGGCTGCTTGCAGAACCTATATGGTTGGGAGAGGCAGGAAACGCGTGAGGCTGTGAATCGTTTTCTTCGCACAGTCCGCGTTTGATCTTTTGCAGACCAGGTAGAGTGCATTCTTGATTTTTTCCGGTTAAGTGTATCCTGCTAAGGGTACACTTTTTTTTGAGCATTTACTGGGGCATATGCCTGGCATGAATACTGCTTCAATGCCTGTGGTTATTAAAAGATACCTGGAGATGTTATGAAAATATCTTTGCTTGTTTTGAGTCCACTTCTTTGCAGTTCACTCGCTATGGCCGAAGGGACTATTTCAGCGACTCCAAATCCTTCTGCCAATACAGCACCGGCTCCAACTCCAGGAGTTCCAAGTCAAATTGCGGTAGATCCTCTTGTTTCAAGCGTTAGCTTCATGCCGAGAAGTTCGACTCTCTCGAATCAGGACAAGAGAAAGCTGCGCGATGCTCTTCAACCCTTGTTCTTAAAAGGGGCCCCCAAACAAGTCATTATTGCGTCTTGGGGTGACAAAATGGAAGACAGTAAAGATTCAAAGGCTGGAGATCGCGGCAACGATACGCAAGAAGAACTAGCCGAAAACCGAGCAGCTTTGCTAAGAAGTACGCTGATCGGACTCGGGGCTAAAGATATCGATCTCTACAACATGGCCCGCGCCGAAGGGAAGATAGGCGAGGTCAGCGGCGCTGGCGACCCTGTGATCAAAGACGCCCTCTTGCGGGCAGGCCAGGACAAAGGCAAAAGCGGCTCTGAAAGCAATCCGCTGGTGGCGCAGATCGTGGAAAAAGGCGGGCTGTCTAAAGCTATCATTATCCTTAAAGCCGAGCCCTCTACCGCAGGTCGCTAGAAGCTATTCATACTGAATGCTTCGCGACCCTGCACTGATAAGAGACAAAACATGAAGCGGAAATTTGTTATTTTTTCAGCCTTGGCTCTTACTCTCAGCCTGAGTGCTTGTGGTGACACCGGAGATGAAACCACCGATAACGGCGGGGCGCTCAAGCCTACACCTAGCGAGTTGCGA
>JBGSTX010000015.1:0-4734 GCA_041736305.1 Oligoflexus sp. | reverse complement strand
GGCTTTTTGTCGAAGAAACGTTCCTCAAGGTATTGCAAGTCATAGCGGCGATGACCACCTATCGTTCTGAACGAAGGCTTCAGGTAGCCATCCTTATCCCAGCGGCGAAGAGTCCCGATAGATATTCCGAGTAGAGCGGCTGTTTGACTAATTGAGAGTTGCATAGCCCTTGAATCCTTGAAGATTAGCGGGTGCCATACAAATGTATTAAACGATCAGATTTGTCAAGTAAATGTGGAAGCTGCTTCAGCCCTAGGCTTCGAAAACTAGATCATCGATTTTGGTTCAAGGACACGCGAGACCCAACGAAAGTTTTCGGGTATCGACGTATTGGCAATCGATCTAGACTTGCGTCAAAAAAATCTTTTGAATGTGGCTTAGTTCCCTGGTATATATCGGTATATACTGAAGTGGAGATGGCATGTCATTCTTTGAAAGAGTTATTGCCGCATTTGAAACCTTCAAAGTTCCTTATAGTATTGTCGGGGGTTATGCCTTGGCATTGCATGGTGCTCCCCGCGGCACAATTGATATCGACTGCATCATTGAGCACAGCGAGAATGACTTTATAAACTGCGAAGCGGCCATGAGGTCCATAGGACTCGAACCCAGACTGCCGTTACGTGCCAATGAAGTTTTTCAGTTTCGACAGGAATACATTGAAAAAAGAAACATGATAGCATGGGGATTTATAAATCCAATGAATCCCTTAGAATGCCTCGATGTGATCATTACCCATGATTTGCGAACTTTACACGCTGTGCGTTATTCGTTCGGCCTTAGGAAGGTCTCTGTTCTGTCTATAGATGATTTAATTCGAATGAAAAGGGTCAGCGCTCGACCTCAGGACTTGGAAGATATCAAAGCATTGGAGATCATCCGTGGCCGAAAAAAAGGGAAATGATAAAAATCTGCCAAACCCAAAAGTTGAGGGTCCTCTTCTCCAGTATACTAAGCAAGACGCAGTTTTTGATTCACCGGAAGACGTCACTGGCATCATCGAATTTTTAGAAAACTTCCAAAAAATGCTTGATCCCAGAGCACAGCATCCTCAGCGCCTCATCAGCATCAAGATGCCGGTGCCGCTTCTGGAAGCTTTTAAAGCACGAAGCAAGCTCGTCGGAATCCCCTATCAAACCCTGATCAAGAAAATAATGTTAGAGTATCTTCACAAGTCGCCCTGAATTTGCGGCATTTTTACGATCAACCTTTATCCCACACCGAGGAGGATGATCGCCTCGATAGCTTAGGCTAGGAGATTCTTTCCTTCGCCCCGACACCACAGAACTAGACTCTTCTCAGTAATAAATCGCCGTTCGCGATCGACCCGAGCGGGAGAGCGCTTAAACGGCATTTTTATCGTCTGTTCCCGCTTCTGCTGGGGACTGTGCCAGCTGATCGTTGCTGTACCATCACCTCTCATCGGGCTCAGACGCAGGTGCAGCACTCCCTGAGGAGGAGCCGCAGTCCATGCAGGAAGCTCTTCCTCACCAACAAAGGGAAATCTCTCGCGGAAAACGATGCGCGTTGTATCGAGCTTGGCCTTCGTCCAGACCTGCCCCAAGCGGTCGGCCAAAGCCCCTGCCGTTGCATCATCGTCGATCCAGACCTCTTTATACTCTCGCAAACTTTCTAAGAAGAGCAGAGCACAATCCTCATCATCGCGCGCCACCAGCCATGGCTTCAGAACCGCCTCAATCTTCGCAAAATAGGGAGCACTTGTAGCGATAGCATCATCATCGCACCACATCTTGATCTCAACATAGGGGAAATGCGGTCGATAACCCGAGGTCAAACGCGAGCCTGCTATCGCCCCCTCGACCAGTTCACCTATGGCCGATTCACTGAGCCCAAGACAGTGCCAACGGTAAAGCCGCGTGCCGCTGCTGTCTTTGGCCAGATGAGCCAACTCCTCCCGAAGACTGTGACGCCAAATACCTTTGATCTCCTCAGGAGGCCCCGGCAGGGACCAGATATGATTCTTGCCCCTCTGCACCGCAAAGGCCCGGGCGCTGCCCACTGGATTTTCAACGATGCGGCCACGACTTGGAAAAAAGCACTGCTGCTTATTGCTTTCGGGCACAGGAATGCCGAGGCGCTCGAAGCGTTCGACGAGAGCTGTCCACGAAGCTTCATCGAAGCGCAGCTGATCTCCACACCACTCACTGACGATCTGTCGCGTGATATCGTCCGAGGTTGGGCCTAGACCACCGGTGATAAGGATAATATCGGCCCGCGCCGCAGCCACGTCCATGGCCGCCAACATCTCCGCAGGTACATCGGCGACCGTCAGATGCCAGACAGGATCGATCTTTAAGTTGACGAGCTGATCGGCAATCCAACTGGCATTACTATTGATGATTTGTCCCGTACTGACTTCGGTCCCTATCGTGAGTATAGCCGCTCTTAAACTGCTCATTACACTCTATCCCCTGCTTACAAAAGAATCGGACGCGAGGCTCAGCATAGGCCGAAGCGCCTGCATCGTAAACCGCTTTCTCAGGCAGGAAAAAGCTGCCCGGCCGCTGTGTCAAAGGCATGACAGACTCTGCCTTTTGACGCCCATGTGACATACAATAGAGTTGACAGATCGGTTCGAAGCTACATGAGGTGGGCCTTGGCTACCAACAAATACACTGGGGCGCAGAAAGCAGCGATCTTGCTGCTTTCGTTCGGCGAAGAAATTTCCGCTGAAATTTTCAAGAGCATGACTGAGTTCGAAATCAAGCGCATCGGTAGCGCTATGAGTCGTCTCGGCCGTCTTGAACAAGAGATCATCGACGAAGTTATGATGGAATTCTATGGAATTCTTCAGCAAAATAAGAAGTTCTTCTACGGTGGCAACGAGTTTACCATGAAAGTCATCGGCAGCGCCTTCAAAGGCGGTGAGGCCGACGAACTTATCGAACAGTTGGCCCTCGGCTCTTCGGCTAACCTCGATGCCCTCGAACTCATCGATCCCCGCACGCTGACCAACTTCATCCGGAACGAACACCCCCAGACTATAGCCCTGATCCTCGCCCACCTTGATCCGCAGAAATGCGGCGAGGTCATCAAACTCCTCCCGGAAGCCTTGCACACGGAGATTATTCTCCGCATTGCCAACCTCGATGCCGTGGCGCCGGAGATCATCGATGAAGTCGACGACGTCTTGCGAAACGAAATCCAAGCCATGGGTTCCATCTCGAGCCAGAAAATCGGTGGCGTCGAACCCATCGCCGAAATGCTCAACCTCATCGACAAAGCCACCGAAGAGCAGATTCTCGACAGCCTCGAAGAACGCGATCCGGATCTGGCCGAGCAGATAAGGCAGCTCATGTTCGTCTTCGACGATTTGGCCAAGATCGACGATCGCGGCATCCAGGAAATCATCAAGCACGTCAAAGCCGAACAGTGGATGGTCTCGCTCAAGACGGCTTCCGAAGCCGTCACCGAGCTGGTGTTCCGCAATATGTCCGAACGCGCTGCGAAGATGCTGCGGGAAGATATGGAAGCCATGGCAGCCGTCAAGCTATCGGATGTCGAGTCCATGCAGTACGAGATCGTGCAGATCGCAAGGAAACTCGAAGAGGAAGGCAAGATCATCATCGCTCAGGGTGGCGAAGCCGCTTACGTTTAAGAGTGTTGGGAATAGAAGAAATCAAAAGCGTCCCACATGCTCCCGTCTCTCACCCTTTCATAGAACGGCTCATTGGAACTGTCAGACGAGAGTATTTGCGTGATGCTCCTGTTGCGGAGATAGAGGCGGCTATCCATGCTGCCACCTGGCCTGAGCAAAAGGCGCCTCGCATCAAGGCCATTCTCCAGACCATAACTGAATTGCGCGATGGATCGCTGTCGCTGGAATTTCTAGCGGAGCTTTCGCCTTCCGAGGCACGGCACTGGCTGAAAAAGCTGCAAGGCGTCGGTCCAAAGACTAGCGCCGCAGTCCTCCTTTTTAGCCGACTAAGAATTCCAGCCCTTCCCGTCGACTGCCATCACCAGCGGGTCGCCGAGCGTCTGGGACTGATTCGACCCCGGCTGCCCTCGAGCAAGATGCATGATATCCTTGCCGCGCAGCTGCCGGAGAATTTCTCTGCGCAGGAAGTCTACGATAACCATGAGGTCCTCATGCTGCACGGGCAGCGCTGCTGCACGATCCGCAATCCGGCCTGCCACCGCTGTCCGGTCCTAAGCTTTTGCCCCGAGGGATTGAAGCGCTATTCGCGAGAAGATTTTAAGGAGGACTCTGCGCAGGATCTTGATATGCAGGAGACAGGAGTAAGCACCTGAGCAAAAGAGAGCTGAGGCCGAAGCATCAGCTTCGAGGAAGCTGATGCAAGAGACGGAGGTCCTTTGCTAAAGCTTCTTCAGCAGAAAACTATGAAACTCAAACGGTTCACCCACCCATCCTAAATCAGTCCTAATTTTCTAACTTTTTCATAGAAGGAGTCTTCCAGGATCCACTCAAGGCTTCCTCTTTAGGCCAGTAGATACGCATCACCACCGAGAAGGGACCATCTGGAGCGGGTAGCCAATTGGATTCTTTATCCGGCCCTGGAGAATTCTTTTGGACATATATTGTCAAGCCACCATCTGCATCCAACTTCAAGTCGGGTAGCATGGGAGAATTGATGAGGTAGCGATTGATCGGGTTGGCAACAAGCAGACTCTCAGGAAGCCGATACATAGTCAACGACCAAAATGCCTTCGCAGGAGGAAACTGATTGGGCTCGAATCGTAGAGTATACTTGC
>JBGSTX010000258.1:0-8873 GCA_041736305.1 Oligoflexus sp. | reverse complement strand
GGCGTACCTGCCGGCACCGACCCTAGTCGCGGAACCAGATAGGAATCTTCAGGGTCACGCTTATGAACCAGGCGAACGCCATAATACTGCTTACCCTGATCGGATAGAGTCAGAGAGCGGGCGAACTGTTTACCAGGAGTCGTGAGATAGCCTTTTTTGCGTAGCGAAGCGATCACATCTTGAGCTGAGCCAACCGCTTTATAACCCATGTATTCACATAGCTCACGAAGGGTCGGCGCATAGCCGAGGCGATCGGTGTGAGAGCGGATAAAGTCGAAGGCCTTGAGTTGCCGTGAAGTCAGTTTCTGCATACTGTCACCTTATAGCGGACGTAGCCGTCACCCGATATATCCCATAGCCTTAAGTCGTTCGAGGAGGGGCGGGTGAGAATGGTAGATAGCCGAATACCAAGGATGGCTAATCGGCACGACATGACTGTTTTCACGAAGCTTCAGCAGTGCATCTCCGAGCGAGCGTCGATCATCCACGTGCTGCAGAGCAAATGAGTCGGCAGCAAATTCATTACGACGCGAGATGAGACTGCCTAAGGGCTGAAGAATAAAACTGAGCGGACCAAACCATAGGGAAAAGACGGTAAGAGCCCCGTAGTTAGAAACACCCGTCAGCTCGAAGGCTTGATAGAAGGGTGCTAGCGGAAGGCAGAGACTCAGAAGAAAAAACATCAAACCCATGGTAAAGAAACTTCGGATCAGTGACCAACGCACATGATTCAGTTTGAAGTGACCTAGTTCATGGGCGAGAACTGCTACGATTTCAGGCTTCTGCATGGACTTAATAAGGGTATCGAAGAGGACTATTCTTTTTTTGCCGAAGACGCCGGTGAAATACGCGTTGCCATGGGACGATCTCTTGGAAGCATCCATGATAGATATGCCATCGGCCTGGAATTCTATTTTACGGGCCAAGCTGAAAATCGAGTCTTTGAGCTCGCCCTCTTCGAGTGGACTAAATTTATTGAAGAGAGGTGCCAGAAGACTGGGATAGAGCCAGGCCGTGATGAGGTTGAAGGCGAAGAAGAGAAGCCAGGCAATCCACCACCACGAAGATCCCATCGCATCCATCACATAAAGCAAGAGACTCAGAAGGAGGCCGCCTAAGACTACGCCAAGGGCCAAGGTCTTGAATTGGTCGCCGACAAAGCCGCCTAGAGTCTGCCGATTGAATCCGTGCTTTTGCTCGATGACGAAGGTGAAGTAATAAGTGAAGCCGATACTTAAAAGATAGCTGAGGCAGCCGAGAAGAGCAAAAAATCCAAGACCTGTCCAAATAGGACGAAGCTGAGGGCCCCCAGTCCAGCCGGATACAGTCGACTCTACCCAACCGAGTCCACCCATAGCGAGGAAGAGCAGGCTGACGACGAAACTAAACCAGCCCGAAATTTGTCCAAACCAAAATTTATCTTTCGCGTAGTATAGGGCCTTGTCCATTTCCGCCGCGGAAATGCCGAGAACCCGACTCGCCTCAAGCCGTCGATCGGGATTCTGTACATAGCGATAATTGAGCCAGGAGAGGCCCGTCTCAATGAGTTGCTGAGCCAAGCGCAGAACTATAAAAAGACCGAGTAGCTGGGCTAACGACAAGGCAAACCTCCTGCGACGATATTTTCTAAGATCTTCTGCGCAGTTATCCTGATGCCATGCTTATTTATGGTGGCGCATACAATTTTGTCAAGGCTTTTGTAGGGGGCGGAAAATTCGAGAATTTTTCGAAATGCCTGAGTCTGGCCGCTGACATAACATGAAAGAGCATGTCGATGCACTCAAGTTTCCAAGCACACCCCTTGCTGCGTGGGGGACATCTACAAACGATCTTTGCTTTTGTCTACGCCAACGCGCCATCCATGCCTGAGCCGGAGACGCTTTTCGTCAAACTGAGCGATGGGGATGAGCTGTCTCTCGACGTCGATCATCCAAAAGCTGTTAAACCCGAGACGCCCATTGTCTATCTCATTCACGGACTCGGCGGCTGCTCTGAGTCCGCCTATAAGCTTCGCATCGCACGCAAGTTAAATAAACTTGGGCTGCGCGCCGTTCGTCACAACCATCGTGGGTGCGGTATGCATGCACGCAAAGCGCGCGGCATCTACCATTCCGGATCAGTAGCCGATGTGTTGGCAGGGCTACGCAAGATTGCAGAGACCTGGCCTGATGCTCCCATCTTGCCGGTTGGATTTTCTCTCTCTGGCACGATCCTCTTGAATCTGCTGGGAACGAAGCAAAAAGAGTTGGCAGAACTCAGTCAGATAAAAGCAGCAATGGCAGTGTGTGCCCCTATTGACTTAACAGCAAGCTCCGCCGCATTGGGTAGGCCTAGCAACAAAGCCTACGACTTCTACTATGCCAAGCTACTGGTAAAGAGACTTTTGCATCAGGGCCTCATCGACCAAAACTTCGCAAAGAAATATTTGCACGCTTCTCGATTACGTCAGATCGATGAGTTTGTTACCGCTCCTTTTGGGGGCTTTGTCGATGTGCACGACTACTATAACCGTTGTTCACCGCGCCACACTGTTGGAAATATTATACTTCCCACCACGATCCTGGCTGCTGCCGATGATCCTATCGTGCCTCCCGAGTCAGTTCGAGAGCCTCGATATAGCAAGTCTGTGCGACTTTCCCTGCAGACATCCGGAGGTCATCTTGGCTTTATAAGTCGAGAGCAAACGCCTTTTGGAGACAGGCGCTGGCTCGATTTCCAAGTGATCAAATGGGCTCGCACGATCGTTGAAGGTAGCGATCTAAAGCTGGTTTAAAATATTAGCTTTTAAGGCTATCCGAGTCGGCTAGCCGACTTAGGGCCTCTGACTGGCCGTGCATCCTAATTGCAAGTCCCGGAGAAATAGATTAGAAGGAAGGTCACTTATTTCTGGTGAACCCAATTTGGCGGGAAATCGGTTCATGCAACCATCAAATGCTTTGCTTCAGGTGCGAAATCTCCGGACGGTTTTCAACACCGAAACCGGCAAAGTACGTGCCCTCGATGGAGTCAGTTTTGCTGTAGAAAAGGGCAAAACTCTAGCAGTAGTAGGCGAGTCAGGTTGCGGCAAATCCGTGACCGCCATGTCGATCATGGGTCTGGTGCAAGACGCCAACGGCTTCATCGAAGACGGTGAGATCATCTTCGAAGGCAACAATATCGGCGCCTACTCCAAAGAAAAAATGCGCGCGATTCGCGGTGATAGAATCTCGATGATCTTTCAAGAGCCCATGACGGCCTTGAACCCCGTTTACACCGTCGGCGAACAGATCTCCGAAGTCTTTCGGATCCACCGAGGGATGTCGCGCAGTAAAGCCATGCAAGAAGCTCTGCGCATGGTCAAACTTGTCCACATTCCCGATCCTGAGACGCGCCTTCACGAATATCCTTTCCAGCTTTCGGGCGGCATGCGCCAGCGCGTAATGATCGCGATGGCTCTCGCCTGCGAACCGAGCCTGCTTATCGCCGACGAACCGACCACCGCTCTCGATGTCACGATTCAAGCACAAATCCTCCGTCTCATGAAAGAGCTGCAGCGCGAAAAGCATACCGCGATCCTCTTCATCACGCACGACCTCGGGGTCGTTGCTGAGATGGCCGATCATGTAGTCGTCATGTACGCGGGCAAGGCCGTGGAATATGGCGATGTCATGGAAATTTTCGAAAACCCTAAGCATCCCTATACCAAGGGACTGCTCCATTCGATTCCTTCTTCGACGGTCACAAAGATGGAGAAGCTTTATACCATCGAAGGGACCGTCCCTAGTCTGCGTAACCTGCCTCAGGGATGTCGTTTCAATACCCGCTGTCCTCTAGCCCAAGGCCCATGCTTCGAGGTGCATCCTCCGCTCGAGACTCTGAGCAGTGGGCATCGCGTGGCCTGCTATCATGCGGAAAAGGTTTGAACAGATGAAGACTCTGCTCGAAGTCAAAAATCTCAATATGCATTTCCCGATCCGCGGCGGCTTGATGAAAAAGCGGATCGGCAACGTCTTCGCCGTCAACGACGTGAATTTCACGCTGATAGAAGGTGAGACTTTCGGAGTGGTCGGGGAATCAGGCTGTGGCAAGTCCACTCTCGGCCGAACCATCGTGCGCCTCTATCAGCCAACGTCGGGCCAAGTGGTCTTCCGCGGGCAGGATATAGCTGGGCTCGAAAAAAAAGCTCTGAAGGATTTCCGGCGCCAAATTCAGATGGTTTTCCAAGACCCCTACGCTTCGCTGAATCCGCGCATGACAATTGCCGACATTCTAGAGGAGCCTTACCTACTCCATGGCATTGGTAATGCCGAAGAACGTCGGACGAAGGTGAGCGAGCTCGTCCGTCTCGTCGGTCTCAGGATCTCAGATATCAATAAGTTTCCTCATGAATTCAGTGGCGGGCAGCGGCAAAGAATCGGCATCGCACGGGCTCTGGCCCTCAATCCTAGCCTCATCGTCTGCGATGAAGCTGTGTCGGCCCTAGACGTTTCTATTCAGGCTCAGATATTGAATTTGCTGCGAGAACTTCAGCAGCAATTCCAACTCACTTATATTTTCATCTCGCACGATCTCAACATCGTTCGTTATATCTCAGACCGGATCGCCGTCATGTATCTTGGGCGTATCGTTGAACTCGCCAAGGCTGAAGATATCTATAAAGATACTTCCCATCCCTACACCCGAGCCCTCCTCGGTTCGGCACCTAAGCCAGATCCACGTCGCGTGGGAAAAGTAGAAGTCTTGGAAGGCGATGTACCCAGTCCGAGTCGTCCTCCTTCCGGCTGTACCTTTCATACCCGCTGTCCCCATGTGCAGGCTCGCTGTCGCGCTGACCTGCCAGTTTTGCGAGCCCTCGGCCACAATGCAAGCCATCAGGTGGCTTGTCACTTTGCTGAGGAAATCAAACAGAAGGAGGCTCTCAAGTCATGAGTTTTAAACGTCTTGTCACACTCAGCTGCCTGCTCGGTAGCCTTCTTACATTCGGATCAGCTTGTACTAAGAAAAAGCCTGGTGAAGAAGCCAAGGCGAGCGGCGGCAAAGGTGGCCCAAAAGTTTTCTATCACCTGCGAACGGCTGAAGAAAAAAGCATCGATCCCCATAAGCAATTCGATGCAGCCTCGGCTCTAATGGTGCGGAGTCTCTATGATACTCTCTTCCAGTACCACTACCTAAAACGGCCTTACGATCTCCAGCCAGCCCTGCTCGAGAAAATGCCGGAGAAGAAAGAGGGCAACACCTATCTTTTTACCATTAAAAAAGGTGTGAAATTCAATGATAATGCGTGTTTTCCGGAAGGAAAAGGTCGGGAATTAAACGCTGACGACGTGATCTTTTCTATTAAGCGTTTCGCTGATCATCACGTGAACGACCGTAGCTATACTCTTTTCGCAGGTCGTCTCGTCGGTCTGGATGAATTCCGCGAGAAGTCGAAGAAAGAAGCCAAAGGCTTCGATTATAACAAGCTGGACGTGCCTGGTTTAAAGAAGGTCGACAATTACTCCTTCACGATGCAATTCACCAGCGACAGTCCCCTCAACCTCTATCCTCTCGCAGCTTCGCAGATGTCGATCGTGGCCCCAGAAGCGGTGAAGAAGTACGGAGATGACTTCGATAAGAACCCGGTCGGCACGGGTCCTTTCGTCATGAAAACTTATTCGCGCCGTGGCACTACTGTACTGAGCAAGAATCCCAATTACTGGGAGACCTATCCAACTGAAGGCGAAGCTGGTGACCAGGAAAAAGGTCTTTTAGCTGCCGCAGGCCAAAAACTTCCTTTTGTCGACGAGATTCAGCTGCCGCTGATCGAAGAGCCCCAACCCGCTATGTTAAAATTCAAGAGCGGTCAGCTGCATTGGGTTGGGATCAACCGTGATGATTTTCAAGCGATGATCGACCGTTTCGATGACAAACAGTTTAAACTGAAGCCGGCTTTTGCCGACAAGTTCAGTCTCTATTATGCTCCTAGCCTCTCGACCACCTACCTGAAATTCAGCTTCCAGGACAAGCTAGTCGGTAAAAACAAAGCTCTCCGTCAGGCAATTGCTGCGGCGATAGACTACGAAGGTTATATCAACCTCATGCTCAACGGTCGTGGTTATGCATCACAATCACTGATCCCCGCTGAAATCGCCGGCAGCTCGAAGGATACAGGATCCCAGTGGTACAAGACAGATTTGGAACTTGCGAAGAAGAAGCTAGCAGAAGCAGGTTTTCCCGAAGGCAAAGGCTTGCCTGAGTTGAATATTGAATACCGAAGCACCAGCAAAGATGCGCGACAGCTTTTCGAATACATCCGCAGCTCACTCGGGAAAGTCGGTATCAAGGTCAATGGCAACTTTCAGACCTTTTCGAATTTTCTGAAGAAAACCGAAGCGGGTAATTTTCAGCTGGCCGATGCTGGATGGAATGCTGATTACCCTGATGCTGAAAACTTCTATGCTCTTCTTTATGGGCCAAATAAGGCTCCTCTCCCAAATGATGGGAATTTTGAAAATGCGCGTTATGACGAGCTCTATTTAAAAATGAAGGACATGCCCAATGGTCCTGAGCGCTTCAAGATTACCGCGGAAATGGACGCCATCGTCAAGGAGGAGGTGCCCTACGTGCTGCTCTACAATCAGATCATTGCGGCCCTCCTGCAAAAAGATGTCCGCAATTTCAAGCGGCATATGATGGACGAATATCCTTACAAGTACTTCGATGTAGCTCCGAAGTGAAAGGCGCACCATGCTAGCCTATCTTGTTCGTCGAATTTTGCAGATGATCCCCATCATCCTGGGGGTCTCTCTCTTAGTCTTTCTCCTCTTCACGACTGTTGGAGAGGATCCCGTGCGTATGGCGCTCGGCAATCATGCGACACCGGAAGCGATAGCCGGACTGCAAGCCAAATGGGGCCTCGATCAGCCTTTATATATGCAGTACCTTGCGTTTCTTAAGCAGATTGTCACCCTCGATTTCGGTGAATCCTACACCAGCGGTGATAAGCTCAGCGAGATGTTCGGACATGGGGCTATTGTTTCCCTCTGGCTCACGGTGCCGCCTTTTGTCGTCGGTTTAGTGCTCAACTTAGCGATAGCGGTCTTGATCGCTTTTTATAGGGGATCGTGGATCGATCGCTACAGCACATTCCTCTTCGTTGCGGGAATGAGTATTTCCTACCTCGTTTACATCATGTTTTTTCAGTATGTCTTCGCTTTCATACTCGGTTGGTTCCCTATCAACGGTTACGAACCTGGCTTGGACGGAGTGCCCTATCTGATCTTGCCTTGGATCATCATCACAATCGTCAGCGCCGGTCCTGATATCAGGCTGTTTCGTACGGTCTTTCTCGACGAGACGAAGGCCGACTATGTGCGAACAGCTTTCGCTAAAGGTTGCTCACCGCGCGATGTCATGTTCAAGCACATCATGAAAAATGCGATGATCCCGGTTCTGACTTACACGGTGATTAACATTCCGACTTTAATTCTGGGTGCCTTTCTCATGGAGAGGTTCTTCTCAATCCCCGGAACTGGCGACATCTTAATCACGGCGATCAACAACGGCGACTTCCCAATCATCAAGGCCCTGACTGTCTTGATAGCCATAGGTTTTACAGTATTTAACCTGATTACTGATATCCTGTACGCTTATGTCGATCCGAGGGTTCAGCTAGACTAGTATGAGGGATAAGGTGGAGAGAGCAGAGACTATGCAAGCTATCGAACCAATCCAGACGCAGCAGCAAGAAGGCGAGAGCCTAGGCAAGCGAGCCCTGAAGCGCTTGAAGCGCAAAAAGTTCGTGCTCCTTTGTTTTGCTATCGTTCTTTTGTATATATTGGTCGCCGTCCTCGGTTACATCGGTCTCCTGCCTGACTTTCAGGAGCGGGTGGGTGAGTCTTACGAGATGCCTAGCTTCGAACTTGCAAAGCTGCTTGGCACCGATATTTTCGGACGATCTATCCTCTATAAAATTCTGATTGGTACCAAGACGGCTATGACTATCGGCTTTCTGGTAACTCTCATCAGCATCCCCGTGGGTCTCTTCACTGGCTCACTGGCTGGCTACTACGGTGGCAAAGTTGATTACATGATTATGTGGATCTACACGGTCCTTTCCTCTATCCCCAGTATCCTTCTGCTCATCGGTATTTCGTATGCCTTAGGCAAAGGTCTGACATCGATCTGTGTGGCCATGGGAGCCGTAGGCTGGGTTGGTCTCTGCCGATTAATTCGGGGCGAGGTGATGAAGCACAAGAACCTCGAGTATGTCCTGGCGGTCAGACTTCTAGGAGCCGGAAACCAGCGCATCATGTTCCGGCATATCATGCCAAACGTATTGCATCTCGGAATTATTAGCGCTTCTCTCAGTATGCTAAGCGCAATAAAAGCTGAGGTTATTTTGACTTACCTAGGAGTCGGCATACAGAATGGCGCTAGCTGGGGCACTATGGTGGCTGATGCTACAGGCGAGCTCATAAACGGGGTTTGGTGGCCCCTGGCTGGAGTGTCGACAGCTATGTTTCTGATACTTTACGCCCTCAATGTCGTCGGGGATGCTCTTAGGGATGCTCTCGATCCAAAACTTGTCGATTGATCGTCTTGACAGGAGAGGCCAGGGACTTATTTTATTAAGGTCGGTCCAGGTGGTTCGTGCTGCCGAACTGACTCCATTACCTGAAGGTGAAAATCATGGGAAATTTTACAAAGCCAGTCGGAGACCAAGATTTCGAGCAAGTCGTACTCCAATCAGAACATCCAGTTTTGGTTGATTTTTGGGCCCCCTGGTGCGGTCCTTGTATCTCGATTGGCCCTAGTTTGGAAAAACTTGCGGAACAATACCAAGGCAAAATCACCGTCGCGAAGGTGAACGTCGACGATAATCCTGAGATCTCAGCCCGTTTTGGTGTCCGCTC
>JBGSTX010000235.1:0-11290 GCA_041736305.1 Oligoflexus sp. | reverse complement strand
TGAGCCTGCTCTCGAAAGAGGCGCGTTGAAATACCAAAGTCGATGATTTTGATATCCCCGCTGGCTTTGACATAGAGAATATTGCTGGGGTTGATATCTTTGTGAATAATATTTTTCGAATGGATTTCGACCAGAGCTTTGGCGAGCCGCACGGCGATATCGATGCCCAGAGAGAGCTCTAAAGGCCCCTTGCCCAAGAGCTCATCCAGCGAATTGCCGCCACAGTCCTCAGAGACGATCATGGGTGCGTTGTGATGCTTCTCGTAGGCGTAGATCGCGGGAGCACAACTCAGGCTGGCTTCCGATGCGATTCGGAACTGGTTTTTATAGCGGGCTATTTCATGGCGCTCTAGAAAATCTTCTTGGAGGAGCTTGAGAATGACTGACTTGCCATCACTTTCACGTTCCGCTCGAAACACGCGGCTGCGCGGACTCTCGAAAATCTTTTCGAGTCTACAGTATCCCGGAATCTGTTCCGGGGAGGCGAGAGAGTTCGCTGTCTGTCGCAAGAGGGCACCGCTCATCTCATTGTCCTTATTAGACTCCCTTGCTCTTCGGTCATACGTTGGCTGAGCTTTAAAGTCTTAGTGGCGACATTTCGGGCTTTACCGAAAGGTGGGAATTGGGCTTTCGTGAAAAAAGCGCCAGTCTTGAAGCAAAGAAGACCGCTCAGGGAGCTTGAGAAAGCTTGAGAGTCGAGTTCGCCTTTGTTAGTTTAGTGGACTGCCGTGAGGGGTTGTGCTGACCCGAGACCCGAGACCGGGGAGAGGAAGAGGAAGATTATGCTGGATGCCTGGACCGAATTGGGGCGCTTGCCTTTGACCCGCCTGATGTTCAAGCGCATCGGGATCAAGACTCCACCTCAGCTTTTGCGCGCCTTTCGTCCCTGGTCAGATGACCTCCTGCATGGCAAGCAGGTGCTCATGAACGCAGCGGGTCCCTACTCTGCCGATCTCAAGAAGGCTCTTGGTGCACAGAAGGGCCTTGTGACATTTGTGAAGGATGAATCGCTGAATGTGGGGGAAAGCAAAGGTGCTTTAACCCGCATCGCCGCCTATCAAGGTACTGTGTTCGACAGCACAGCCTTTCAGAACGTTGCCGAACTCGATCAGCTTTTCAAGTTCTTCCAATCGCATCTGAAGCAACTTGGATTCAATCATCGCGTGGTAATTCTCATCAAGGAATGGCCAGGAGCGGCGGCACCCGAAGCCCGAGCCTGTGCGCGAGCTGTCGAAGGATTCGTCCGCAGTCTAGCCAAAGAGTTGGGCGCCAAAGGCACGGTCGTCAATGCAGTGCAGGTTCCGGAGCATCCTGAGAGTGCGCAACGGCTGGCGCCGATCGTGAGTTTCCTCCTCTCCGATCATTGCACTTTCGTTACCGGGCAAATCTTAAGACTCAGTACTCTGGCTGAGCTAGCCGAACTTCCACCTTTGGCTGGATCGCTGGCCGGTAAACGCGCGCTCGTCACGGGCGCTGCACAGGGTATAGGCTACGCTATCTGCCGACGTCTTGCGGATGAGGGCGTGCATGTCATAGGAGTCGACCGACCGCAGAATCGACAAGCTCTCCGGGAGTTGGCCAGCAACGTCGACGGCGAAGCTTTAGAAGCTGATCTGAGCCTAGAATCCGACCTGCTCTCTCTCGTAGATCGTCTGCAAAACAGTCCTGCGCCACTCGACATCTTGATCAACAATGCAGGCATCACGCGCGATCGCTCGCTTTTTGCGATGGAAAAAGCGCAGTGGGATAGCGTGCTGCAGATCAATCTCAAAGCCCCTCTGCAGCTGACCCACCAACTCTTGCATAGAGGTCTATTGGCTAACGGTGGACGGGTCATCTGTCTGTCTTCCATCGTTGCTCTCGCTGGCAACTACGGGCAGACCAACTATGGTACCGCCAAGGCTGGTCTCATAGGCCTGATCGAAGGTCTCTCCACTCACCTTGCGCGGCAGGGCATAAGCTGTAATGCGGTCGCTCCTGGTTTTATAGAAACGCCCATGACCGCCCAAATACCATTTGTGGCCAAGCAGTTTGCTCGGAGACTGGCGACGCTTGGCCAGGGGGGTCTTCCGGACGATGTTGCAGAAATGGTCTGTTTCCTCGCGAGCCCCTCCTCGCAGGGAATCAACGGCAGCGTGCTGAGGGTTTGCGGGGGGCATATCCTCGGTTCTTGAGACGGCAGAATTGTGAAATAATTTTTAGACTCAAGTGAATTTCGTCCGATCCCCTTAATTTTATATTTTAATCCGTTGATTTTATAGCTCAAATATTGCCATCATCGAGACCGGCACACGGTCCTCCGACACCTCCTTTAGGTTTTTGGAGGAATGAGCCGTGAAAAGAAGTCTGCAACTTTTTTCCTTACTCACATGCGCAGCCGCTATAGGCTGCGGTCAGGAAGTCGAGCGAATTGAACGTCGACAGACCAAGACAGCCTCGCTCGACGCTGTTCCGAATAGTCCCGTAGAATTCACCTTTACCCTTCCGGATCGGGCGACGCTTCGCCAGCAGATTCCTAATATCGATGAAATGATTACGGGCTATTATTACAAGATCCAAGGCGAAGGTAACAACTGTCCTCGATCTGAAGTTCACGAAAAATCAGGCGTCTATGATGATGGCATGCTTCTCAAACTAACTGTGCAATCGTCCTGCAACTACCTGATCACAGTGCAGATAGGTGAATACAGCGAACCATCGGGCCCGGCAGCTCTCAAAGCTACCACCATCAATTTTACGGATCACATCAAACCTCTCCTGAGTGAGCACTGTGCCTCGTGCCATCCAAGCTATACCGTTTACTCAGAAGCTAAAGCAGCTGGTCGTGCGATCGTTATGTCGGCTGAGAATGAGACAATGCCCCCGAGCCGCCCCCTAGAGGATATGTCGATTGCCATGCTGCTCAGCTGGGCGGACCATAACTATCCAGAAATCGATCTCAAGGCCGAAGCTCCCAGTTCTCTAGCTCTAAAGCGGATTCTCTATAGGAATAACAATAACGATTACCTCCAGAGCTATGAACTCTTCGGACGCAGCAGCTACGAATTACGTCGTTCGCTCTGGTTGCAGCCCGAAGGACAGGCGGCGGGACTCAGTACGAACCAGCTTTACACCTTTTATGTCGGTGGCCTCTAAACTCGAACTCTGCGAGGCCGCCGGAAGGCGGCCTTTTTCGTTTTTATATCAGATACTTAAATAGAAAAGCTAAGCTGCAGCAGACTCCGACCGATAGTGAACTATATGCCTTATGAGTGCTAGGAGGACGTGCGTTGGTAAGAGTTGGGTTACGCAAAGAAAATGTCAAAAGCGTTATCATGACTTCAGACAAAGAGTTCAAACGCAAGGCCATCACGTTTTTAAACGGTTCGGCAATCGCGGCGGAGAAAATTGTAGTTGAGCATATGCAAGGCGCCCTCCTTCATTTCGATCAAGATGAATTTTGCGGCAACTTTGTACTCGATGCTACCACTATGAAGGCAGCTGAACTGAAAGTCAGCCTCGAGCTCTTCGCTGCGCACAAATCTTCGGGCGATAGTCGCATCCTCATCTTTCTCGACGAAGGGCAGTCGCTGCAGGTGCGAGATGCGATCCAGACTTTGATTCCCTTGGCCCAGATATACTTTATGCCGATGGCTCAGGCCCAGTTCAACAAGACCTTCCACGGGACTCGTGCAGCTCTCCAGGCACCTAAAGAGAGCGAAGGCAAAAAGCCAGCGACTCCAGCTGCAGACGCTCATGCTAGCACCCAAACAGCGGAGCAGAAGGGCAGCATCACGCTACTCGAAACCTCAGCTCACCTCAAAGAGACGGTCGAGCTGCTCAATACCGTCGCCAAAGATAAGAATCGCACCGACCTCGTCCGCAGCGTCGGCCAACGTTTTAATGGACTCATCGGGGCCTTTGCCTTTCTGAAGGCGACCAAGGGCTTTGCCGAAATGCAAAACCTTGCGCGCATAGTCGACGACGTGGCGCGCACCTATGAATCCCCAGCTTCTCCCGTCATCACCGACAAGCATTGGCAACTCATGATGGAAAGCGCTAAGACTCTCTATCTGATCCTACGCGAATTGCGCGAAAGCCATCCGATCCCTGAAACCCTGCTAGGCAAAGCCGCCCAGCTCGAAAAACTCTACCAGGCTGCCGACAATCTCTCGCGTCGGCAGAGCCAAAGCCAGGACGATATTGACCAGCTTATCGAAAATGAACTGTTGAAAAAACTGGGCTAGAGGCAAGCTTGCTTTAGCCGCTGGGCCAGTTTAACTTCTGCTTTTTTCCTTCTAAGCCCGACTCCCCAAGGCATCTTCCCTGTGATATAAAAGGGGGCGCAAGAAAATAATGCACTGCGCGCGGCAAAGGGGAGGATGTATGTACGTTGCTGATACTGCAGGCATAAGCGTCAGCGTCGAACCGCATTTCATCGCCAAAGAAAGCAACAGCGGCGTCGACTATTTTATCTATTCATACACCATCTCAATTAAGAATAACGGCCATAGCCCCTTCCAATTGCTCAGTCGACACTGGGTCATTCGGGATGGCGAAGGTCGCGAAGAACATGTGATTGGCGAAGGTGTGGTAGGCAAGCAGCCTGTCATCAAGCCTGGCGAGGTCTATACCTATCGAAGTGGCTGTCCGCTCGCCACTCCTACAGGAAATATGCGCGGCACCTATCAAATGTTGGGCCCTGAGAACGATAGGCTAGAGATTCGCATTCCACTCTTTTTTCTACGTCCTGACTGTCCCAAATACACAGCAGCCGTAGCTGCAAGTTTACATTGAGATATTATAGCTGACCGAGAGTTCCCGTTCAAAAGGCTCCAATTTGGGCGGGAACATATAGTGATAAACCTCATACTCAGCCATAAAAAACATACGGGGAGTGATGCGGACACCAAAGCCTACGCCAGAGTGAGGCTTATAGGTGATAGGCTCAGTTAACTTAACGCTCGGCACATCCGTTTCGTCTTTTTGAATGATCCGCTGCCTAGCCGTTATACCGAGCTTAAAGCGCGCTATAAAAATCGAGAAGCTGGGATCGAGAATCAGCGAAAATTTCCCTACATTTTGAGTTTCCGTCAGACGCAGCTGCTTGTCGGGGTCTGAGGTATCGACGTTCAATTCCTGGTTCATATCGATTTCGCCGTATTCATCTTTGACTTGGCTAACCTTTTGGGTGTTGGTCAGCTTGCTCTGACCGACGGAAAGCTGAGTTTTAAAGAGGCGCCAGAAGCTCAAAGAAGCTCTAAGGCCGTACTCTTGACGCTGCTTAATGACCTCAGTCTCTGTAGACTGGTCTTTCTTACCTGGTGTAACGCTCTTGGTTGATTTGATACTTACATAAGGTGCGAAGCTAAGACCGGCAAATGCTGCCGAACTTGGCAGACCCAGGGCTAAAGCTAGAGCGATTTTGTTAATAATTCTCATAAAGTCTCCTTCAAAGTCTCACTAGGCACTATCGGCACAGTCACCTGGAACTTGAGAAGGAGCCTTGCACGCGGATTTACTTGTTCCTCTGCTATCGCTCGTTTAAAACTGGAGTCCCCTTCAACGGTCGAAAGGTGCTCCGAGATGATGACCAACACACTTTTGAGTCTCACGCTGATCTCAGCCGCCCTTACTTTTATGGCTCTCCTCAAGGAAAATGCGGAGGTCGCGATCATCGCTGCCGGAGCGGGGCTGGCCTTTGCCCTGATCAGCCTCATAGCCGGAGCGCGCATCGCTCGTCGCCGCGCGCAGGATGCCTCGCAGCTGCAAGCTCTTAAAGAGAGCTCAGTAGAAATGACACGAAAAGCCCAAGAGCTCGAAACGCGACTCAACGCGGAGCAAGCGGCGCGGCAAGATACCCAAGCTCAGTTGAACCGAGCGGAGCGTTTTCAGGAAACTCTGCAGGCCGAGGTCGATGCTAACAATGCCAAGCAGAAGAATCTTGAAGCTGAACTCCAAGCTCTGAGAGCACAGAAGGCAGCCAGCGGCGCGGCCCACCATACGCGTGAAGCTACCGATACTGCCGTTCTCCAGTTCCTGCGAAGCCTACAGGAGCGAGGCCGCCTCTTGGATTTTGCAATGGCGGAAATTCACCGGATGCCAGATGCCCAGGTCGGAGCAGCAGCTCGCGTCGTGCATCAAGGCATCAAGGTCGTCCTTCAAGATTATTTCGATATTCAACCTATCAGCGAAGAGAGCGAAGGCAGTGTGGTCAATATACCCACAGTGGACAGCTCGAAGTTTCGTCTGCTGAGTCGCGAGAACGGGGCAAGCGCTGTGCAGACGCGGGGTCGACTCCTCCACCGGGGTTGGGAAGCTCGCACGATCCGCCTGCCGCAGAGCATGCCGCACGCTGCAGCCTCAGCTCGCATTATCGCTCCCGCTGAAATAGACATGCAAGAGAATCGACTATGACGACAGGAAACCGTATACCTATCGGGATCGACCTGGGCACCTCGCACTGCGCGGTTTCCTGGGCCGAACCTTTCTCTGCTAGCTCCCCCGCTCTGCTCGAGATTCCTCAGCTCGAAGGGCCGGCGCAGATTTTCAAGCACGGGCTCTTGCCTTCGGTGCTCTATATCCCCGCAGATGGTGAAATAGCACCGGATGATAGGACTCTGCCCTGGGATAGTTCGGGGCAAGCACCCCTGGTCGGCCGCTGGGCTCGTGAACTAGCTCAGCATAGTCCTGAGCGCGCAATCGTTTCTTCGAAGAGCTGGCTCTGCTACGGCGGGCGCGGACAGAATGTCGAAGAACCCCTGCTCCCGCATAAATCGGCCATTGAAGGTCGAAAAACACCTCGCGAAACCGCACGGGATTTTCTCTCGCATATTCGCGCGGCGTGGAACGATCTGCATCCTGGGGTCGACGCCGGTGAGCATCCTTTGGTGCTAACGGTTCCCGCTTCCTTCGATATGCTCGCTCGCGAGTGGACCGAAACTGCGGCTAGCGAAGCGGGCTGGCAGGATCTGACTCTCCTGGAAGAACCCCTCGCCGCCTTCTACGCTTGGCTCGGCGCGCAGGGCAAAGATTGGCGTAAGCAACTGAAGGTCGGTGATCTGGTCCTGGTCTGCGACATCGGTGGTGGAACCAGCGACTTCAGTCTCATCGCGGTGTCGGAAGAAGAAGGCGATCTTCGTCTCGATCGCATAGCCGTCGGCCGTCACCTACTGCTCGGTGGCGACAACATGGACCTGACCTTGGCCTATCACCTCCAGGACAAGCACAACCTAAACCTCGATATATGGCAGTTTCAGGCCCTGCAGCATCAGGCACGCCTCGCTAAGGAGGCCCTGCTCGGCACTAACATGCTCGACGAATTTCCCATCGCGATCGCGGGGCGTGGGAGTCAGCTCTTCACGCAAACCATCAGTCTCACGGTTACGCGGCAGGAAGTTGCTGAAGTCCTGATCGAAGGCTTCTTTCCCGTCTGCGATGTGACGACCAAAGTTCCTCGTCAGCGTTCGCTGGGTCTGCAGGAGCTTGGACTGCCTTATGAGAAAGAGCCGGCTATCACCAAGCAACTGGCTAACTTTCTGCAAGAAGCTCAGGCTAACGTCAGAGCTTCGTCGCTGCTGCAGGAACGCATAGGCGAACGTTGGCGGGCCGACGAAGTCAGTCTCTTGCCGACGCACGTTCTCTTGAACGGTGGGGTGTTCCACGCGCCTCCTCTGCGTCAGCGCCTCAGCCGCCTGCTCCAACGCTGGGTGGGAAAATCACTGAGCATACTTGAAAATCCTAGCTTCGATCACGCTGTGGCGCATGGCGCTGCAGCTTTCGCAGCGATCAAAGCCGAAGGGAGGAAACTCCGCGTTCGCTCGGGTGCGGCCCGCTCCTACTACATCGGCATCGAAAGCAATGAGCCGGCTATACCTGGACGCAAACCTCTTCTGCAAGGCCTTTGCATCATGCCTCAGGGCACAGAAGAAGGTGAGCTTTTGAGTCTACCCGACGAGCAGTTTGGTCTCTGGACTGGCGAGGAAGTCAGCTTCCGCCTTTTCAGTGCCGACAATCGCGCCGGCGATCCACTGGGAGCCGTTGTGCGGAATGCACCGGCTGAATTGGAAGAATTGAATCTGGTATCATGTCGTCTGACGAGCGAGCAGGATGCTGAAACTCTGCTTCCCGTGTATCTTACCAGTGAGCTCACAGAACTGGGGACGATGCAGCTGGCTATGCAACACAGCGAATCGCCCCAGTCTTGGAAATTAGAATTTCATTTGAGGCAGGAACATGGCTAAAGCGCGCTACGCGATAGGGATTGACCTGGGTACCACGAACTGCTCTCTGGCCTACGTCGATCTCGAAGCTGCGAGCGCCCCACGTCCCCTCCTCCTGTCTATCCCTCAGTGGGAAGGCGAAGGTCAGCTTGGGAGTTCGCTTAAGCTGCCTTCCTTCGTCTGGTTTATGCCCAAGTCGATGGTCAAGCAGAATACCCGGCAACTGCCCTGGTCGAGCCCGACCGAACGCGTTCATCTTGTTTTGGGTCGCGAAGCCAAGTTTCGTGCACTCAAAGAGCCCGATCGCGTTGCCTTCGCCGCTAAATCCTGGTTGAGTGTCGGTGCTCCGAGCACACGTCAGGCGGCTATCTTGCCCTGGGGTTCGGCGAGTCTGAGCGGAGATGAGCGCCTCAGTCCGCTCGCTGTGCAAAAGCTCTTGCTGCAGCATATGGCCAATGCCTGGAATGCACAGTTTGCAGCCGGCGACGATCCGCAGCCCTTCCACGAGCAGCACATCGTGATCACGGTTCCAGCCTCTTTCGATGATCTCGCACAGGGACTTACCTTAGATGCAGCTCGGCAGGCCGGCTATCCCGCAGATGTAGAACTGCTTGAAGAGCCGCAGGCGGCTTTCTACGATTGGTTCGGTCACCACCCTGAGATCAAGAATCAGCGTGGCGAAAAGCTGGTCCTGGTTTGTGATATCGGTGGTGGAACCAGCGATTTCACGCTCCTACGCATCGCCGCCGGCGGAGAGAAAATAACGCGCCTTCGCGTGAGTGAGCACTTGCTCCTAGGGGGTGATAACATCGATCTCGCACTCGCCGAAAATTTACGCGAGCGCCTGGTCGGTGCTACTGAAGCTCCACGGCAGGCTTGGCAGCTCCTCGTTGGTCAAGCTAGGCAACTCAAAGAAGACGTCCTGACTCAGCAGGGGCCAGCAGACGAGCTCTTCCATGTGAGTCTACCGAGCGGATCTGATCTCTTCGCTGCCTACGCCAGCACTTCGATTTCTAGAGGAGAGTTACAAGACCTCATTTTGGGCGGCTTTTTCCCCAAAGTGGGGTCTAACGATACGCCTCATAGACCCCAGGCCGGTCTGCGGAATTTTGGTCTTCCCTTTGTCCAAGACACAGCTATAACCCGGCACCTCGCTGCTTTTCTTCGTTCGCAGAAGGTCGATGCTCTGCTCTGCGCCGGTGGATCGCTGACGCCGCTTTTTCTGCAGGAACATATTCGCGAAGTCCTGCAGAGCTGGCAAGCCGATCATGAGATCGAACGCTGTGATCATCCGGAGCCAGACTTAGCTATCGCCCGCGGTGCGGCCTGGTATGCCTGGCAGCGCTATCACGGTAGCAGTCTGGTCGAGAACCGTTATCCGCGCTCGCTCTATGTCGAACTCTCCGGCAACGATGGTCGCCTTCACTATCTCTGTCTTGTCCCACGCGGACAGGCGCGAGCTGAGCTGGTGCGTCTGGCTCCCCCCGGACTCTACCTGCGGGTAGGCCAGCCTGTGATGTTTAGACTTTATAGCAGTCTCGAAGATCCCATGCCAGCGCCTGAGCTTCTTCTGAGCTGGCATGCGCTGCCGCCGATGACGACGGCAGTCGCTCCTAAAAATGGGCAGAATAAGAGTGGGCTGGTTCCTGTTGCGCTCGAGGCACAGATTCGTGAAACTGGAGTTTTCGAACTGAGCTGCCGTTCTTTGGAAGATGACAGCCAGAGCTGGCGTCTCAACTTTGCACTCGAGTCCACCGAGAGTGAGAACTCTACGTTTGAGGACGAAAGTCTTGCGGCCGCGTCCACTGAAGCGAGAGTAGCGCCCGATAAAATTAAGCAGGCCGTCCAGCTACTACAAAAAGCCTTTGCCAAAGGCAGCGTCGTAGTCGAAGGCCTCCGCGTCGAAGCTTTGCCTCGTCAGCTGGAGGATATCTTGGGTCTGCCACGCGAGGAGTGGCCCCTCAGTACCCTGCGACAGCTTTGGGATCCTTTGCAAGAAAGCATGCACCGGCGCCAGAAGAGTGCCGAGCATGAGAGTGCCTGGCTTTATCTGGCAGGTTTCTGTCTACGGCCAGGCTGGGGTTCGCCGCGTGATCCGGAACGTATCCGCCAGCTCTGGTCGCTCTTTGATCACGGCTGGAATAAGGTCTATGCCGACGACAGAAGGCTGGAAAACCAGTGGTGGCTGATGTGGAGACGCGTTGCTGGCGGACTTGATCCGACCCAGCAGAGCCGCATTCTCGATAAGCTACTACCTCAGCTTCGCAAAGATGGGAGCACTTCGCCGGAGATGATACGTCTAGCAGCGGCTCTCGAGCGGGCTTCGATGGACAAACGACTGCAAACGGGCCGCGTCTTAGCTCAGCAGATCAGCAGCGGGCAGAAGGATCTGCTCGAACCACGCATCTGGTCGCTAGCTCGCATCAGCAGTCGCTTCCCCCTCTCGGCGGGTCCAGAAGCAGTGGTACCGGCACACGCCGTAGAGGAATGGTCAGATCTACTTAAGGCCTTACCTTGGCCCGCGAAAAGCTACCAACGCCTGGGGCTATTCTATCAGCTGGCGGGCCGCATGAGAGGCGAAAAAGCCCTCGATATCGATCCGAGCTACCGCCAAGATTTTCTCGAACGTTTGAAGCAGAACGGCGCCGATGCCGAGGTGCTAGAATCGCTGCAGAAGGTGCAGAAGCGGACGGCAGCCCTCAATCAGCAGCTCTTTGGCGAGAGTCTTCCCTCAGGCTTCGTCTTGCATTCTTAAAATTTTAAACCTCTCCATCCAAGCCTGCTGACTATGGATGGAGATTCTTGGCTGATCTTCAAAACCGTTTCTCAAAGCCCTGCTAGGCAATAAGCTCTTGGTCTTGCAGAGAAACAGACTTTGACTTCGCCCTGCCTCGCCTTTCTTTCGATACCTCTAAGGAAGTCGCCTCTTCCCGGATCACCGAAATCGGCTCACCATTGGTATTTTTCGTGGACGTTTGCTTCCAGTTTTCGCCGAAAGAGGACAAGGTTTGATGTCCTGCCGCGGAAGCTCTCGCACGCGAGAGATGAAGCACTGATTTGGGAACGCTTTTGCGACCCTTTTTAAGAAT
>JBGSTX010000234.1:0-19592 GCA_041736305.1 Oligoflexus sp. | reverse complement strand
GAAGAGGCATAATGGAGGGGAGAACTATCATTGCTGACCAGCAGATCGAGCTGCGGAAAGAGACTTCTAAGCTCATCCAGGCTGGTTTGGCCGACTAAATTCTTTAGCCTTCCTGATACCCTTACATCGGCCAATTCGACCTCATCAGCTGCAGCCTTTTCATTGGGACTGCCGATCAGAACTATCTTCGTGGATGTCTCAGCCAGGAGTTTGCGCGCTAGCTCACGGAAATTCTCAGCAGGCCAGCGCTTGGTTCCCCACACGCTGCCTGGAGCTATACCGACGATGCGGGAATCGCCTCCCCAAGTTTTGATAGAAGCACCCAAGGGGCTTTCGCTAGCCACGGGCAAAGATGGGAGAGCTCCCTTGAAATCTGCACGGGAGACTCCAAGCGCTTCGAGCAGCAGAAGTATGCGCTGGGTTTCATGGAGAACGGCTATGCGAGGAACCCGCCAGCGCGCCAGCCAGGCGAGCTTAGTCTCTTCGTAGGTCACTACCGGGAGTCCCAGCCAACGTGCCAGCAAACTTGAACGAGCGCTGCGATGAATCTGGGCGATGACAGTCGCAGCCCTATCGATACCAGCAAGCGCGGAGTGCAGAGCTTTCGCCGCTGCGAAAAACCCTTGGCCACGCTTGTCGAATACGAGAATATCATCCAGGTCGGGATGAGAGGCGAGCGCCTTGGCCCCGAGTGGAGTTGTAATCAGGCTCTGTTTCACCTCGGGATAATGAGCGCGAAGCCAGCGAAATGCAGCCGTCGTCAGAATGATGTCGCCCAGAAAGCCAGTTTGAATCCAAACGATGTGACGAACTTTTGAACCAAGCTGCAAGTAGGCTCCTTCACAGTATCTTTCTTTGTTTTAGTCTTGGTCTTTGTTCTTGCCTGCTTATGGCTCTATGACTGAGAGAGTTGCCGGGCTTTGCTCAGTTTGTACCTGGGTCTCTGCGAAAAACCCAGGCTTTTTCCACAGTGTCTGAAGGCGGATAAATGCGCGACTTCTTCTTGATTCTCGGAGTAGCTTTCTTCATGAGCGCCTGCAATCATCTCTTCTACTATCCGTCCCGGGAAATGTACACCGACCCCAAGCAGGTTGGAATCGACTACGAAGCCTTGACTATTCCTAGCGAAGATCCCATCGAACTCAGCGCTTGGTGGCTCAAGCCGGCCCCACAAAAACGACGGGGGCAGCTCGTTGTCCAACTGCATGGCAATGCTGAGAACATGAGTTCTCATTTTCTCTTTGTGGCCTGGTTGATAGGTGAAGGGTATGACGTTCTGACTTTCGACTATCGAGGCTACGGGCTATCTACGCCAGCCAATCCAAGCCAAGAAGGCTTGGTTACCGACACTTGTCACCTTTTCACCTGGCTGCAAACCCAGAGCGCCTTTGCTGATCTACCGACTTTCGTCATCGGTCAGAGTCTGGGCGGTGCTGTTGCCGTGAGCAGTCTCGCTCGCTGTCCTTATCCTAGGCTGAGGGGCCTCGTCATCGATAGCAGCTTTGGCTCCTACCGCGGCCTTGCACGCACGAAACTCAGTGGTTTCTGGCTCACCTGGCCGCTGCAGTACCCTCTCTCCTTCTTAGTTTCAGATGCTGAAGCTTCACCAAACGATCTGATAAAAAATCTAAGTGGGACCCCACTGCTCTTTTTCCACAGCCCACAAGATCCGGTGGTCCCCTACCAAGCGGGGCGCGAGCTCTTCACAGCGGCGGGGGAACCAAAGACCTGGGTGGCTATCGGAGCAAAAGGTCATACGGGGGCACTCAGCGCAGGCAGTCCCTATCGCGCCGAGCTCCTCCGTTTTTTTACAGCATCTTCCTCAAGATAATGGCCAAACAATTTGACACACAAGAGGCTTAGGCTAGCGCTCCTGCCGAAAAGACCATTTTCTTGTCCGCGTCGAAAAAATCCGTTAAGATGGGCTGATCTCGTAAACATAATTGTCTTGATCCCTTGAGCAGCAAGCTCAGGCGCTACCAATGCCCTAATTTGGAGCGTCTCTATCTCATAGCTAGAGGTCATTGTGCCGCAAGAGGAAACTCTCAAAGCGAAAGACTCGCATACCAGCAGTCTGCACCGAGCCATGACGGAAGCGCAGCACTTGGCTTTTGCACCCGTTAGTTTCATGAGTGCCTACTGTCTCAAGCGCATGGGTGTTCTAGAGGCTCTGTGGCAGGTTTTGAGCGAGGGAATGAACGAAGAAGAGCTCGCTGACGAGACCGGCCTCAGCACTTATGCTGCTTCAGTTCTGCTCGAATCGGGACTGGCCATAGGAGCACTCGCGAGACGCGACGATCGCTATCACCTCAGTAAATTAGGTCATGTTTTAAGAACCGATCCGATGACCGACGCCAATTTTGAATTTATCTACCGCGTCTGCTATCAGGGTCTTTTTCACCTCGAGGATTCGCTGCGCAAGGGTGAACCGCTTGGCCTGCCTAGTATCAGTAGTGCAAAAACAGTCTACGAGGGGCTGCACGATCTAGCGCCTCCCGTAAGGAAAGCTTGGCTCGACTTCGATCATTTCTATTCCGATTCCGCCTTCGGCGGGGCGCTGGCAAAAATTTTTTCGCATCCCCCTCGTTCCCTACTCGACATCGGTGGCAACACCGGGCGTTTCGCTAAGGCCTGTCTCGATTATAACCCTTCGGTGCGGGTTACGATCTGCGATCTCCCGCAGCAGATTGTGATGGCGGGAGCCTTCTTAGAAAAAGAAGTCGATAGGGGGCGGGTGCGCTTTCACGGCTGCGATCTCCTCGAGCCTGAGGCCAGTTTACCAGCTGGCCACGATGCGATCTGGATGAGTCAGTTTCTGGTTTGCTTTGATGAAGAAACTCTCACCCGTATCTTGAGTAAAGCCAGTGCTGCGCTTAGCCCGGAGGGTCGTCTCTTCATTCTCGATACTTTTTGGGATCGGCAGGAGGATCCCGTATCGGCCTTCTGCCTTATCCAGACTTCGCCATACTTTACCACCATCGCCAATGGCAAGAGCAAGATCTACCGCTCCGACACGATAATAGAGCGAGCTCGCCAGGCAGGACTCTTGTTCCAATCGGTGCATGATGGTCTGGGAATTAGCCATTCCCTTTTGACCTTCGTCAAAGCTTGAATAGCGATCCAAGTAGGGAGCAGAATGACTAGCACTCAGATCCTAGATGAACATATTCATGATGTAAAAAAGCTGCTGATCGAAGTGTCGGGCATTCAGGATTTGACGCTCGAAACCATCGACGAAAATAGTCCCCTTTTTGATGGCGGACTCGGCCTCGACTCAATCGACGTCCTCGAGTTGGTCGTTCGTCTCGATAAGCGCTATGGCCTTAAAATTAGAAACGACGAAAACGGCAAGAAGGTACTGCAAAACGTTCGCTGCATCGCTGAAGCCATTGCCTCTCAGCGAGTTCCCGGGTGACTGCTGTGACGACTCGTGAAGACATCGTTGTAAGCGGCATGAGCTTCGCTACATCCTTGGGCTGCAGCAACAGATCCCTACGCGAGGCCCTTTTATCGGGAAGTAGGGGGCTTAGCTTTGAGCATCGCTTCTCCGATCAGCTCGCCGTGCCACTGGGGGAACTGCCCTGGGCTGAGCTAGGGATCTCGCTGGGGGATCCTTTCGATACTGACCGCATTTTGCAAGAAGCAGCTAAAATCCTCCTCAGCGAGCTGAATCAAAAGACCGGCATTCTGAATCGCTACGCAAAATCCAAGCTCGGTCTCTTTGTTGGAACTACAACCTCTGGTATCAGGGGGTTTTTTAGGGCTGCTGAGCTACAAAAGCGACATGGAAGTTCCCTTGAAAAGCTGCTAGAGGCCGATATGCAGCAAGCCTGTCTTGCGAGCGAACTAGCCGACGCATTTTCTTTGCTGGGTCCTAACTGGACTCTCAGCTCATCTTGCGCTGCGTCGGCGCAAGCCCTGGGTTTAGCCTTTGACTCTGTACGTTCCGGTATGTGTGAGGCAGCTATCGTCGTCGGTGCCGACGTTCTCAATCTGCTCACAATTTTTGGCTTCGAAGCCTTGCAGGTTTTAGATCACAGTTTTTGCGAGCCTTTTCAGCCGCAACGGCGGGGAATCAACCTTGCCGAGGCTCTGGTTTTCCTGGCTATTGAAAGACGCCCAGAAGTAGAAGCAGACGGCGCAGTCACGCGTATATGTTCCTATCATGCCCTCAGCGAAGCTTATCATATGACACAGCCTGCCCCAGACGGACGCTGGATGGCAGAAACGATGCGAGGCGCCTTGCTGAAAGCCAGCCTGGATCCCGAGGAAATTTCTTATATCAATCCACACGGCACGGGTACGGAAGCCAATGACAAGGCCGAGTCAGCTGCCGTCAGTGCCATATTCGGAACAGGACGCCAACTGCATGCGAGCAAGCGCTTGACAGGCCATACCTTAGGTGCGGCCGGTGCCTTGGAGGCACTGATCAGCTGTCTTATGCTCGAAGATCAGGCCCATTCATCAAAAAATAATTTTGGCCTAAGCAATTCCTTTGGATTTGGTGGAGCTAACGTCTCCTTTGTATTTGAGGGAGTGTCGTGAACAGCGTTAAGCTTTGGGCTGCCCAGCGCTGTCGCCTGAGCCTCGATTCTACCGAGTCTCTGCAAAGTCTCTCAGCATTTCGGCGCATGACAGCCCTGCAAAAAGCTGTGCTTCTGAGCTTTGCGCGCGTCGCCGCTGCGCAGCCCCTCGCCCTGGTTTACGCTCGCGAGATGCAAGCGCCCCTCTATTTTACCAGCACCTACGGGGAGCTCGGTCCCATGCTAAGGGTCACGCAGTCGATAATCGAACACGATCTACCGGTCTCTCCAAAAGATTTTCAGCATTCTGTTCTTAATGCGTCGGTCGCTTATCTCGCCATGAACCACGCTTGGCATCAGGCCGCTTTTGCCTTTTCAGGCGGTTTTATGGCCCCCGATAGTACTTTGCATTTGGCCTCCCGACGCATCGAATCTGGTCTCGAACGAGCCTGCATCGTGATTCATGCGCATGAACACCAGTCCAAGCAGACGGATGATGCAGAAGCTGAAATACTCATTCTCGGTTCGCAGCAACCCGACTCCCCCTACCTGACTCTCGACGAATCGCGCTGGACAGTAGCAGAAGAAACCTTCGCGGAAGCGGATCCCGGGCGGCGAATCTTCAGAGAAGAAGATTCCAACGCCTCTATTCCCTGGCTCATCGAAGACGGTAAGCTGCTGAGGAAACGCCTGCTCATGAGCCGGACAAGGCAGGCACTGGTGACAACATGGATACCCTCGTAAATCCTGTCCCGCCTTGCGATGCGGGACCCTATATCCCTCACGAGGCGGGTATGCGCCTCGTGGACCAGATTATCTCCTGCGACGTCCAAGCGAAGGCCGGCGAAGTCTCGACTCGCTTACGCAGTGAAGCGCCCTATTTTCGAAAGCAGCAGTTTGAAGCTCACTGGCTGCTAGAAATAATCGCCCAAGCGGCCGCTGCCATCTCGCGAGTCGTCGGCCTTGCCACTGGTGCTCCACCTACTGAGAAGCCGCCTTTGGGATTCCTCATCGCCATTCGCAGTTTTTACATTGAAGAAGCGGCGGTCCAACTGAGCGAGGGTGAAGAGCTCCTCAGCAAAATTCGCTTTGAGTTCGATATGGAAACCATCGGCTATTGCAGCGGCGAAATATATGCTGGCGACGGGTTACTGCTCGCCAGGAGTGAAATGACGTTTCTATCAGCTGAGGCGGGAATTCATGAGTAAACGAGCGTTCGTCAGCGGGGGCAGCCGGGGCATTGGAGCCGCCATAGTCCGAGAACTTATGGGCCGAGGTGGGTATCGCGTGACCTTTACTTATCGGACCCGCGAGGACCTCGCCCAGGCATTGATCGACGAGCTCGGTGCTCCCGAAGGACTGACAGCTTTTCCTATGGACCTCTGTGACAAAGATTCTATCCAGCAGGCTGTCCAGCTAGCTCTCGCTAAGGAAGGAGGCTTCGATCTGGTCGTCCACAACGCGGCCAGCACAGCCGACAGCCCTTTCTACTTTCTAGAAGAACGAGACTGGGAATCGGTCATCAGCAGCAGCCTCAATTCGTTCTATTATCTTAACAAAGCTTTCTTGCCTCATATGATAGAGAATCGCTGGGGTCGGATCATCTGCATGGCCAGTGTTTCTGGAGAAGCGGGGCAACGCGGACAGACTAATTATGCTGCTGCCAAGGGGGCCTTGATTGCCGCCAGCAAGTCGCTAGCCCGCGAAGTGGCACGCAAGGGTATTCTCGTCAACGTCGTGAGCCCAGGGCTCATTACAACTGATATGAGCAGCTCCGTACCGATGGCCGAAGTACTGCCTATGATTCCTCTGGGTCGCTTCGGAAAACCTGAGGAAGTGGCCAAGGTCGTAGCATTTCTCGCGTCCGACGATGCTTCTTACATCAATGGTACCGTCCTTCAGGTCAATGGAGGACTCTACACATGATGGATCGGTCTGAAAAAAGAATCCGGGTTGCCATTACAGGCATCGGCATACTCTCGCCGCTTGGTTTAAGTAAGGCGGATCTTTTAGCTGGCGTTCGCGCCAACCGCTCTGGAATCAGACTGATGCCTGAGTGGGAAAATCCCAGTCTCGGCATTAATACGCGCGTTGCTGCCATCGTCAGCGATTTCAGCGAACAGTCCATCGACCGGAAGCTGCGCCGTACTATGAGTCGAGTCGCAATGCTGTCCATGCTCGCGACGAGAGAGGCTATAGCCGATTCCGGATTGAGTCAGGCCGAGCTGCAGACAGAACGCAGCGGGATATCGTATGGCTCATCATTTGGTGGTACCAGCACGATCGAAGACTATTTTCGCGGCTATCAGCGCAACGGTGTTCTGAGCGAAGGCGTGGTCTCAACGACTTTTCTCAAGGTGATGCCCCACACCTGCGCCGCAAACATAGCAATCAGCTTTGGAATCCCTGGCCGCATCGTTGCTAGCTGCGTCGCCTGTGCTTCGAGTACGCAGGCTATTGGCTATGGCTATGAAGCGATCAAACTCGGAGTTGCCGATCGCATGATTTGCGGAGGGGCCGAAGAGCTGACGCCTACTGTGGCCGCTATCTTTGATGTACTCAACGCAACGAGCACCAGTTTTCACGCTAATCCCCAATCAACTCCTCGTCCCTTCGACGCTAGTCGCGACGGAATAGTCGTCGGAGAGGGAGCCGGTACCTTCATTTTGGAAAATCTCGAACTCGCCAGAGCACGAGGTGCCAAGATTTATGCTGAAGTATGTGGTTTCTATACCAACAACGATGCGACTCATATGACCAACCCTTCGGTAGAAGGGCTAAGCACTTGCATGCAGGGAGCGCTGGACGATGCCTGTCTCAAGCCTGAACAGATCGACTATATCAACGCCCATGCTGCAGGAACGGCAGCCGGTGATCGCGCTGAATCTTTGGCTATTGCTAATATATTCGGTACAGAGACTCCTGTCAGTTCGATGAAGGGTCATGTCGGACATCTCATGGGTGCGGCGGGCGCTATAGAACTTGCCGCATGCATGGGGATGATCGAAGACCAGCTTCTCTATCCCACCCTCAATCTTCAAAATGCGAGCCCTGATCAGGGTGATATTAGACATCTAATCGGCCAGGCAGAGCCAGCCCGCGTTGGTACTATCGTGAAAAATAGCTTCGCTTTTGGTGGTGTCAACGCCTCCTTGGTCATACGCAGCATAAAGGACGCCTAGGCTATGTATTCAAACAATCCTGAGATGATTCGCGCTGAAGTTAACAAAATCTTTGTCGATCTTTTCGAGCTTGATGAGCAGCAACTGCAGCCTGAGAGCCATCTATTCAACGACCTAGGTCTCGACAGTCTCGACGCCATCGACATGGCCATCCGCTTTCAGCGGGAATTTCAGGTGAAGCCTAGTGGTGAAGACATCAAAAACGTGCAGACTATGGCTGATATTTATTCTTTGGTCGAGCGTTATATGCCGCAGCTGAAAAGCAGCTAAAAACTAAAAGCCGAAAGCAGCGAGCAGAAACAGTGCCGGGCCGAGCGAGTCGCGGTAGCGAGGAGAGCTCAAGTGCCGTCAAAGCTTAAAGTCCGTAGTCTGCTTAGGGTCTTAGCCTGGCTCTATCCTCTCGCGATCTGGCTGCTGCACGATCGGAGCGATCTGCGTCCCCTAGGTTTCGCTCTTTTTTTCCTGCTCACCTGCGATCTATTGCTGAGTTTGTCAGGTCATCGTCGCTTGTGGGTAGTGGGAAGTACAGCCATCTTAGCGAGCCTTCTCCTCTTTCTACGTGCCGACTCGCTGCTCCGACTCTATCCCTTCCTCATGTCGAGCAATGTCCTCTATCTATTTCTCAGCAGCTCACGTCCTGATGATAATCCGATGATCGGCCCTCTGCGGCGTTTCATCAAGCTGGAACCGCCCTTCCTCAATCTCTTGCATCGAGCCAAACGCATCTGGATAGTTGGCTTGAGTCTGAACACTCTCATTCTTTTTGGATTTCTCTTCGGCTTCGAAACAGAAACCTGGGCTCTCTACGCCGGCGCCTACTCTTATCTCTTACTGCTCTTTCTCTTCGCGCTATCCTGCGTCTACATTGAACTTGGCAGGAGGCGCCTGGGATGATGCTCTGGCGCTGGATACTTTACCTCTACAGCTTCGGGCTATTTGGCCTGCTCTGCATGCTGTTTATCCCTCTCGCTTTGCCTCTAGCCATGGCTCCTTCCCGCTGGCGCGAGTCATCGCAGGCTTTAGCCCGTGGGATTGCCCATCGCGCTTTTATCTTTGTACGCTGGCATTGCCATATCAGTGGTTTTGCTAGTATGCGACTCGTCGATCACACTAAAGGTGAAGGAGCAAGGGCTCAGCTACTGCTCGCCAATCATCTCTCTATGTTCGACATTGTCCTGATTTTCAGCTACTTTCCCGACATATATACATTGGTCAACGCCAAGTTTATGGGAAATCCTCTTCTTCAACCCATCATAAGAGCCTGCGGCTATATACCTCTCCGAACGAACCACCCGGAAGACGGGGTAGCTGCCTATGAAAAACTCTTCGGAGTCCTCCATGCTGGGCATCGCGTAGTTCTCTTTCCCGAAGGGACACGCAGTGCGGATGGAAATTTGGGACCATTGAAGAGAGGTCCATTCCGACTCGCAGCTGATCTTCAGATCCCTATTACAGCGGTCTTTTTCACCTGCAATCAAGGCTTTCTTACCCGTGGTTCCTTCATTCCCAAACTTCCAGGACCCGTGTGCCTCGAAGCCCATATCATGGGCCGCCTAGACCGGAGTCACGACTCCAAAGCATTGCAAGCTGCATTCATCAAAGCCTACGAGAGCTTCATCAGCGGAGAAGACGTTTTGCAATGGAATCGGTCGAAAAAGGAGCAGCACATTGATTGAAGTAAAGCCTAACGAAGCTGTCCCCCAAGAATATTCTGCGAAGCACCTTTTTTCTGCCTCTCACCCTGGCTTCGAAGGCCATTTCCCAGGCTTTCCTCTGCTACCTGCTGTCTCGCAGATTGATCTGGTAAAAGATTTGATCGAACTCTGCCTCAAGGATCGAGTTCGCTGCCGCAGCCTTCGCAATGTAAAGTTCAAGGCTATGCTGCGCCCCGACACAGAGGTGACGATCAAACTGCAGTTCTTGGATGAAGAAAGTGTGCGTTGGACGCTTTCGCACGAAAAACTCATATTTTCGAGTGGAATTTTCACTTTCTCTCGCGAAAACAAGCCTATTCTTTAGAATCCAAAGTTGGATTCATAAAACTGCCTCACAAGGGATACCCACCCAATTTTTTGGTGGGACACGGTGCTTCAGCGAGCCAACTTGAGAAGTTGCTCAAGCTGGACCTTACCCTGGGCGTCACGGGGAAATTTTTCGATCGGCAGGAGCAGCTGTGGAAAAGGCAAAGTGTGTCTGGCGAGGAAACGGGTTCTCATTTCCACGTTCTGTCCTTTCTCGAGCTTGCCTAGAGCGGGGTCGCCTTCGATCCAGGCCTTCAACGTGCCTCCCTGGGCTCGATTCAAATCCTGAGTATAATGACAAACGACCGCAGCCCCGTCGTATAGACGACTGAGAGCCTCTTCGATTTCGGTAAGCGAGTAGCGTTTTCCGGCATATTTAAAAATGCGATCGGCTCGCCCCAGATGACGGAAGGTGCCTGCATCGATCAGTTCGAAGCGATCCGCAGTGAAGGCCGAGACCTCCGGGTCGAGAAAGGGGGATCGGATCCAGCTTCCATCGATGGCGCATTCTTCGATCTCGACGCCATCCAGCAATTCAAAAGCATCGTCGCGATCGCCGATGCGTCGCGTGCCCAGCCCGCCAGTTTCCGTAGAGCCGATGATTTCCCAGGCATGCACGGGCCTTTTGGGGTGCCTCCGCAGGCGCTCCGCTCTTTCTAAACCAAAAGGAGCACCAGAACTCACGAAGCGTTTTACGGTCGTTTGCTCGAGCATAGCTTCGACGAAGCTCCACTGAGAGGGTACAGCCACGAGGAGATCCGCCGTGGGTAGAGCTGCGCTCGGCAGATGTTGGGTCACAGGCCAGAGCGTGATCTTAGCTCGCTTTTTTAGAGGCAAGAGAAAGGCGTGAAGGAAGCCGTAGAGATGAAAAGGGCGGACCAGACCGACAATGTGGTCCTCGGCCTCGAGTCCATAGACACGAGCGAGGACCTCGGTTTCGGCCACTAGACCTGAACCGTGTTTGAGTATGCGCTTGGGCTGCCCCGTCGACCCCGAGGTTTTAAAAATGACCCGAAGTCTTTCTAAATTGAACGGCAAAGCCTCGCTCGGTCCGCTCGGATACAACTCTAGACCCTGATAGGAAACGGCTGGTGGCAGCCAGTGTTTATCGAATCGGAGCGTGTCAGGGCCCTCGGATTCTGCGCTGGCTTTCTCATCGAACAGCAGCGTAAGCTCAAGTTGAGCTGCTGCTCCGAGCGCAAGCAAACCTTCGAGAAGCTCCGGAGCAACTACTTGCAGTACTTTCGTCTCGGGCCGAAGCCGCCGTGAAATTTCAGCAGCCAAAACCTTGGAGAGTTGGTAGTAGTCCCACCAGGACAAACGCATGATCTCATTTTTTTCTGTCATGATCCCCTCGGAGGCTTACAAGAAAAGCTCAGCGTCTCAACCCTGACTCGGTAGCGCTCGTCCGCAAAGCGGAGGCTGATAACTCTTGGATAGCGACAGGCGGCAGGTCCAGCGAATTGATCGAACGTGTAGCGATAGATACCTTCGTCAAGCTGATATTTTCCCTCATCTCCCCTCCGAAATGAAGAGCCGCTAAATACTTTTTGAATCGATTCCCCGATAGCTTCAAAAGGCAGTTTCTGTTTAGCCACTTGCGGCGCAAGATAAAGCAGACGTGGAGGCGAACCTTTGACGAGCTCAGCTTTCGCCAAAACAATCCCAAAAAGCGCTTCGATAAGAACGAGTATGATCCTATCATCGCTTTTCTCTATTTGTGCTTTGAGCCTTTGCTCTTCCCCCGGCCGGACGACGAGCAGGTCTTGATCGGCGGAAAAACTAGGGGGAAACCCTTTCCATTCCGCTTTGAGTTCTGCGGTCTCTGGACTGTGTACACAGGCTAGCAAACTCACTTGGCATAGGATGGCAAGTCGCAGCATTTTCAAGCTTTTTGCGCTCCTTCTCGCCGACATAATAGGGCAAAGATCCACGATACTCCCGTTCCAATTCCCACCACGAGTCCCAGCTCGCGCAGCACCGGATGGGTAGCAAAGATGAGGCTTCCGAAGGAGCTGAGTGTCAGAGTACCTGTGAGGACGACTTTCCCCTGATCTTCGGGATCGTGCTGCGTCGACACCAGTATCGATGAATAGTCCAGGGCTACCGCGATAACTAGGGAAGCTCCCATGATGTGGACAATATTGATGCTCCGTCCGCTGAAGATAAAAAAGATCTGCAGGACGAGGCAGGCCATGAGGAGCGGCATAAAGATAAGGGCCACCTTATGCAAATCGCGCTGCCAGGGCAGCAGGTAGAGGAGCATGAGGCCGAGCCCTAGAAGAAAGAGATAAGCAATTTCCTGGGCGAGATCGTTGAGTATCCCCTCATAGAAAGGCTTAGGATGCAAGGGGACTGCACCAGGGATTGGTCGACTGGCAAAGGCCAGGAGATACGGGAAGTCCCCAGTGTGCAGCGTCCAAGGTAAGGGGCTCAATCGACTCCATAGCTTGAGATAAGTCAGAGCATCAAAACCCTCGCTGCTGAAAGTTTGCTGAGAGAGCGGCAGTCGCACGCCAATTTCGGCCAGTTTCATCTGTAACTCTGCTTGCAGCTCTCTCACAAGAGGGTCGATTTCCTTTCTTATTTTTTCCTGTTCAGAGGGAGGAATATAGAGCCGCAGGGGATGCCATATGGAAGAGTCGATAGCTCCTGACTTTTCCCAGTTTGCAAATTCTTCTTCGATCTGCGTGGGATCTTTAATAGGCACGGCTACCATAGCTTGTAGATTAAAGTTTTTCAAAGCTGAATTAAAGCGTTCCGTCTGCGCTTCAAGGTACGCGCTCGCATAGCGAAAAGATTCAAGATCTGTACGAAATGCAGGCTTCGGTAAGTAGACCATGGCTGCGAGACTCAGTAGACAGAGGGCGTAAGTCGGCCAGGGGCGCCAAGCCAATGGCCGCAGCTGAATAGCCTTGAATTCAAGCTCTCTGAGTTCGCGCCGAAAAAACAGCAGAAAGAGGATGAAGCTGAGGAGGGTACCCAGCGCAAGTATCGCCATTTGCCTCGCCATATGTGAGCTGCTGCAGAGGAGCACTAGAAAGCCGATGATTGTAGTGCCTATCGCCGATGCGGTGCCCGGGAGGGAACGCCGCCAGCCGTTCTTTTCAGCACCTGCTAGATGGACGAGGGTTTCGTTGTTGAAAGAGAGGAAGGTCGAGGCAAACGCGAGCACGAGTCCATAAAGCACTCCATCCAGGGACCGGGTCAGGAGGAGACCTAAGGTAGAAGAAAAAAAGGTGCCTAGGAAAAGGAGGCCTAAGACCCGCCACTGGCGGCAACAAGCTCTGAAGAATAGGGCGCCTAAGATAAGGGAGAGCAGGGTGCAGACTGCGATGTCCCGCTGTACGACAGATCGATTTTCAAGAGCAAAGAAGTCCCCCCCAACAAAGGCTAGCTGTTTATCATGAGACTTGAGGAAGGCGTAGAAGGCAGCAACATTTTCATATGAGAGAGCTCCATTCCGCTCTACCATCATGACGTCGCTTTCACCATTGGCACCGATTCCAGGCACGATATTTTTCAGTTCGGAAGCCAGCATTAAGGGATCGAGTTCGAGCCACTTGAGGAGACTGAGTCCACCCGGCAAGCCCATAGCAGCTTTGACCCTGGCTACAAGTTCAGCGACTCGCTCCGACGAAAGAATTTTATCGCGTTGAACAGCTGGGAAGAAGGCCAGCATTCGATAGAGGTCGGCAGGATCGGGAGGAGTATTGGGTGCAAAGGCCGTCTCGCGATAGTCGAACTCTGCCAATCCATTTCGAATGATGTCTTTCACATTGGGATCAAAAATTTTCAGATAGACGCGATTGTTGAAGAATCCACTTTTTTGAATAGTTTGAAAGAGGGCTGTCTCGGCGGGCTTACTCTTCTCAATAGATGCGACTACGTCTTCTTCAATGCGCACGCCACGCCAGACGAGAAAATTGAGAATGAGGCTGATACCTATAAAGATTAAGCAGCGCCATATCCAAGAAGATTGCAGTTTTTCACCTATCATTTTTCGATTTTCAAGTCGGTGAAGCTCAGAGTAGTTTCATCTTCGCTCGAGCGGATGAGCATTTTCACAAGACTCAGATCGTCTGCAAAAGTCAAAACTATCTCCCTGAAAAATACCTCTCGTTCTTTTGGACCTTGCTTGGGAGCGAAGTGCAGCTCCTGACCTTGGACTCTTACGAGAAAATTTTCGTCAAGCTTGGGATCCATCACCATCAAATCCCGCACGGCGCTGAGAGTCTCTAGGAGTTTCGCCTCAGCTGCGGCAGGGAGGCTCTGGGCGATTCCTGCCGGGGCCTTGAGTAAACGCGGCTTTTGTCCTTTCGTAAAAGCGATTTCCAGTGCTTCCTGGCCGGCGACCTGCCAACTGAGGCGATCCTCCTTGAATTGTATAGAGACTTGGGAAACAAGCGGCCGAATGAGATAGATTGAAATTTTGCTCTGGACCGCCTCGGCTCTAAAAAATTTGAGGCCTCGGTACTTTTTTTCAAGGCCTTCGCGACTGAGAGCTGCGGCATTGGCGCTAGCAGCAAGCAGGACAGCCACTGCGAAGAAAATTCTGCTGCAATGACCCATAGCTTCAATTCCTTCTTTCGAAGCTTTTCTCGACGAAGTCTGGAACTTCGAAGAGAGACTCTTGCTTTTCCAGACTGAAGTAGACCTGTCGGGTCCAACCGGAAGACAGGAGATCGCCTTGAGGACCGTCATGAATCGCATAATGAACTTTAAGTTCTGGATAGGCATATTCGGATACTGAAGCTTCAACCCAAACCTGACTGCCGTAGCTCAGTGGTTTTCTATACTGGATATGAACTTCTACCACCGGCATGGAAATTCCTTCCTGGCGAAGTCGAGGCCAGTCGAGACCATAGTCCTGCATGAGTCGAGTTCTCGCCAGTTCAAAGTACTTAAGATAGTGGCCATGCCAGGCGATATGCATGATGTCGACATCATGGAAGGGGACTGTTATCATCACGCCAGCCTTTAGCTCCACGCCAGACCTCCAAACAAGACTGTCTTCATCGCGCTAATAGTGGTGTCGAGTGCACGGTCTTCGCGCTGCATGGGAAAGATCGAAGTCCACGAACCAAGTATCTCCGCCAGAGCCGGCGCAAGAGGCGGCAGGCGACCCTCTTCTTCGAGTAGGTAGAACGACTGTCTAAGCGCTAGGCTTTGAATTGCGGCGGCATCCATCGCCATGTCCGAAATGGAGAGCAGATCGCGTGCGGCTATTGTCCCCATACTGACGACGTCCTGATTCGATGCTTCGGTCGGTCTGGAGAATACCGCCATCGGCATTGCAGACTTGGCTGCTTCTGCTGCAATCGCGCTCATAGTGATCTGCATCGCTTTGAAGCCGTGATGGAGTCGAGCTGCTGAGTTGCTAAGACGCTGGCTCACCAGGTTTTCCGGCAAGCGGCCTCGGGATTCCATGAGCAGCGCCATCTGGCGATCGAGCAGGTTGATAGCACTAGCCGTTGCCGACTTTAAGGCGTCAGCGGCAGCAGCGATATGGCCTCCAAAGAAATGCCCTCCGTTTAGAACCTGATCTTCTTCGTGGAGAAAAACAGGGTTATCGTTGACCGAGTTGATTTCACGTTCGATCCACGATCGCGTCATGTCGAGGACATCCTGCAATGAACCGAGCAGCTGCGGTGTGCAGCGGATCGAATAGGGGTCTTGCACAGCCCCTTCCATCGAGGAGCTACTTCGCTTGAGAAGTCGCTGGGGGGCTTCGTATAGCAAGGCCGCAATCTTGGCCGCCACCTTCTGCTGACCGGGATGTGGTTTCACGGCATGCAGCTGAGGGAGAAAAGGGGAAGCGGGTCCTTGCCACAGTTCTACCATCATTGCGGTGCTAACTTCGATGCAACTGACCAATTTTTGCACGCGCAGCCAAGCGAGTCCTGCCAGCGCCGACATAACAGATGTTCCGTTCATGATAGCGAGGGCTTCCCTGGCTTTGAAAACATAGGGCTCGATTTGCAGCTCGCGATGCACCTCGTCGGCAGCACGTTTCTGCCCTCGCCAGTAGACTTCTCGTTCACCAGCAAGCGCGGCAGCTATGTAGGATAGCGGGGTGAGATCACCACTGGCGCCGACCGATCCTCGGCAGGGTATCACAGGTAGAATGCGCTGACGCAGAAAGAAGGTGAGGCGCTCGAGCAGTTCAAAGCTGACTCCGGAGCATCCCTGGGTGAGACAATTCAAGCGGACGAGTAGGATGGCTGCTGCTTCGCCGGGAGAAAAAGCTGGGCCAACGCCGCATCCATGATAGCGATAGAGGTTTTTCTGGAGTTGCGGGACTTCAAAAGCCTCCATACGGCTGGCCGACGAAGCACCGAAACCGGTCGTCGTTCCATAGATGGGCCAGGCGCTGGCGACTTTTTCGAGAAGAAAGTGGTGATTCGCCATAATCTGTTCTCGGAAGACTGGTGCGTCATCCAACTCGGGAACTGATTCAGTCCCATGGGCATAGGCAAAGAGTTCTTCCAAACTCAGTTGGTTTTTGTAAGTCAAAATCAGAGTCATAAGCGATCCTACTGCCAAAAGGCCACAAAATTAAACCAGTGCTGAGGTGCATGCTGCACACGTCGTTCGAGAGCTTGCATCGACCGACGTGCCAGCGTTCCTTCGGAAATCTCTCCTTCGCCATTCCAGATTTCCTCCGCAAAGACCCGATAGGGGGCTCGCGAAGAGTAGCCTTCTTTCAGGGCGCAGATAAAATGTACCGGAACTTTGAGGCGTGCAGCGATGGCGAAAGGCGCTCGAACAATACGGGCTTTCCCAGCGAAGAAATCGGCGTCCAGGCCCGATGTTTTTTCTGAATCCGGAACCCGATCGACGAGAAAGCAAACCCGTCCACCTTGATCGAGGATGTCTTTCACAGTTAAGGCGAAGCTCAGCATATCTTGCTTGATCGAGAGAATGCGGAGCTTATCGCCCATATTTTTTTCGAGGGCAGCGAAGAAGGCCGGCGTAGTACTGGGATCGATGACGAGTCCGAGGATCTGCTCTCGGAGCGATGAGGCATGTTTGGCGATGAGAAACCAGTCGCCATAATGCGCGCCGATCAAAATCGACGAGGGTGGTGGGAAGCGGCCTTCGACTAGAGAGTGTCCTTCGACGGCAGCGGGCATGAGGCTTTCGCTTTCTGGCGACAAGCGATCGACGATGCTGGCGGCAAAGTACCAAAAATTCCGGAATGCTCCCAAGAGGCGTTTTTTCTCGCTCCATTCGGGTCGAATGCGCGCGTAATAGTGAAGCAAATGATTGCGTTCTCGGCGGCGGAAGATAAAGGAGCTGAGTACGGGAAAGATCATGAGGCCATAGGCGAATCGAGCGCCACATAATCTGATGACCCGAGCTGAGAAGCTGGCTCCCGCTAGTTCTTTCGACTTTCCATTCTGCCAGCCAAGCAGCTGTAGAATGCGCAGGATGCAGAGGAAGCTGTGGGTGCGTGAGAGCCGTAGATTATCGGCAAAGGGCTGAAAATGAGAAATTCTCTCTAGGCGCGGTGGATAATAAACCTGAACGGGAACTGAGACGACTTTAATTCCTTGCCAGATACTACGCGTGAGGATTTCGATTTCAAAGGCGTAGCGCTGTCCTCGCATGTTTTCCAAAACTTCGAGTTTGCTGGGATAAATGCGGAGACCGCTTTGTGTGTCGGGTAGCCAGACGCCGCTTTCTGCCCAGATCCAAAAGTTAGAGAAGCTCCGTCCGAAGCGCGACGAGCCTGGGATATCACCACTAGCTTGGCTGACAAAGTCGCGGGCACCGATGATGATGGCTCCGGGCTGGGCTTGATATGCAGCTAAGAGTCGTGGCACGTCGTTAGCCAGATGTTGGCCATCGGCGTCGAAGCTGAGGATTGCGCTGAAGCCTTGGGCTGCAGCATAGCGCATGGCGGTGGTGAGAGCTGCACCTTTTCCTCGATTGACTGGATGCCTGAGAACTTTGACATCAGGATGCAGTGTCAGCACATGTTCGATCTGATCCTGGCTACCATCGTCGACCACGAGAAGGGGCAGGCTGAGATTTTTCAGCTCTTGGAGTACTTTCCCTAGGCTTTGAGCGTGATTATAGACGGGCACTGCAATGAGCACCGCGGGATTTGCGGTCTTCTCGGAGTTCAACATCGCGTCTATATCCTATACTTTCAAGGGCTCAAGCTTAGCTAGGATGGAGATAAGCGATCATTTTACCAAGTTTTGCTCCAAGTTCATCCTAAATTTTCTCAGCTTGGATTTGGGCTAGACGGTCGTAGGTCTTTGGTGAAGACGAGTGCGTCCTCACCATCATTGTAATAGCGTTTGCGCCGAGTTTGTTCGACGAAGCCGAGTTTAGAGTAGAGTCCGATGGCGTCTCGATTGCTGGGTCGAACTTCGAGGAAGATTTCGTCAGCGGCAAACTCTGTGGACGCGTGCTCAATAAATGACTGAAGCAGAAGGCGGCCGAGACCTTGGCCGCGAGCGGGGGGACTCACGTGGATATAGAAGAGTTCGGCGGTGCTGGCGGACATGCGGCCGAGGGCCAGACCCTGCCATGGGCCGAGATTTGCAGCATATATAAGAAAGGTTCTTGGAATGCGGAGAGACAGCAGAATGTCATCGGCTGTCCAGAAGTCTTTGCCTGACCAATTTGCGCTCAGGCGTTGGAGTTCCATGACTTCGGCAGTGCTGCCTCGGTAGACGAAGGTTGAGCTAGTGCTCACAGTTAATTCCTCCGGGCCTGCAGGGCAACAAACTCGCTAGCGCCATCGTAAAGGCGGTAGGGAGTAAGTCTTTCCAGGGCTCTGAACCATTCGCTTTTGGTATCGATTTCTCTGAGTTTGCTCTCTTTATCGCGGGCTGGGGTGCTGACGACAGCCCGACCGTGTATGAAGGCTTCTACCCGGTAGATGACGACGAGTTCTGCTTGAATTTCATCTTCTTTGATGCGGAGTCGCTTAAAGAGTTCCTGGATTCCTGGGTCTTCGAGTTGGGCCTTCTGAATGCGCAATTCAGCAGCTTTTAGGGCTGCGTTATCGGGTTGAAAGGATTCCATGCGTTGGGTATCCGATTCGATATTCGAGTAGACGAGCATTTCGTTTTTCAGGCGTTCGATCGATTCTTTCCAGTTAGTGGCGTTCAGCAAAGCCTTGCTGGGTGCCTCGCCTGCGGCTAAGGTGCGCAGTGAGTGATAGATTTCGATTTGTCTCTGAGAAAACGACTTGCTGTTGATTTCGAAGATGAGGCGGTCCAGGAGTCTTGGCTCCGCCAGGGCATTCGCAGTGTACAGAAGGTATAGTAGGAAGGAGGAAAGTATTCGTTTCATCTGCATTTCTTTAACCTTTATATGATCGGGCGATTGATCTGGGTGGTCGTAAGGCTGTGTCGGTGCTTGGTCCTATGGAAAATAGTAAAATAGCAATAGACAAAACCTCAAATTCTTGACTGGCTGGGTCCTCAAAAGGCAAAAAAAATGTTTAGCAAGAGACTAAATCTTGACAACAAACGCATTGCCTGTAAACCTTTAGCTGCGTACCCAAGTTCAATTTAGTATCTATCGATTGGAGGTTTCCATGAATAAGGCCGAGTTGGTTGAAGCAATGACCAAGGTTACTGGTCTGACCAAATCCGACACAGAGAAGTCTTTGGACTCGTTCATTGAAGTCGTGACGAAGAACATCAAGAAGAAAGACGGCGTAAAGCTAGTTGGCTTTGGCACCTTTTCTGTTTCGAATCGTAAGGCTCGTATGGGTCGTAATCCTCAGACTGGGGAAGAGATTCAGATTCCAGCTCGTAAGGTTCCAGTTTTCCGTCCGGGCAAAGAGTTGAAAGAGGCAGTAAAATAGATCTTCGGGCGCTGGGGGCAGTGCGACCCGC
>JBGSTX010000199.1:0-19270 GCA_041736305.1 Oligoflexus sp. | reverse complement strand
TAGCGGATCGCAGCTTAGCGGATCGCAGCTTAGCGGATCGCAGCTTAGCGGATCGCAGCTTAGCGGATCGCAGCTTAGCGGATCGCAGCTTAGCGGATCGCAGCTTAGCGGATCGCAGTCCGCAGGATCGCAGCTTAGCGGATCGCAGTCCGCAGGATCGCAGCTTAGCGGATCGCAGTCCGCAGGATCGCAGTCTCTGTCTCAAGCAGCTAAAATCCCAAGGCCGGCCGCAGCGCCGGCTAAGGAGAATATTCAAGCTTCTGCATCGCGCTTTGCTAACAAAGGCCACCTTCAGCCCATTCATGAGGTAGACATGTCTCAGCCCTTTTCCGGGGATAAGCCGCGTTTGGATAAGCTCCTGGACGATTTACAGGATATACAACGCCGTACTACTGAGGCGCATACCCTCTTCCTCGAAAATCAGAGACAGTTTCAAGGTATGCTCAAGGGGATCATCTTCCAAGATGCAAGCTGGCGTGAGGCTAGTGATGCTGCACCGCGGACTCCTCCCGCACGGCAAGAGCAGCCTGAGGCAAGACAAGAGCGTCCCATTGCGCGGGGGCTAAATCCTCAAACGAAGCCGGAAAGCACTCCCTCAGCGAAACCTCTTACCCGCATCGGTGCTTCATCATCTGCGCCCTTGCCTCTGGCCGTTGCCCCTCGTGTGCCTCCTGCCCCAGCAGCGCCGAAAGTTGAATTAGCCCAGTCGTCGAAAAGCGCGCCCACAGCTCCAGCGAGTCGAACTCAAATCTTTGATCTAATCGCTCGCCTTACGGGTTATCCCGAAGAAATGCTGCACGACTCGATGCAGCTCGAAGCCGATCTCGGTATCGATTCGATTAAAAAAGTAGAAATCTATTCGCAGCTCCAGCAGATTTTCCCGGCTCTGACGTCGGACCCCAATACGATGAACGAAATGCGATCCATCTCTGATCTCATTGTCCTCTGTCAAGCTTCTCTGTCCGCCGACACGGTAAAAAATCCCGATCGGGACCCTCTCGAACACAATGAGCCTCGCGTAGGGGCTTGGGCCGCCGGACAAGTGGCTTTAGCCGTTGAACCGGTTATTCTGCCGAAAGCCAAGACTCGTGAGTTGCTGGCAATTATCGCTGAAAAGACGGGATTTCCAGCTGAAATGCTCCGCCCTGAAATGGACCTCGAAAGCGATCTTGGCATCGATTCAATCAAGAAAGTGGAAATATTCTCCAGTGTGCAGGAGCACTTCAGTGAATTCGGTGCCCTGAGCAATGAGCAACTCAACCTGGTTCGCACGATCGCTGATCTGGAAGTCCTCCTACAAGACAGCTCAGCTCCCACTCTTATCGACGAACCTGTCCCCTTCAATGAAGCTAGCGCAAGTATCGAAGTACCGGTCCAAGCAGATTCGCTGTCTTTGAGTACAGAGGAGGGAACGAGGTTTGGGGCTCAGGCCGCATCGACAAGCAGCAAAGTGGAAGATCTAATCTATCGCATTGTCGCCGAGAAGACCGGTTATCCACTTGAAGTCTTGAACGGCAGTATGGAGCTCGAAGCCGACCTTGGGATCGACTCCATAAAGAAAGTCGAGATTTATTCAGCCTTGGGTGAGCATATCACTTCAGTTCAGGGCCTAGCCCAAGAAGAACTGGCCCAAGTCCGTACACTCGACGATCTGCTCGCCCAGCTCGCGGGAGATTCTTCACGCAGGCACGATGAAATGCTGGCCGAAGCCTTACTGGATCCCTCGCTGGCTGGCAACTGGGACCTGAGTGGAAAAAAAAAAGAATCCGTCCCTGACCTCAGCAGCCAGGAGCATCTAGAAAACCCGCTCCCTCTTCTCACTCAGGAAGATAGTCAGCAGCCGGAAATCGAGCCGGAACCTTCGTTATCGGAGGTTTCGGTGGCATCTGCGGTAGGAGCCATGAAGCTCGGTCTAGCGAGCTTCCAAAGCCGGGGACCGGCGCGCACCTTCAGCAGTAGTCACGAAGTTTGGATCGCCGACGACGGCAGCAATCTTGCCCGTAACATGATGCTCAAGCTGCAAGAGCGTGGCGTGCAATCCCGGCTAGTCTCGCTGGCCATGCACGAGCGCTGGCAAATCCCCGATAATCTAGCAGGACTCTACCTCCTCGCACCTCTGAAGTTCGACAATCATCCTCTCCGCTGGCTTGGCCAAGCCTTCAAGCTACTGCGAAAGGTGGGACCGACGCTGATCAAAAATAGTGGTATCAGCTTCGTGGTGACGGTAAGTCGCCATGGAGGCCGCTTTGGGCTCGATGGGCTCTCGCACATCAATCAGTGCTACTCGAGTGGAGTGGCTGCGTTGGCGAAGACGATTGCCCACGAGTGGCCTGGCGTGCACGCCCGCGCCCTCGATCTCGGCAAAGATTTCGCCGATGGTTTTGAAGCCGCTCTTCGGGTACTCGAGGTCTCGACAGTAGAGGGGCCCATAGAACTAGGCGTTCTTCGCGATCAGATCTATCGTTTGCAGTTGGAGCCGGAAGAACTCAAACTGGAAAAGCAGGACTTTCTCGCGCCGGGCGATCTCGTCCTGGTCACAGGCGGAGCACGTGGTGTCACGGCTGCCGCTCTCGTACCTTTGGCTGAACATTATCACCCTCATTTCGTCATCTGGGGGCGCACGCCTCTCAAGGATGTAGAACCTGCAGACTTTGCCGGTATAAACGATCCAGGGGCTCTGAAGCGCCTTCTGATGGAGCATAATCCGAATCTCTCGCATCCTCGCGATCTCGAGCAGGCCTATCGTGGACTCGTTCAAAGACGCGAAATACGGGCAAATATCAGCCTCCTCGAAAGTAAAGGAGCTAGCGTCAGCTATCATGCTGTCGATGTCAGTCGCGACAATGATCTTAGACAGGCCTTTCAAGAACTCAGGGCCGAGTGGGGGCTGCCGAGAGGTATAATTCACGGAGCGGGGGTCATTCACGATCGCCTGCTGCTCGATCAGAAAGACGAAGAAGTCTCGGCTGTGCTCGAGACTAAACTGCGCATCCTCGATAAGTTCGAAGAATGGCTGAAGCAGGTTCGGGAAGAAGACGGGAGCGAGACAGCAGGCCGACCGCTGCCTTGGGTCGCACTTTTCTCTTCAAGTACGGCACGCATCGGCCGTAAAGGTCAGGGTTCCTATGCGGTAGCCAATGAAGTTCTGAACAAATTTGCTTGGCTCTTGCAGCAGCAGGGGGGGCGTGGACTCGCCTTGAACTGGGGCCCTTGGGATGGTGGAATGGTTCAGGACAGCCTGAAAAAAGTTTTCGAAGCCGAAGGCATCAAACCTATTCCGCTCGAGGCTGGAGCACAGATGCTCGAGGATCTATTGGCCCAGAGCAATTCTTCTGGAGAGTGGCTGATCGCCAGTCGCGAAAGCCTCCCGGCTATCGCCTCCTTGCAGAATAATTACCGCTTATCCGCATCCCGAACGATCGATATCAGTCTCGCGACGACTCCCATCCTCACCGACCATGTTCTTAAACATCGCGCGGTTGTCCCAGCGGCACTCTTACTCGAATGGCTGGCAGTAGCTGCGCATAGCGAAGTTCCTGATTGGAAGCTCCAGACGGTGGAGAACTTTCAAGTCTGGAAAGGTATAGTGCTGGATCCTGCGGCCCACTATGAAGTCGAATGCATCACGCTCAAGCGCGAAGAACTTGCCGGCGATCATCGTTGGTTTGAAATGACCCTGAGAGGATCTGGTCTTGAAGCAGGGGGGCGGGCCCATGCCTATGCGCGCCTCGGTTTCCGACCTAATCTGGAGTCTCCTCGAGTGCTTGAAGAGGCGCTTCCCGAAGCTGATCCTGCGCTAGCCGATCTCAAGGTCTACGAAGGGACTCTCTTCCATGGCGAGAAGCTCCATTTGCTAGATCGCATTCTGAGCTGTGGAGAAAAAGGTCTTTGGGCCTCGCTTCGTTGGCAAGGTGAACCTGTCGACTGGGCCCTGAACGGCCTCGATGTTCATTGGCTGGTCGATGCACCGCTGCTCGATTCCGTGTTTCAAGCCGCTATAGTGTGGAGCACCCGAGAATTGGGGCTTCGTTCCTTGCCGAGTCGGGTGGGGCGCATTATTTTTGCCGGTGAGCCGCCGCGCGATGAGGAGCTATTTCTCTCTCTCGAGCTAGTGAAGCAGGAGACTCATTCCCTCAAGTTGAAAGCCAGCATACTAGATCAGAGCCGCCGGAAATATTGGAGTATCGACGAGTTCGAGGTCGTCATGGATGCGTCTCTCGCCACACCATTCGCGCAGAACCATCTAGAAAGCGGGCCAAAGGCCGAGGAAAATTCACCAGGATGAAGAATCCACTCGCTGTTTTAGTCAGCTCTCAAAAAAGGAATCGCAAATGGCGATCGCAATAGTCAGTGCCGGAATTCGATTTCCTGGGGCTCGCAGCATGGATGAATTCTGGACGATACTGCGGGATGGGACTAGTCTGCTCCGACCTGTCAGCCCTGAACGATGGCCAGCGCCTGCTGAAACTTTCCAAGCGAGAGAAGGCGATGGGATAGCCCATGATCGGCTCTATGAAGTGTCATCGACGCGGGAATCGGCGGAGGGTTTGGCGACCTCCCAGGCGGCTCTCGACGGCCTCGATCCTCTTTTTCATCTGACGATTGGAGCTGGCCGCGAGGCTTACTTCCAAGCCAAGCGGCAGGGAATAGAGAAACAGCGGATGGGAGTAATCCTCGGCAGCATAGCTCTCCCCACGAGCGCCACGGCCGAGCGCAGCTTTAACTGGTTGCAATCCACCGGTGAGATCGACCTGGATCGTCTCCCGCAAAATGCACGCGATCCGCGCAATAACTCCCCGGCTGCCGGCACCGCTCGCATTTTAGCCGAGGCCCTCGAACTGGGGGGGATAGTTTATACGCTAGATGCCGCCTGTGCCTCTTCGCTCTATGCTCTGCGCTTAGCCTGTGATGCTCTCGAGCGCGGTGAGCAGGATTTTATGCTAGCTGGTGGGGTGAGTAGGCCCTTTAGTCTTTACACGCAGATTGGTTTCAGTTCTCTAGGGGCGCTGTCAGCCAGTGCACGCTGTTCGGCTCTCGATGCCGAGGCAGACGGGCTTTTAGTTGGGGAAGGCGCGGGAATTTTCGGCTTGAAACGACTAGCAGATGCCGAGCGTGATGGAGATGAAATTCTCGGGGTCATTCAGGGTATTGGACTCTCTAACGATCGCGAAGGACGTCTCATGGCCCCTTCGAGTGAGGGACAGCTGCGGGCGATGAAGGCCGCCTATGAGCAGGCCGGCTGGCAAATCGATGATGTGGATCTCATCGAATGTCATGCGACGGGCACGCCTTTAGGAGATGCTACTGAAATCGCAAGTCTCCAAAAACTCTGGGAGGGCGCTAGACCCGAAGCTCGCGCCGTCTTAGGCTCTGTGAAACCTAACGTTGGACACATGCTGACGGCAGCCGGCGCCGCCGGACTCGCAAAACTGCTGCTGTCGCTGCGAGAGAAGACCCTGGCGCCCACTGCTAACTACCATTCATCCCCAGAACGCTGGGGTTTGGCAAAATGCCCTTTTCGCATTCTGCAGAAAGCAGAACCCTGGCGCGCAGCGAGTGGACGCCCCCGGCGCGCGGCACTGAGTGGTTTCGGTTTCGGTGGAATCAATGCGCATCTGCTGCTTGAGGAGTATCAAGCTCAGCAGGCACGGCCCGTGAGCCTGCCAAGTCCTCGCGAAGTCGTCGTCGTCGCCGTGAGCACTATCGATGGCATTCATAGCGAGCTAGGAGAAGCTGAGGAAGATAGTCGGGTGAGCTTTGAAAAAACGGCTGAAGGCGACTTAGCTCTCAAGTCGTTTCGTCTCGCTTATACCGAGTTCAAAGTCGCACCTTTGGAGCTGCAGGAGGTACTCGCGCAGCAAATCCTCGGGCTTCTGGCCGTGGATCGACTCGGGCTCCGCTCTTTAGCCCCAGAAATTACGAAGGAAATGGGCTGTTTCGTCGGACTAGAGCTGGATGCGGCGACCAATCTCTTCGCGAGCGGCTGGATCAGTCAGAATCCAAATGAACTGCCCTATCCAACGCTTCGTGCTCCAGCCGTGATCGGCTCCCTGGGCAGTATCGTAGCCTCGCGCATAGCGCGCGAACTGCGCTGCGGCGCTGCTTCCTTTACTATCTCGGCTCGCGAGCAGTCAGGGCTTCAAGCCTTGGCTACAGCTCAGCAGCAGATTGCCGGTGGACACTTGCGCGGGGCTTTCGTTCTAGGCCTCGATCTGCTCAGCAGTGGGCGAGCCCGGGCGCAGGTGAACGAAGAATTTGCTTCCGCATATGGCCCACTAGCCGATCGAGCTCTTGCATTCTGTCTTATGGAAGCGAACATGGCCAAAGACTTAGGTCTCAAAGCTATCTTGCGGCTCGACGCGCTGGAAACCCGTTTGCAAGGAGACGTCGAGACGGGCAAAGGCAAGAATTCTCCAGGTCTCAAAAAGACTAAGACGGCCTATTATCACGGAGCAGCCGACGGTCTCGCTGCGTTTATGGATCATCTCCAAACGGCAGCCGGGCAAGACCAGGCAGCGAGCTTTAGCTATCGCGGCAGCGATGGTTCCCGCAGCGATGTGCGCTATGAGTTTTTGAGCAAGATCAATCTGCTTTCTGCCCCTCCTATCGCCGGCGCTAGTTTTGAAATTGGACGCTGGGATGCGCCCTTTGAACCGCAGGGTTCTCAGCCCGATGCAAATCGTAACGAGAGTATCGTCGAACAAAATCATCTCCTGCCGCGCAATCCATCTGCCTGGCTTGAATCTTTCCTAGCTGCTGAAGCGGCCCAGATTCAGAGCCACGAGGAGTTCCTCCGCTATCGCAACGAAGGCGATGCGCTGCTGCTAAAAATGCTGCAGGAGGGGACGTCCTTTGCAGAAGCAGAAGGAACCCCAAAGCTTCAAGCGATGGAAGAAAGGCAGAAGCAGACATCATACCCACTCTACGATTATGCTGCCTGTCGCGAATTTGCTAGAGGATCTATCGCTAAAGTTTTTGGTTCATCATTCGCCGAAGTCGACAGCTTCCCAACTCGGGTTCGTCTTCCCGATGATCGACTGCTGCTTTGCCAGCGCGTGATGGCTCTCGAAGGTGATCCGAAAAGTCTCGGTTCAGGAAGAATAGTCACCGAGCACGATGTGCTCCCTGGGGCCTGGTATCTGGAAAACGGACAGATGCCGACCAGCATCGCCGTGGAGTCAGGGCAGGCGGATCTGATGCTGGCGGCTTTTCTCGGGGCCGATTTTCATACCCGTGGTGAAGCCGTCTACCGGCTTCTTGATGCACGGGTGAGTTTTCACCGCCATCTGCCACGGGTAGGGGAGACTGTCCGCTACCATATCCAGATCAAGCGTTTCTTCGAGCAGGGTGGTCTACTCTTTTTCCACTTTGGATTCGAGGCTGAGATTGCCGGCGAAGCGTTTATGAGCATGAGCGATGGCTGTGCGGGATTCTTTACCCAGGCAGCCCTCGATGCTGGACGCGGTGTCAAACGCAGCCCACTGCAGCTCAAGCCTAGCCCTGGTAAAAGAGTTGGAGGCTTCAAGCCCTTTCCGCCTCAGACCCGCCTCCAGCTCAGCGATAGTGCGGTCGATGCTATCAGACGAGGAGATTACGCAGCGGGATTTGGTCCTAGTTTTGCGGGCCTTCCGATCAAAAATCCGGCGGGCTTGCCGGATCAGGAACTACGACTTGTTCAGCGGATCGTCGAACTCGATCCCGAAGGCGGACGCTACGGATGCGGTAGGATAGTCGGTGAAGCTGATATAGAACCCGAGGCCTGGTTTCTTACCTGCCACTTCATAGACGATCAGGTGATGCCAGGGACTCTCATGTATGAGTGCTGCCTGCAGACTCTTCGTATCCTCCTCATGCGACTCGGTTGGGTGGCTGAAGCAGAAGATTTCCGCTGCGAACCTCTGAAAGGGCTGTGGTCGCAACTCAAATGTCGTGGGCAGGTCCTCTCTTCGACGCAGAAGGTTCGCTACGATATCGAAATCAAAGAAATCGGCTATGGGCCTCATGCCTATGTCATCTGCGATGCGCTCATGAGTGCCGACGGACGCGAAATAGTCGATATCAGCGACATGAGTCTCTCGTTGCCGGATTGCAATGAGACGAGCTTCGCGACGACCTGGTCGCAGCAAACGCAACCCGCTTACGCCAATTCTCATATAGAAGCTTTTGCAGCTGGAAATCCCTCGGACTGTTTTGGTGAGGTCTATGCAGACTTCGACACGAGACGCAAAATCGCGCGCCTGCCGCGCGCACCCTACAAATTTCTCGACGGCATCTCCTGGGTCAACGGGCCCTTCATGGAACAGCACGTTGGAACTCAACTCTCGGCCTTCTACGAACCGCCGCTCGATGCCTGGTACTGGGAGGCAGGGGGAGGAGGTCTTCTACCCTTTGCCGTGCTGGTCGAGATAGCTTTGCAGCCCTGTGGGTTTATGGCAGCTTATATGGGTTCGGCCCTGCTGAGTGCTGCGGATCTTTCCTTTCGTAACCTCGGGGGCGAGGCTAAGCTTTTTCAAGAAATCCATGCTGGGAGCGGCACTCTTTGGACGGATGTCCGTTGTTCCAAAATCAGCCGCAATGGAGACATGATCCTACAGGATTATCACTTCAGCGTGCGCAACGTCTCAGGGGTGGTCTATGAAGGCACGACGTCTTTCGGCTTTTTTACCCGTGAGGCCTTAGGCCAGCAGGTGGGTCTTCGGCAGCAGCAACGTTGGCAGGAGCCTCAAATACCGATAGACCAAGCCTATCCGGAGCACCCTGCTTTACCCAGAGCTCCTCTCCTCATGGTTGAGAGTCTCGCCCGCACTTCAGCGCCGGCGGGGCGTTACGAGCAGGGGATAATCTACGGACGCCAGCCGGTGAGGAAAGGTGAGTGGTTCTTTGCCGCCCATTTCTATCAGGATCCCGTCATGCCTGGATCGCTCGGTCTCGAGGCCTTAGAGCAGGTGCTTAAGGCCGAGGCCCAAGGTATCTGGCCCGATGTTAGGGCCTGGACTCTGGCGCTGGCTCAGGTGCATCGCTGGACCTATCGGGGGCAGGTGTTGCCGAGCGCTCAAGAGTTGAACTATGAAGTACATATCAAAGCCATCGATCATAACGCACAGAGCCTTAAGGCTGATGCCTGGCTCTACTGCGATGGCTTAGCAATTTACGCGTTAGAAGACTTTGTTTTGCAGCCAGAGTTGCAATCGAGCGCCAAGTAGCTCAGCAAGGAGCTTGAGGAGAGGCAGAAATTGCAGTACGCCGCAGCTCCTCTGCTCCTCCAGGCTGTGTTACAAAAGAAGATGGGAAAAGCTGAGAGCTCTGATCTCTTTGGGTCGAGATTCAGGAATTTCTAACTTTTTATGGTTAATCATGCTATCAATGAAACTTTCATGACCTAGCATGGCCATCAAGGCGGGTTGCCTCCTTATCTCCAATGCGGATATCTGTGCAGCCGCTAGCGAAAAAGGACTATGAATGGGATTCTCTGAACAGGAACTTCTTAGTTGGTTCACCCAGTACGCTTACCAACCCTATTTTATTTATGCGGGCATTTTCCTCTTGATGCTCGCTTCGGGATTTGGTTTGCCGGCACCCGAAGAACTTACTCTCATCAGTGCGGGGATGGTCTGCTACGTTGCGGCTCATCCCGATAAATTTCCACCTCCCTATCCCGGCGCTATCCCGGTAGACCCCTATATCACCGCTGCCGTGGCACTTTTTTCCGTGATGTTTTCAGATCTTTTAGTTTTCTTCCTCGGGCGACATTTCGGGAGTCGACTGCTCCGCCTCAGACCTATGGCGCGCTATCGCGAACGGATGAATAAAGTCGCAGATTGGACGCGAAAATATGGAATTTGGGCCGCAGGGGCCTTCCGCTTTACGCCTGGCTTGCGTTTTCCCGGACATTTCGCATGCGGTATGATGGGACTCAGTGTATCAAAATTTATCTTTATTGATGCTATTGCAGCCGGAATCAGCGTGCCGACTCAGGTTTTGCTGGTGGCGTTCTACGGCGAACATATCCTGGTGTACTTCAAGCAGTTCAAGTTAGTATTGCTGGCAATTCTAGTTATAGCCATTTTCTATTATCTCTTCCGGCGTCTCCAAGGCTATCTTAAATCGCGCCGCCAAAAAAGGGCTGCAGCTTCATGAAAAAATTTATCCGCTCACTGGGCTTCTTGAGCCCATTGTTAATCTTACTGCAGGTTCTAGCGGCCTGTGTTTCGACTTCCATCGCTCCATTCAACGAACCGGAACCAGCAGGCGTCGTTCAAGGCAGCCCTACCTTTTTTGAGAAAGAGCTCGATCGCAATCTGCCTATACCAGCGGTGACAGTTGCTAAACTTTGTGAAAAGCTGGGCGTCCCGCCCTCCTGCGCGGCTCTCTACCAGCTTTCTATCAGTAGTGGCACGACCGACACGTTTGAATCCTGGCAGCGCGAAGATCTCAACTTTCATCCCGACTGTTTGCCGCCACTAGCGAAGAATAGCCTCAAGACTTGTCAGGATCAGGATATCGAAGAGAACATCAGGGAACCGGCCTGCTGGTCGGTGATTGCCTTCACGCGAGCTCGTCTCATCGGTACCCTTATGGAAGAGGATTCGCGGCCTGAAACAGCCTCGCTGAAGGAAGCTCATGCTCTCTTCACCCTCCAAGCCGACAAGGAAAAGAACGCCGAGGCGATACTCGCTCTCGTCCAGCAGATACTAGCCCGCGACCCCCAGAATCTAGAGGCGCACCGACTGCGGGTGCAAGTCCTCGCCCCGGAGGTCGTGAAGGGAGAAAATCCGGCAGCTTTTGAAAATTCTCTCCGCTGGCTGCAGGCGAGTTCGGTCCCGACCCATCACATGATCGCCTGGCAGGCGCAGAGCATGCGCCTCGAGCTGGCTTTAAGCGAAGACGTAGAGCCCGAAACCCTGCAGGATCTGCGACAGGTGAGTGAGAAACTTAAGAAGAGCGATCCGAACAACGCCTGGACCATTCGCTCGCAGGCTTTGGTCGCCTATTACGAAAAGCGAACTGAGGCGGCCATCAAGCTCATGCAAAAGGCGATTAAAGCGCCGGATGCTGATCCCGTGATGGGCGAAGAACTTAAGAAAATCGGGGCGAATTCGCCTGAACCCTTTGCTCCCCGCCTGCACCACATAGACTGAAGCCTCTCATGCTCGCTTGGTGAATACAAAGTTTGCTGTCGAAGGGAGTACGTGCGAAAGCAGGGGAACCTTACCCAGCAGCCAGAAATAAAGGGTTTCGAGAGGACCCCTGTTTTTGAGCTGCGGATAGTATTCGACGCGCGCTTCTAAACCCTCCTCATGCGCTAGCTCCAGGATACGCTTAGTAATCAGAACGTCTTCAGGAACCTCGGGACGCTTGCGATTGACCCGCCAGTAGGCCAGCTTATAAATATAGGCCGGGCACACGGGTTCGTAGAAGTAGAGACAGCTGCCGCCTGGCCGGAGAATACGTTTGATCTCGCGCAGAGTTTTTCGATGTACTGCGAAGTGATGGGCAGCAGCGAAAGTGAATATCAGATCCATGCTGGCATTTGGCTTCGGTATCTGATCGCTGGTGCAGGAGAAGGAATCGATTATTTTTACCTGAAAAATTCGCTCCCACTTAGCGAGCGAGGCGATCGCCCACTGGCTGATATCGCTCGTCGCCAGCTCAAGCTGCGGAAACATTTTTTTGACGAGACACGATCCCCAGCCCTGACCGGCTCCTATTTCCAATACGTTCCGGCTCCGTTCAAAAAGAGGCCTATACTTTTCTATACAATCATAAAGAACGGCGGCCTCGCCCATTTTATGGATGAGAAGCTGAGGAGGATCGACGTCAGGCGCCTCCCAGCTCGAATTTTTCCAGTAGCTTATTTCAATATCCTGACGAGCTTTAATATCCATTGCTGCAGACTCCGGTTTCTTTCTGGAAAGTTTGCAGTCCGCTCTCAGCCTTCTGCCTCGCCCATTGCGGCAAAGAAGTCGTTACCCTTGTCGTCCACCACAATAAAGGCGGGAAAATCCTTAACGCGGATTTTTCGGATCGCCTCCATTCCCAGATCTTCAAAATCGAGCAGTTCAACGCTTTCGATATTTTCCTTCGCGAGTATAGCTGCAGGTCCACCGATGGAACCGAGGTAGAAGCCCCCATAGCTCTTGCAGGCCTCTGTGACGACAGCTGAACGATTGCCTTTCGCCAGCATTACGAGAGATCCACCTTTAGCCATGAAGGGTTGGACGTAGGGGTCCATGCGACCTGCCGTCGTCGGTCCGAAACTTCCTGAGGGCATTCCCTGAGGTGTTTTAGCTGGACCTGCGTAGTATATCGGATGATTTTTGAAATACTCCGGCATGGGCTTCCCGGCTTCGAGCATTTGCATGATACGCGCATGAGCCACGTCGCGGGCGACAATAAGTGTGCCCTGCAGGCGGAGACGCGTCGTCACAGGATAGCGGCTGAGAGTACGCAAGATCGCATCCATGGGCTGATCAAGATCGATAGTAACTGGTTCTGCGAGAGTCGGATTGCTGGGTGGTAGAAAGCGGGACGGATTGCGCTCGAGCGCTTCGAGGAAAACCCCATCTTTGGTGATTTTGCCTTTGATATTGCGGTCAGCGCTACAACTTACACCGATTCCTACGGGACAAGATGCAGCGTGCCGGGGAAGTCTAATCACACGCACATCATGGACAAAGTATTTGCCCCCAAACTGAGCCCCGATTCCGGTTTCGCGACAGATTTCGGTCACTTTTTTTTCCCAGTTCAGGTCGCGAAATCCCTGTCCATGGATATTGCCTTCGGTAGGGAGGTGATCTAAATAACCTGCAGACGCTTCTTTCACCGTTTTGAGACAGGCCTCTGCCGACGTTCCACCGATGACTAACGCGAGATGGTAGGGAGGACAGGCGGAGGTGCCGAGTGATTTGACGGCATCGGCAATAAAAGTACTGAGTTTTGCTTCGTTCAAGAGCGATTTAGTTTGCTGATAAAGATAGGATTTATTTGCTGAGCCGCCGCCTTTGGCAAGAAAAAGGAACTCGTAGCTCTCTCCCGGTGTTGCATAGAGGTCGATTTGTGCAGGCAAATTGCTGCCCGTGTTTTTCTCCTCGAACATACTGAGAGGCGCTAGCTGCGAATAGCGTAGGTTTTCGCTTTGGTAAGTCTTGAAAACTCCACGCGATAGGTATTCGGCGTCATCAGCTCCCGTGTAAACAAACTGACCTTTTTTGCCAATTATGATTGCGGTGCCGGTATCTTGACAACTGGGAAGCTGACCCTGGGCTGCAATCACGGCATTCTGCAGGAGAGTGTGAGCGACAAAACGGTCGTTATCAGAAGCTTCTGGATCCTGAAGGATACGCGACAGTTTTTCAAGATGGCTCGGCCGAAGGAAAAAAGAAACATCGCGAAGTGCCTCTCGGGCCAGTAACTCCAGAGCTTCGGGTGCGATTTTGAGCATGGGCTTGCCATCGATCTCAAGGCTCGAAATATGATCTTTAGTCAAAAGCCGATAGGGGGTCTGGTCGCGATCTGCACGGAGCGGCAAGGGTTTCTGGTAGACGAACTCCATATATTTCCTTCTGTGGCGAGAGGCTGTAGCGAGCCGCCAGTATAAAGAGCGAGCCTGCAACGGTCAACCGACGCTGCTCCCTTGCTGCTTCTTCGAGACTATTTCTACTGTCTATAAAAGCAGTCGGTCAGAATTGTACAATTTTTTGGTTTAAGAGTGAAAAGGCAGCTTAAAGATAGGAATTGCGGGCTCGCCTTCTTTCGATCTGACGGAAAGCCCTCGAGACTTGGTAGGCAGACCCTGTCAGGGCATCGCTTCGCGCCTTTTTTCACGGCCTTCAGCATCGTATAGCTTCGACTGAATCTGAAACCACGCGGCGAATATGATATTCGCCTTTTCTGACAAAGCTATATAGACCGGTGTATGAAAGTGCTTTGCATCATGCAGCTTCTCCACTTCACTCGGAGTCAGATAAGCTATTAGATTAGATACGCTCTGGACCTCCTCGTTCCAGCTTTCCGCTCTCTTAAGCCAAGTGTAGAGCTGGCTATACGTGCAAGGCTCGGCTGCAGGAAAATCGTTAATGACAGAATACGACTTGAGGATGAGTAGACGCATCGACTTGATAATATTTTTTTCCAACATAGTAACTCTCCTTGCAAGAACTCCCAGTGTCCCTTTCAAATCTTTTGCCAATATCAGCCCCTGGAGCAGATTTTTTTTTGATAGCCCTTTTATTGCGGCATTTTGTCGCTGTTACCGGAGGCTTGGCAATTTTTGGCACGCTTGTAGTACAATAGAGGCAGCCATCGAAAAAAAATGCGGGTTTCCGTTTGGAGGTCTTCTATGACTCTTTCTAAGTTCCCTGTTTCAATCTCCATCTGCGGTGCCCTTTTGGCCGCTATTTCGGGTCTTCAGGCCTGTAAACATGCACCTCTAAGTCCCGATTTTTCAAATACCTCGACCATTAGCAACGATCAGGCTTCGCAAGAAGCTCTTGCTGAACTGAGAGCTCTCGAGCAGGAGCGCGCGGATCTCCTTGCTGAGCAGCAGCAATTGGAAGCAGACATCGCCACCGCCGACAAAGGCTGGCCAGAGGGTGAAGAGCCTCCAGTTATCCAAGAAGTCGTTCAGTACGGATCCTCAGGTAAAGGAGGATACGAAGATATCACTGAAGCTAAAAAAGAAATTAACAGGTGCGGAAAAAAAGGCGACCGCCTCGGCGCTAAGGCCTGGTTCAAAAAGCTGAAAGAACGTAGCAAGTCTAAGAAGCAAAATGTTGATCAGAAAGTAGCGACCGTCGAAGTCAAAATCGGCAAAACGAAGGGCTTGGTCGATTACTCAGGTATCGTCCCCGGTCCGGTCAACGAACCTTCTGGTTCGGCAGTTCCCGATTTCGAACCGCCGGCTCAGGACAGAGTCCCTATCGGCGGCCCTACGCAGAACGTTCCTATTGAACCCAAAGGTCAGAACATCCAGAACAAAAGTCAAAACTCGAAGTAAGCTCGCTGAGCTTAGCGGCCCTAAGGAAGGTTTCATTTCAACCTTCCTGTTTTATTTTGCGGGAATTTCGCCGTCTCGCTTCTGCTGACGGCTGGTTTCAAAACCGCAGGCTGTGCTGAGATCGGTACTCAGACGGGGAATTGAATCCCAACACACCTGAGCAACTGAATTTTCGGGCTTAAGCTCTTTGGCTTCTTGTAGATGTCTGAGACCCTCCTTGGCCCGCTGATCATCAGCTTTTCCATCCGCTGCACAGATGAGAGAAACCGCAAGCATAACTTTATTGCAGGTATTAGGTCCGTCGATGGCGATCGTTTCACGATGCAGCCGGATTGATTTTTCTATGTCGCCCTGAACGTCGAAGAGCCAGCGGACCAGAGCCAGATCAGGTACCAGGCGATAAAACATTCCGAGTGCATAGCGGGCCGCCCCCTGCACCGTAGTACTTGGCGTAAACCTATGATCGTAGGGTGAAGCTAGCACGTCGAGCCAGAGTTGTTCGACGTACTTCGCCTGCTTGATAGAACTAAAAACTCCGTCGATCGCCCCCATTTTACCCAGCATAGCGCCGAGCAGTAGCTTGCAGATGGGGTTGTCTTTCTGCAGTTTCAGACAGCGCTGAGCGGCAAGGGAGCCATTAAGGAAGACCGACCGTGCAAAAGGCAGATCAGATTCTTTAGTATAGAAACTTCCCAGCTCAAAGGCCTTCTCGGCCACGATCCAACGGGCATCTAGCCAGGAGGGCTCCATCTCTTCCAAGCTGCTCACTATTGCGAGCTGACGCTTGAGGTCGGGTTCTCGATCTTGGGCATTTTTTAAGCGACTCTTAATAGTCTGCAGTTCTTCGGCCAGAGCTGGATAGCGACCGAGGGGGCGGAGGTCGACTTCATAGGTCTTATATTGGGCTGGCGTGGCGAAGGCTAGAGTCGCGAAGCAGCTCAGATAGCTGAGGGAAAGTCTGATCCAAAAATTCCGCATTCTGACCCCTAGGAATAAAGCACACTCCTGTTTATCGGCTAGGGGACCGCGCAGCTGAAAAAAATCTTCTTTATCCAGTATTACCTAATAATATTAGACTCCTCCATGAGACCCTTGCGGAAGAAATACCATTTCCATCGTCTTGTTGGTCTCGCCCTTAACGGGCACTGGGCAAGGTCCAAGATAGAGTCTTATCTCAGGCTCGGGACCTTTGGCGAACTGGAACTCCATCCGAGGAACGAAGGCCCGAATCAGGAAATTCTTCGGCTGTAGGAGAAAGGATTCTCGCTCTTCGTTGCCCACTTTAAGATTTTTGAAGTGGACGAGCTGAAAACCCAGCGATTGGAAGCGAAAAGGTAGCAGCATATCAAACTGATAAGATTTGCCGGCGACGAGGCTTTGCCAGTGGCGAACGATCAGCTGATGGATCATCTTGGGGTGGAAGGTTTCCGGCCCAAGTTTCATGTCTTCTTCACGCAAGCTCTTGCTAGCATCGGCACGATACTGGACGCGGGAGTTGGCTCCCTCGGCTTTGACTTTGGTCAGTTCTCCCGTCAGCTTGTTGCTTGCTTCATAATCGAGCATGCGCAGCGAAGCTTTCTCGTAGAGGGCGTCTTCACGGTAGAGCTCTTGCTTGCTGGTATCGGAGTAGACTGTCTCCTTGCGTTCCTGAGTACCCTGAGTTTTAACAGTTTCAGTTCCCGCAAAGACAAGGGCACGGGTCTCTGGATCGCGGATTTCAAAATGCATGACTTTGGTCTCCTCTTGAGCCAGAGCTCCTGCTGAACGTCCGAAAGACAGCAGAAGCAGAGTCAGCGCAGTAAGCCAAGGTTTAGCACGATTGAGTAAAAACTGCATTGTAGCACCTTATGGCAAAAGGAGAGGCCGATTCATGTTCCAATTCCGACCTTTACTTGATTCCAGACGCTCATTAAACCGTCAATGATAAACTGTACCGCAATCGCGGTCAGGATGATTCCCATGATGCGCGTCACAAGGTTGAGTCCGGTCTTACCTAGCAAGCGATAAAAAGTAGGCGCGCTGGCCAGAAGGAAGTAAACAGCGATAAAAACCAGCACTATCGTTATTAGAAAACCAATTACACCTAGCACCCCTTGGGCCTGCCCAGCCTGCAGAACTACAGTGGAAATGGCACCCGGGCCTGCAAGGAGAGGAGTTGCGAGAGGAAAGATAGAGATATCATTTCTTTCGAAAGACTCGTCCTCCTCTTCGGACTTTACCCTTTCACGCTGAGCGCCAAGTTGTTCGATGCCGAGTTTGAGGAGGAGGATGCCGCCAGCGATGCGAAAGGCTGGAATCGAGATACCGAAAAGACGAAAGATGCCTTCACCGCTTATGGCAAAGACCATAAGAATCGCCATCGCTATCAATACAGACTTGCGGATAACGAGGAGTCGCTCGGCCGGCCGGTAGCGTTCAGTCAGAGTCAAGAGAACCGGGATTACGGCAAAAGGATCGATGATAGCAAAGAGAGCGCTGAAGGTCGTGACAAAGGGGAGGACCGAAGCTTTCCATTCCACTAAAACTTACTCCATAAGCATCGAAAGATTCACCTTGTCCTGCGAACTAGCCGTCTGTCCTTCAAGGGCACGCTGCGTCGGTCGGGTGAGGGTAATCTGCGCAGCAGTGAGAAGACCATAGCCAAATGCCGCTTGCGCATAGGCAAGATAATAGCGCCAACTGCGTATGAAAGTCTCATCAAATCCGAGGTTTTTGACCTCTGCCAGCTTAGATTCAAAGCGTTCGCGCCAAGCCTCAAGAGTCTTTGCGTAGGAAAGACCCAGATCCTCGAAGCGACGCAAGGAAAAGGTCTCATTCATCGCTTCAACAAGCTGCTGCAGCGTCGGCGTTGCAGTGCCAGGGCTGATATATTTATGTATCCACTGCGAGCCTGGGTGAGAGTCGGCGCGAAAACGCTCGGGGCTGAGGAGAAGCTGAAGCACGGCGATACCCTGTGGTTTGAGGAGGGCATCGCAGCGGGCGAAGAAGTGCGGGAGTTCGCAACTCGGCAGAAGATCAACCATTTCCACTGAGACGATGCGGTCGAATTTCCCATTCATCGACTTATAGTCAAGCAGCAAAGGGTAGACGCGGTTCTCAAGCCGAAGCTCTCGCACTCTTTCGCAGATGAAGCGATGCTGTTCTTCAGATATAGTCAATGTAGTTACCTTGCAGGGGAAGCATAGCGCGAGGTAAAAGGCGAGACTACCCCAGCCGGAGCCGAGTTCGAGAATATGGTCTCCGGCTTGAATCTGCAGTTCCTGGGCGATTCTACGCTGCTTTCTCAGCTGCGCTTCTTCGAGCGTTTCTCCTTCGGCGAAGATGGCTCCGCTGTTGGTCAGGGAAGAGTCGAGCATGAGCGCAAAAAATGGTCGCTCCAGCACATAGGTGCCAGCCAGGGCATTGGTGAAACCGTGAGGAACCGAGCGGTTGATAACATTTTGAACCCGCTGTAAACCTTGTAGGAATTGAAAAAGGGGCTGATCGTCTAAATCGATGCGCGCCAGGGATTCCAGGTGATCCATATTGAGGAAAAACCAGCGGATCACCTGCACAAGGTCGGGCGCATCCCAGTCACCATCGACGTAGGATTCACCGAAGCCCAGCTCGCCTTGTCTTAGAAAGCGGGTAAAGAAGCGTTCGTTTCTGACGTCCATCGAGGCACTGATCTTTTGTCCGTACCCAAAAGAGTAGGTCATAGAATCGTTTTGACAGCTAAGTGTAAGGTGCCCGCGCGTCATACCTTGAAATTTAGCTAAAACCGCGCTTTTATATAGATTGCTTTGATAGCTTTCCCATCGTTTCAAGGTCCTGGGGATTAATTGCTCCATTGTGGCCTCTTGAAATGGGGTTTAATCCTTATAATTCATCATATTTTCATCGTCTCGCTTATAATGTAAAGCTCGACATTAAGTTTTACCGACAAAAGCCGAAAAGGTAAGAAGGGGAGGATTCTAAGATGGAAACTGCCGGAATTATCGCTGGACTCGCCGCGATTGGAGTTGTCCTTATCATTGGTCAAGTCAAGGCTACGGTAGCCATGCAAACGGCCAAAGCCAAAGCGCGCGGAAAGCGTCGCTAAGGGCATGGTCCCACTTTTGGGTCTTAGGTTTCGTCTTCTTTTACTTGTCTACTGGGCGTCTCTAAACCCGCCACCAGATTTCGAATCAATTCCCGATCAACCGGATAGGGCAGCGTGATAGTTCCACTCTGCTCGTAATTATAAAGCGCAGCGGTCTCAATAGAATGAGTATTGCCAGCCCAAGCGCGGCGCGC
>JBGSTX010000144.1:0-19015 GCA_041736305.1 Oligoflexus sp. | reverse complement strand
GCCCCAAGGGGGAGTAACTCGCAAGCGCCCAGTCTCCGTTCGCTTTAGAAGCCCACTCTGCATCGACCTTCTCGCTGTACTGCCCATTTTGACTAAAAAGAAAAGTAACGGCTCCATCCTGCTTTCTACACTCACTGAAGTAGGACAGAGCATATGCAGGTAGGTGAGCAGGCCGATAGCTTGGTATAGTTGCACACGAAATTTGAAAAATTGCACCTGCCAGGAATAGGAGTGCCAGTTGCACTCTCTTACTTGCCGCTGTCAAATTTCTGCATGATTCTCTGCAAATCTCGATCGTCGAGTTTGGTCTTGCTGGCCTTGCCATAGAATTCTTGTGCCTTTGCTTCCTGGCCCAAAGCCTTATAGGTGTCGCCGATATGCTCGAGCACGACTCCTTCGTTAGGCACGTAATCATTGGCCTTCAAAAGGGTCTCGAGGGCTTTCTCAAGTTTGCCCTGCTGGTAGTAGACCCAGCCTAGAGAGTCCAGATAATAGCCATCATCTGGCTTGATTTCGAGCGCTTTCTTGATATGAAATTCTGCCTTTTCGAGATCTTCCTTGCGTTCGGCGAGAAGATATCCCAGAAAATTGTGGCCTGCGGCGTGCTCGGGATCTTTTTTAAGGAGTGCATCCAAGGTGTCCTTACAGTCTTGAATATTACCGGCGCGCTCTTCATTCACAGCCTTGAGAAATATGAGATCACTTCGGTCTGCAAAGCGCACTATACCTTCATTGAGAAATTTTACCGCTTCGGAGTAACGTTTCTCTGCCCCAAGAACCTGAGCTCCCAAAACATAAAAATCCGCTGCGGAGCCAAGCTGGCTTGATGCAACTTCGCGTATTATCGCGAGCGCACCTTCAACATCACCCTGGCGCCTCAGTATACTAATTGCACGATGCCGAGCAGGAACATAGTAATCTGAACTTGGGTCAAAAGAACGAAAAGTTTCTAAAGCTTCTTTGACCTGCTTGGTTCGCTCTTGACCAATGCCTGACATGAAAGTGATACGTTCGGACTGTGGATTTTCTCGAGCTAATTGATCAAGTAGCTCTGTGGCACTCTCGAACTTCTGCTGCTCCCAATAGATATAGGTCATCTGCAGACGGACCCCTGGGCTCTGACTCCCTACAGCTTTTTCTGTAGCCTGAAGGTTCTTCAATGCATCGTCGAGAGAGCCCAGCTGTTTGTAAAGTCCTACCATGTTGACAATGACTTCATCGAGAGTCGAATTCAAGCGAAGTAAAAAATCATACTGGGTGACCGCTTCTTTAAAATTGCCGTTCTTTTCCAGGGCCACTGCATTAAGATGCACTTGCTCAGGATCAGAAGGACTCAGCAAAAGAGCTCTCTTCGCGGCCTCGACCGCTAACTTAGGCTGCTTGCTTATCAGATAGAGTTTAGCTAACTGGGCCCAACCTTCTGAAAAATCAGAGTTAACTTTTAACATTTCGATCGCGACAGGAATCGCCTGCTGATATTTTTGCTGAGTATAATAAAGGTGTAAAAGAAAAACATGGGCTTCTAGTTTCTTCGGATCGAGTTCAACAGCTTTTTTAAGTTGCTGTTCGGCTTTTTCAAAATCACCTGTAGCCGTTAAAAATCGACCTAGCAAAAGTCTTAGGTCCCCATATTCAGGGTATAGGAGAACCATTTTTTTAGCAGTATTCAAAGCCTTGTCGACGTCTTCACCAGCCTGCATCTCTATCATCTTCACCGCTAAGCGAGGATTTGGATCTAGGTTGTAGGCATTTTCGAAAAATTTCCGCGCACGGGGAATATTGCGATTCAGCGCTTCATACTCACCGGTCAGGTAGAAGAACGACGCGTTGGCTTGACGGCGGGCCGGCGACCAAAGGTCAGTTTGCGACTTGTCGCTATCGAGATCTCTATTTTCATCTGTGAGAGGGGCAGGTTTTTCTTTTGCTGACTGAGTGTGGCGGCACGAAATAAGAACCAGGCTCAAGCAGCCTATGATGCAAAGCTTCTGAGGATGAAACACCATAGAGTTCGCCTTTCGGAATTTTCTCCTATTATAGATGAAATCGTAAAGCTACGTGCCAAAAAAAGGCCGTATCGAGCTAGCTCAAAGCTCAGGCGGGACTTAGAGCGGACTGAGAGAAAAAGACAAGGTCCCTTTTTGCGAATAGACTTCCGGTGGAATAGTTTCAACTACTTGGTAGAAGATTCGCAGCAGACTTAGACCTTCCGGAGGAGCTGTCAACCCCGCTTGCGTTCTATCTTGGCTAGCGAGGATGGCTTCGATCGCCTGTGGAGGACGCTTACCTCGACCAACTTCCACCAGGGTTCCGACTAGGCTTCGCACCATTTGCTTGAGAAAGCCGTCGCCTAGGATAAAAAATTCAAGCAAATTCCCGTGATCTTGCCATCGAAGGTCAAAGATCGTCCGTTCAAAACTACTAGCTGAAGAATCACTGGCACAGAAGCTTCGAAAATTATGCCGCCCAAGGAGAAAGCGCGAAGCCTCTTCCATTGCGGCAACGTCGAGATGGGGACGGCCCGAAAGAGTCCAAAGATAAGGTCGCGCGAAGGGACTTGGACTCGATCCCCGCCATAGTCGGTAGCGATACACTTTCGCACAGGCTTGGTAAATGGGGTTGAAGCCCGGTTCAGCCGGGCCCAAACGATAGATCCCGACGGTCGGAGGCAAGAGTGCCTGAATCGACCTTTGAGCGCGAATACAGTCTAAACCCTCTTGAAAGCGAAAAGTGGCTACCTGATGTTCAGCGTGCACGCCCGTGTCGGTGCGAGAGGCTCCAGTAATCCTAGTCGCTTTACGCAAGACCACTTTCAGAGCTTTTTCAATCTCATCCTGAACGGTATTGCCATGAAGCTGACTTTGCCACCCCATGAAGTCGCTGCCAACGTAAGCGAGGTCCAAGCGATAGAGAGACTCTGGCCGGACTTCAGCGGAGAGATTCGAAGTTGAAAGCGATTCCATAATTTTTTCTATCAAAGTTGCCCATTTTATCGTCGTTTGTCTTAATGACTTCGAGAAAGGGACTAATGTAAGTACGATCGATCCCAATCGAACGCATGGCATAGTCGGAGCGGGCCTCTAGGCCCGTTATACCGATGGAAAGCATGGCACCATATACAAAACCTTGGTTCCAACCCTTGTTCACAAAGCTCGAATCCGAGCCTCCACTGACGGTCGAGGGAAGATCAGGCTTAATCGACTCTTGAACATAGAGAAATTCGGGGCCGAACCAAGCTCTCAGCACGACGCGACGACTGGCGAAGGGGCTGAGGGCGATGTTTCCTAGCACTTGTATCGGCAAGAGACTCAATTCCATCGACTGGCTGGGATCTGCGGTAATTGAGGCTGGCAGATCACCTTTAATAGGTAGCGAGTTACGATCTATCCCAGTTACGGGATGGCCGCTTGCACGGTAATAGCCGAACTTACCCGCGAGCCCAAAATCAAAGAGGTAGGTCCAGAGATAATAGCCGGCAAAAAATCCCAGCTCTTTCTTTTCATCTCCATAGAGCACTTTATATTGGTTAGTCTCACCAATATCGGACACTGCTGCCCAGGAAAACCCAAGAAAGGCCCCAGGTCGACGTTTTGCTGGAAATTCTGCTTCAGAAGTTTGTCGAGGAAGGGTCCGACCTTGCCCCTGTTCAAATTCAGCTGATGTTCCATTTTCGTCCGAGGCAAACGCATAAACCGCTTTTTGGCCAGGCAAATCGTTGGCACCGTAGCTGAGGGCAAGAGAAGAAGACATCGAGAGCGAGAGCGCAATGAAAACCTTATCCATAGTGTCCCCTCAATCAGCGTTACAAACGATCAGGTATCGATGGCGTTATTTGAGTCGGACTCAAAGATATCATCATCATCGACGAGTTTGGTCCAACCAAACATAAGTTCAAGAGGTCCGCTCAGGGCGTAACCAAAGAATATCAAAAAGCCAAAGATCTCGGGTTGACTCGCGATCAAAGCTACCAGTGCCACCCCTATCACCAAGAGGCGGAAGGGCTTTATGCGGGTTATTTTCAGCGTTTTATGGGATCGATAAGGGACATTTGTAACCATTGCCATAGCCAAGAGCACGCCGGTAATCGCAATGAAGGTGGTTCGGACTGTGCTATTCTGCAGAAAATTCTCTATCCAGAAAAGCACCAGATAGTCGTTGGGCTTCGCCTCGAATTCAACCCAAACGGCTACAAAGCATGCGATAACACCTGCAGCCATCGGAATTGGCAAGCCAGTGAAATCTCCCGAAGCCTTACCTATAGAACTTTGAACGTTAAAGCGCGCCAGGCGAAGAGCGCCGCAGGCTAGAAACATGAAACAGATAATCCAGCCCAGACGACCCAACCCATTGAGCCCTGCTTGGTACATCAAGAGAGCGGGCGCTAACCCAAAGGACACAAGATCGCAGAGCGAGTCATACTGAACACCGAAGTTACTCGTGCTATTAGTAATTCTAGCTACCCTACCGTCAAGTACATCAAAAACGGCCGCGAGAAGGATAGCGGCGGATGCCCAGAGGAAATGTCCCTGGAGACCTTTGACGATCGAGAAAAATCCGAAGAACAAATTTCCGGTAGTAATGAGGTTAGGCAGGATATAAATCGCTCCTCCCAATCGTCGCCGCGGTGCATGTCCCTTCATTTCGGATTTCCTACTGCTGATAGCCTTGTTCTTGCGGAAAACCAGGAGCCCACGTACCGCTCTCATAGATAGCCTTCTCCGCGAAAAATGTTACCTAATTCTAAATCACTGTGCTCCGAAGACAACCTGCTCGAGCTTTTCTTCAGGTGCCGACTTACGGAGATACAATGGCTCAGGTAAACCATCGCTCAGCCGCTCGGAATTTGCAATGAAGTCCTCGAGCATACCACTTAAGACAGACTGGCTTAAAGATCCAATAGACTCTTCTCGAAGGTTTATGCCTTGATCCAGACAAAATTTAGAAAACCTAGGCCACGAACCGAGGACATTTACAACAGCGGGCCAGCCACTAGGGCTTCCTTGAAGCTTGAAGGTTCCGCTCGCATCAGCCGTTTCTTGTACAACTCCGAGGGCCGTATTTTGAGCAAAATACCCCGATGACTGCGTCGCAGGTAGAATCCAGAGTCTATCGCTCTCTACTTTGGCCAGCGACTGCAGTGCTGAAGCACCCCAAAGCTTCAAAGCCGGAGATGATCGCTTGAGACCATAGGCAAAGCTCAGTCCGATTTTGATACCGGTGAAAGATCCTGGCCCGACTCCAACAAGCAGCGCAGTGAGATCTGAGACTTTGAGCCCAACACTACGCAGGGTTTCTACCACTAGGGTCGGCAGGGAAGCCGCAGCATCCTGAGGTTTTTCGAAATGCTGATGGCAAAGCAGCTCCCAGGCAAAGGATCCGTCAGGACTCTCTTTGGCTGTCGCGACTCCGAGAAGCGCACCTTGCAAACTGCTATCCAGAATAAGTATAGACCGCACGTTTTTCACCTAAAACATTGAACTTACGCCGCGCAGCATCGAAGCCCAGAATCTGCCTAGATCGTTATAGGTTGCGATCACAAACAGAGCGAGAACCATGATGAAACCGACTTTTTGAAAGTTTTCTATAGTGGCCTCTGCAACTGGGCGCCGGGCCGCAGCTTCCGCGCCTAGTAGGAGGAGCTGTCCACCATCGAGCACCGGGATAGGTACCAAATTTATCAGGGCCAAGTTGATACTAATGAGAGCTAAGGCATGACAAAAAGCCTGCCATCCAATCCGTACAGATTCCGACGCCACCTTGGCGATTGCAATAGGCCCACCCAGAGTAGCCAGAGGCATTTCCCCAGTAAAAAGCCCACCGATAGCCTTACCGATACTGCCTGTAAGATCGAGAGTTTCATCAAACCCAAAAGCAAGTGCTTTGAACGGATTGCTGTAGCGTTCTACTATCCAATCCGGCTGTTCGAGTTCTCCCCAAAACTGAATTGGCAAGGTATAGACCGTCGCTTTTCCTTCCGCTTTCTGAACTTCAACAGCCTTGAGCTCAACAGCTACTTCTAATTCACGCTGGGAGCGCAAGACAGTGAGCTTGGCGTTGGGTTTGTTATATGTCGTCAGAAGCTGGCTCAGATCGAAAGCGTCTGACACTTTCTGGCCCTCAAACTTGAGTATCATATCGCCTTTTTCAACGCCCTGCAGAGGTGCTTCGGCTTTATAAACCGTAAGCTGCGCGGAGGCGACCCCGGTAGCGTCAGCAAGCGTCGAAGGCTGGAAGGTCCAGTCGGTAGGAACATTTATCGAGACGGTGCGGCTAGGAGTAGGACTCGGCGAAGGTTTGCTCGGGTCCGCGCTAGGCTCAAACGGCACCACTGTCAGTTCAAAGTTTTTTATAGGGCTTTGGCTGACCTTTTCCATAAAGTTAAGGTACTGGCGCCAAAACTTGATTTCGATAACTTGGCCGTTCCACGCGGCACTGAGCAAGCGATCTCCCGTCTTTATACCCGCTTCACTGAGGAAGCCTGAATCCTTGACGGTCGTCAGCACGGAAGGCGCCATAAAACGGGATATTCCTATCCGCCCCCGCTTTCCAGGTAGATCTTCATCCTTCACAGCTTCTGGTGCCAAGCTCAGGCTTAGGGCTTGACCCTCGCGCAAGAGATCTAGCTGGAGATTTTGTTGTGGACGATCGCCAATCAGGCGTTGAACGTCTTTCCAAGAACGAACTTCATGGGTATCTATCGCCTGAATCTTGTCGCCGAACTTAATTCCGGCCCGGTCCGCAGGACTCCCGGGAACGATCTCACCGATTAGCGCAGGCGGCTGTTGAATTCCATACATAACCATGCCTGCGAAAACGATGACAGCCAGGAGAAAATTAGCCAAAGGTCCGGCAGCAATCGTCGCGAAACGTGCGTAAATCGGCGCTCGAAAATACTCGCGACCCTTCAGAGCTTCAGGCACTGGCTCCGAAGGTAAAGAGCCGTAGAATTTCACATAGCCACCGAGAGGTATAGCGCTTATGCGATAATGGGTCTCGCGGCCCTTAAAACCAAAAATCGTTGGACCAAAACCGATCGAATAAATCTCCACAGGAATCTTGAACAATTTTCCGACCAAAAAATGGCCGGTTTCATGCACGATCACCAAGACGCCTAAGAGCATCACGACCGCGATAAGAGGATGAGAGAAAAATTCCATAGCTGTCTCCTGACAGTCTCGTTGAGCGTTTCTAGATGAATCCACTCACTAAACGCCAAATTGATACAGTATAATCCAAATGACTGGGGCGGCAAAGAGCAATCCGTCGACTCGATCCAAGAAGCCGCCATGGCCCGGAAATATGCGACCTGAATCTTTGACACCAGAAAAACGCTTAAACGTAGACTCTGTGAGGTCCCCAAGCTGACCGAAAGCACCGCCCACTAAACTACAAATTACAACGAGTCCCCAATGAGCGAATTCGGTATCATAAGCCAGCTTAACAAGTGAACCCCCAACGAGGCTTGCCAACAAACCCCCGATCGCCCCCTCCCAGGTCTTATTGGGAGACATTTTCGGTGCTAACTTATGACGCCCAAAAGCTCGTCCCGAGAAATAAGCTCCCGTATCTCCACTCCATACTATTGCACACATGAAAAAAACATAACGATAGTCCGTGCTGAGCTGTTTAAGTTCCCAGATGGCCAGCCAAGGGAAGGAACCGTAGACCAAACAGACAAGAATTCCTGCTGCTTGAGCAAAGGAAAGGTCGATGTCTTCAACCAGAAAAACTCCCAAGAGGAGGCCACCGAGGAGCCCAACCATCATCACACCAATGCCATAACGACTCGTATAAGCGCTGCCTGCATAGAGGACACAAGCAAGACCTGTGACCAGCGGAATCCACCAGCGAGGCAAGTCATGATGGTTTTTTCCAAAACGCTGATACATTTGCGGCATGATCATCGAAGCGATTTCGTAGGTGCTGATACCGACGAGACAGGTAAAAAATAAGCGCATGAAGTGGGGATTGCCGAAAGCGAAGATCGAGACGAGGACCATCAAACCCACAATAGCGGTAATCACGCGTGTTTTCAGCATGGAATCCGTCTCCCGTCTAGAAGCTGTCTTAAAAACATGATCAGCCAAGAATATCAACACCACCAAAACGGCGATCGCGCTCCGCAAAAGCTTGAAGCGCGGCTTCCAGATCGTCCCTGCTGAAATCAGGCCAATGGACTTTGGTGAAGTAGAACTCAGTGTAGGCCATTTCCCAGAGCAGGAAATTTGAAAGTCGTTGTTCGCCACTTGTGCGAATAAGAAGGTCGGGTTCGGGCAGAGTATAGGTGCTGAGATGATAGGCTATAGTGTCTTCACTGATCGCATCTTCACCGAGACGCCCATCCTTCACTTCCTTCATGATTGACCTGACCGCACGTACGAGATCCGAACGTCCGCTGTAGCTGAGAGCAAGAACGAGCTGCAGGCCAGTATTCGCTTTAGTGCGCTCCTCGACGACTCGCAGCCATTCCTGACAATCTACGGGCAGCTTCTCGATGGCTCCGATGCTGGTCAAACGCACACCGTTCTCGTGCAGATGTTCAATTTCTTCTCGAAGATATGAGACAAGGAGGGAAAATAGCGCATGAACTTCTTCGGGTGGCCGTCGCCAGTTCTCTTCGCTGAAGGCATAAAGAGTCAGAACTTTAACGCCCTTCTGCCCAGCAGCCTCAACAACTTCGCGAACTCTTTGAGCTCCACTTCGATGGCCATGAACACGTGGCTCACCACGGCATTGAGCCCAGCGGCCGTTACCATCCATGATAATTGCTACATGTTGCGGCACTCTCTGTTCATTCAGCGGCTTCATGTCTATCGCGGCAGCCCTATTTCTAATCGTCCTGGCAAGCAACTTTCCATTGATGCAGGAATATGTTAATCGACACCCTGGGAAAGACTTCAATTATCACACTTTTACGACTTTCCCAAGGCCAGATACTTCGCCTAGTCAGAAAGGGAGAACCTTGGAACTCAACCCATCTACCAGCACCTTCGGCAAGCTCATTATGGCAGCTAATACCTTAGGTGAAACGCTCGACATTCCCCCTCGCAGCCTTATCCAGTTGCGAGAGGCAGATCTCTTGGTTTTCGAAGAAGATCGCGCTGCTCGTCAAGCTCTGAAAGCAGCTGGGATCCATCGCGATTATCTGCGATGGAGCGAACATCGTGAAGAAGCAACTCTTGATGCAGTCAAAAAGGCACTATCCGAAGCTCGGACTGTTCTCTTCATGAGCGCTCAAGGTATGCCGACTGTTGCGGATCCAGGTCGAGACCTCTTAGAACTGGCTTACCGCATGGGAGCCAATGTCAGTGTGATTCCAGGCCCAAGCTCAATCACAGCTGCGTTAGCTGCTTGCTCGTTTTTGGAGAATGGCTTTATCTTTTTAGGGTTCTTGCCGCGCGAAGAAAACCAGCGACGACTCACGCTTGAAAAAGCCGGCGATGCGGAGGTTCCCCTCGTTATCCTCGAAACGCCTTATAGGCAACGCGCTCTGCTCGAAAGCGTCGCGGCCGTTTACGGTGAGACTCGCATGTGCCTTTTAGCCGAAGATATAAGCGGACCTCACGAAAGTTATTGCGAGAAACCACTCAGCGTGTTGCTAGAACGCAACAGAGAAAAGCTTAATTTTGTGCTGATTGTCGCTCCGGGCGCGAAGAAGGTTCCGGAGCAGCATCACCATAGCGATAGAAAGGCGAGCTTTTTAGATAAGGCAGACAAGTCTGACCCACGACGACCGCAGCGGCAACAATCGGCACCGCCAGCAAAACGCCTAAAAGTCCAAACCAGCTCCCGAAAGCAAAAACCGAAGCGATGACCACGATGGGATGGATACCAGCCCGATCGCCGATAATGCGTGGAGTAATAATCATTCCGTCGAGCGATTGCACAACGGCGACGACTCCTAGAACGGCGAGAAACACAGGAAATCCCGCTCCCTGAGTCATAACCACGATCGAACAGAGTAAGATCCCAATGACTACATCAAGATAGGGAACCAGGCGGCAGAATCCTGCGATAGCCCCGATCGCCACCCCTGAAGGCACATCAATCAGAGAAAATCCTGCCATATAGAGCAGGCTAAGAACAAAGGCTATCAAGAATTGACCTTTGACGACCGAACGTAGGACCCCATCTATGCGGTGGGCATAGGCAGAAATTAAGGGATGGGTGTCGCGCGGTGTCCAGCGGCGGGCGAGCTTAACCAAGTGCTCTTTTTCAGCAAGAAAGAGGTATGTGACTGGGGGCACCATGAGCAGATTAAAGGCGGCTTCGAAGAGGGCCGGCGTCTGCAGAACGATGTTTTGTACGGTCCCACTAGCACTGCTGAGAGACTGCAAAAGGTTCAGCCGCCTAAATCCAGCCTCGATGGTTTCTTCAGGAAAAATACGGGTTTGCTTCAGCCAATTCACGAGAGGAATCATCATCTGCTCGACCGAATTAAGAGCTTCGGGAACCTTACGGAAAATCCCGCTTAGTTCTTCATAAATAAAGGGAACGATCAAAACTGCTGCGAATCCGCAGAGGGCAACTATTAAAACGATGAATATGCCTACAAAAGATTTGCGCTGAATAGGCAGCCGAGCGCATAGGTGGTCGACTAAAGGATCGAATATATAGGCGACAATACCACCTGCGACTATTGAAACCAACATGGGCAGATAAAGGAGACCAAGCAAAGTGAAAAGACTGGTACCGACCAGACAAACCCAAGCGAATCGCTTAAAACGGTACCATTCGAGGCTTTCAACAGACGGACCATGCATGGGGCGCCCTTTTCTCGAGTATTGCGGCTATACTTCTTACGGGGAAAATTTGTCATCGAATCGAGAGACTTATTGCGAACAACGGCTAGCAACAATGACTCGCTGATGTCCAGCTAGATCGCAGTAGGCAGAAATATCATTCCAGCCATGTGCGTCTAGTATAGAGCATACATCATGGGCCTGCCGGTAGCCGATTTCCAGGAAAATTTTGCCGCCTTGCTTCAACAAGCTCGCAGCATGCCTCGCCATCATCTGGTAAAATGCCAGGCCATTTTCAGGAGCAAATAGGGCCATTTCCGGCTCGTATTTAATGACCGAAACCGCGAGCTCAGCTCGCTCTGAGGGAGCAATGTAGGGAGGGTTGCTGACGATGAAATCGAATTTATCTTCGGCTACCTGCCAACTGCAAGGATCTAACGCGTCCACCTCCTCGAAACGGACTTCGATTCCATGCCTGGCTGCATTGCTGCGCGCAATTGCTAGAGCTCCTAAACTCTTGTCCCATGCCCAAACTTCCGCTAGTGGTCGATGCTTTTTGATACTTATGGCAATGCAACCTGTCCCTGTTCCAATATCCAATCCCATCAAGGCCGAGTCCCCAGAGCAGTGTTCGAGAACTTTTTCCACTAAAAGCTCGGTATCGGGCCGCGGAATCAAAGTCTCAGAACTAACCTGAAAACTAAATCCAAAGAAATCCTTGCTTCCTAGAATATAGGCGACAGGCTCACCGGCAGCGCGGCGTTTGATGAGCTCGCGGTAAGCTTTTTTCTCATTCGCTAAAAGGGGTTTATGATGATCGAGATAAAGGTCGAGACGGCGACAATCCAAGACATGTGCAAGAAGCAATTCCGCATCGAGACGTGGCGATTCAGAACCATTGGTTTTGAGAAAGTTGCCGGACCACTGAATTACATCTTTTATCGTCCAAACCTGCTCGGTCATGATACCCCGCGGTCGAGTTCTGATTTAAGAAGTTCGATCTGATGATAAGAGGCCAGAGCATCGAGAATCTCACCGATATCACCTTCGATGACTTCACTCAATTTATATAAAGTCAGATTTATCCTGTGGTCGGTGACTCGACTTTGCGGAAAGTTATAGGTCCTGATACGTTCGCTTCGATCTCCGGATCCAACTTGGTTTTTGCGGTCCGCGCTAATGGCCTCTTGCTGCTCTCTTTGGGCTTTTTCAAAGAGCCTGCTTCGCAAGATCTTGAGCGCTTTTTCCCTGTTTTTAATCTGTGAACGCTCGTCTTGACATTCAACCGCTAGACCGCTTGGCTTGTGCACTATGCGCACAGCGGAGTCAGTGGTATTTACGTGCTGACCTCCGGCACCAGAGGAACGGCATACTGTGATCTCAAGATCTCGGCTATCTAAAGCCACTTCATCGAGCTCATCTGCTTCAGGCAGAACTGCTACCGTGCATGCACTGGTATGGATCCGCCCCTGAGCTTCAGTTGCGGGGACTCTTTGCACGCGATGCACTCCCGCTTCAAATTTTAGCCGACTATAGACTCTATCGCCCTTGATAAGGACGATCGCTTCTTTATAGCCGCCATTGGCTGAATCTGTAGCTGACATCAAGTCAACTTTCCAGCCAGCCCTCTCGGCAAATCGACTATACATGCGCAGAAGGTCCGCAGTAAAGAGAGCTGCTTCTTCACCACCTGTTCCTGCTCGCACTTCAAGAATGACGTTTCGCTCGTCGTTCGGATCGCGGGGTAGGGTAAGTATCTGGAGATTTTTTTCGGTATGTAGGAGCTGTTCTTCAAGGGTATCGAGCTCTTCTTTAGCGAGAGCTCGCAACTCCGCATCTGCTTCCTCGTTCAGCATGGTCTTAGCTGCATCACGGTCAACCTTTAACTTCTTATAGTCGCGGTACACGTCCACGATTTCGGCATAGGTTGAACGCTCTTTCGAAAGTCTTGTAAACTCTTGGCTACTTAGACCCTCACGACCCATAATTGCATCGATCTCACCTAGCCGAAGTTCTATCGATTCAAGTTTTTCGTACATATCTTAAGACCTGTTGGTAGCGAGGGAAAAAACTAGAAGACACTTTCTAAAATACCAGCACAAATGAAGAAGCCCAAGATTTCCCGACAACGAGAAATATTGGGCTCTGATCTTGTTACGAAAACTAAGTACGTGCGTACTTCTTCTTGAACTTCTCAATGCGACCAGCGGTATCCATCAGCTTCTGCTTGCCTGTAAAGAAAGGGTGGCAGCTGCTGCAAATTTCCACATGGATGTCAGGCTTCACTGATCGTGTCATAAAAGTACTACCGCAGGCGCACTGCACCTTACTTTCGCGATAATTGGGGTGACCTTCTGGTTTCATAAGAAATCCCTTAGAGAGTGACTGTCCCTAGATATAGCGCCAACCGTTACATCCCTCGGGCAGTTCAAAATTCAGCTCAGCGCGAGCAGCTTGCCTGAGACGCATACCAGAAGCTGCTGTCGAAAGCAAGCTGATAGTCGAGCATACGAGTCCAAACCGAGCTTGAAATCAGCCGTTCATTGACTCTAGGAAGTCCGCGTTAGTATTAGTTTTTTCCATTTTATTGACCAAGAATTCCATCGCATCAACCGTGTTGAGCGGTTGTAAAAGCTTGCGCAATATCCACATGCGATTGAGAACGTCCTTGGGCAAGAGCAACTCTTCCTTACGGGTTCCTGACTTGTTGATATCCATAGCCGGGAAGACCCGCTTTTCAGACAGCTTCCGGTCCAGAACGAGTTCCATATTACCGGTACCTTTGAATTCTTCAAAGATAACTTCGTCCATCCGCGAACCGGTATCAACTAGGGCTGTCGCAATGATCGTCAGCGATCCGCCATCTTCGATGTTACGCGCTGCGCCAAAAAATCTTTTTGGCTTGTGCAACGCGTTTGAATCCACACCACCCGAAAGGATTTTGCCGGAAGGGGGTACGACAGAGTTATAGGCTCGAGCCAGACGTGTAATGGAATCGAGCAAAATCACCACATCGTGCTTATGCTCAACCAGCCGCTTGGCTTTCTCGATAACCATTTCTGCAACCTGAACGTGACGCTGAGCAGGCTCGTCAAAGGTTGAAGAGATAACTTCACCTCTAACCGAGCGCTCCATATCCGTCACTTCTTCAGGACGTTCGTCGATTAGAAGGACAATGAGTATCGCTTCGGGATGATTCTTCTCAATGGAATGAGCGATATTTTGTAGCAAAACAGTCTTACCAGTCCTTGGAGGGGCTACGATAAGAGCTCTCTGACCTTTACCAATCGGACACATGATATCGATGATACGGGTCGAGTAATTGGCGGCCGCTACTTCCATTTTAAACTTTTCCATGGGGTATAGCGGAGTCAGGTTGTCGAAAAGTATCTTGTCGAAACCGGGATCTGGTAGCGCACCGTTAACTGATTCAACTTTCAAAAGTGCGAAATAGCGCTCGCTATCTTTTGGAGGGCGAATCTGCCCGGACACTGTATCACCGGTTCTGAGATTGAAGCGACGGATCTGCGAGGGGGAAACGTAAATGTCGTCTGGACCCGGCAGATAATTGTAATCAGGAGCTCTCAAGAAGCCAAAGCCATCAGGTAAAGTTTCGAGTACACCTTCCCCGTAAATGACTCCACCACGTTCTGACTGAGCCTGCAAAAGGGCAAAGATCAAATCCTGCTTCCGCATACTGCTCGAGCCTTCGATACCGAATTCACGAGCCAGCTTGTTGAGGTCGGAAATCTTTCTCTCTTTGAGTTCTTTGAGATTGATTTCACCCTGCAGGAGAGCGCTGCCGACCGAGCTGCTGGGGCTAATGGCAGAAGAAGATTGAATGGTGGGTTGAGGTTCGGGCGCTAAAGTCTCGATTTCGACTCGCTCGACTTTAGCAGCTGCGGCTTTTTTGGTCTTGGTAGCAGTCGCTGTCGCCGCTTTATCCTTTTCTGTCATAGGTTAGCTCTCTTCATGAAGGTGGGTATGTATGGGCGGATGGATAAATATCCGTGCGCTTAAAAATTCAAAATGTAGTTGAAGGATAAAAGACGGAAATCGGCGGGTCTATAGATTAGTTTAATAAAATGCCCTTTCCTTATTTATTTGGATATTCCAATCAATCCGGGAAGTCAATTAGAAAAGGCAAAGCAAAAAAGCTGATCGGTTGGTCCTGAGCCTTGTCCACATCAGAAGACAGCTCTCCACCGTGTAGGCAATTTCTGCTTTCCCGTGTTATAATCAGGCTAGAAGCTGCTTCAAAAAAACGATTCCCGAGTTGCGTATTTAACCAAATATTCGCAATTTATCTCTGCAAATTGCGGTTTTACCCAACATCGCTCGATCTCATTTTTGAAGCAGCTTCGACCGAAGTTTAAACCACATCCATCGAGAGTCATATGCGAAACTTCAGGCTCGCCCCTGTTCTACTGGGGCTCGCGTTGGGAGCTACTTCTCTTCCTGCTCGTGCACAGATTGTAAGTACGGAAGAAAGATTTCAAGATCTCTTCGTGACCGCTGGATATGGTACCGCCTTTGGAGCAGCGTTCGGAGCCGCGCTGCTGAGCTTTACAGCAAAGCCGCAGGACAATCTCCGCTTCATCGCGTTAGGCGCATCCGTGGGTTTTATCGGTGGAAGCCTACTTGGTAGCTACGTAGTCTTCACCCCCGCTTTCGTCAGCTCCAACGATGAGGCTGCCCCCTATACGCCGCTCGACTCTGCAACTCCAAATGACTTCCGCATTATCCCCAGCTTCGATCGCTCAAACGTTTACAAGCTTCGGGCCCTAGAGAGTCAGTGGACGCTCGCCCGTTTCTAGTAAAGCTCTGCAAGCAGAGCATAGGCTCGGCGTAAATGAGGAATAACAATCGTCCCACCGACAACAGTTGCTACGTTCAGGGCCTCTTCCTGTTCAGCTCGAGTGCAGCCGAGTCGATAACTTTGGATCACATGATAGTTGATACAATCGTCACAACGCAAGCTTGCAGAAGCAACTAACCCCATCAATTCCTTCATTCGAGCTGATAAGGCGCCCTCGAGATAAGCGTTATGGTCGACATTATAAATGCGCTTGAGGAGGCTGTTATCGGCCTCGGTAACGACGCCATTAAGACGAGATCGTTCGTTTAAGAACGCGGCTGCGAGAGGACTTCGTGAGATAACCTCTTCTTCACTAAAGACATAAACCGGTTCTGAAGCAGCTTTTTTCACAGAGCGACCTCTTCCGGCTCGAGTATATGGCCAACTAGATCGTAATCGTGAGCGTCGGTAATTCGGACTTGCTGGATCTCACCTGCTATGAAATTACCTTCGTTGATGTAGACAATACCGTCGACTTCTGGAGCCTGCAGAGCTAATCGGCCCTCGCCGAGCAGATCTGTCTCTTCAGAGAGTCCTTTTACTAGCACCGGCAAAACCTGACCTACAAAACCTTGCAAGAAACTGCGAGAAATATCTTTCTGAATCTCCATGATTTCGCGCTGCCGCCGAAGCTTGGTCTCTTCATCGATTTGACCCTTCATCCGACCAGCGACAGTCCCTTCTTCTTGCGAATAGATGAAACAGCCCAGGTGTTGGAAACGCTGTTCAAGAACGAAATCTTTGAGAACCTCAAACTGCTCTTCTGTTTCGCCTGGAAAACCAACCATCACTGAGGTTCGAATAGCAATACCTGGGATGCGTTCGCGGAGCCGGCTCAGAATCTGCCGAAGCTCAGCCTTGGAAATTCCTCGGTTCATCCGGCCCAAGAGTTCGTCATCAGCATGCTGCACAGGAATATCGAGATATTTAACGAGTTTGGGATGCTGGGCCAGGAAATCTATAAATTCTTCGCTGATATTTTCTGGATAGACATAGAGAAGACGAATCCAGTCAATTCCATCGACACCCACCAGCTCGCGCAGGAGCTCTAAGAGATCCGAAGAACCCCAATCACGACCATAGGCAGCTAGGTCCTGAGCGATCAAATTAATTTCTCTCACGCCCTCGGCAGCCAGGCGCTCTACTTCTGCCACGACACTCGGAATAGGTCTCGAGCGCAGCTTGCCTCTGATAGCCGGGATAATACAAAAAGAGCACTGATGCTGACAGCCCTCAGCCACCTTGACGTAAGCCGACGACGCCGTCAGAGTATTCTTTTTCGGCAGAGTTCCGTCATAAAGATAGTGGGTTCGTTTTGCCCGGATGGTACCTTTGGGCAAATCGCTCTGCAAAAAATCAGCGATCTGAGAGAACTCATCGGTGCCGATGAAAAGATCCACTTCGGGAAGTCCACTGACGAGCTGTTTTTTGTAACGCTGGGTCAGGCAACCTGCGACGACTAATTTGAGCTGGGGGTTCGCCTTTTTCAGCTCGGCTGCATCGAGGATGGTTTGGACACTTTCCTCCTTGGCTGCTTCGATGAAACCACAGGTGTTTATTATCAAAGCATCCGCGTCATCGGGCTCGTCGGTAATTGACCACGCGTCCTCGAGAAGCGAGCCGAGCATAACTTCCGAATCCACTCGGTTGCGGGCACAGCCTAATGAAATCATATGGACTTTCCGACCCTGGGAAGGTAAGACTTCCATGCTTTTTCTACTCCTCTTGACAGGCTTGATCGAAGCGAAACTTTTGGAACTCAAGTTTCAACTGGTGCGAGATGGGGTTGCTGGTGATGGGGCGTGTTTGATGCCCAAACCCTTTCACCTAGGTGCTTCCAGTGGCACAATCTTCGCCACTTCTCAGTCATTAAGTGATAGAGCTTGGCATCACTAACACCCTCGTAGAAAAACCGCAAGGAATAATTATGACTGACTTAGTCGCCATCAATGGAGACATCTTCAAAGCTGAATCGGCACAGATTCCTGCTTTTGATCGCGCCTTTCTTTTTGGTGACGGATTACTTGAAACAATGACGGCCTTAGGCCCGAGAGTGATCGACTACGATGCTCATCTCCAACGACTACGTCGCTCAGCCGAAGCATGCCATATAAACATCCCGTGGTCAGACGCTTTTCTGCAGTTTGAGATCGAAAACCTTTTAAGCCTGACTCGCTTTAGTCGCAGTTCCATCCGCCTCATAATCAGTAGAGGCATAAGCTCCCACCCGATGCTCACAGGATCGGAGTCAGCCCAGCGATACATATTTTGCGCAGCTGCAACGAGAGATGAAAATCTGATGGAAAATGGCGTACGACTTAAATTACGCAAAGACCCTTTGGGGCGGCGAGGTGAGCAGATGAAAAGCCCCTTTTATTTACCCACCGTAAGCGCACAGCTAGAGAGTAAAAAAGAGGGTTTCGACGATATTCTTTGGATTAATAACGATGGCGAAGTGACTGAATCGGGATTTTCGAACATATTCCTTATGGCCCGCGACGGTGATCTTCTAGAAATCGCCACACCGCCTCTAACCGCCGGCATACTACCAGGCATCACTCGTGCAAGAGTCATCGAGCTTTTAGAAAGAAGCCAGATACCGGTGACTGTTCGCGCCATTGCGACCGATGAATTACCTCGCTTTGACGAAGGTTTCTTGAGTTCGAGTGTAAGAGGACTGGTACCGATTCAGACTATAGAAAAGCATCGCTTACACAGTCTGAGGCCGCAGGCAGTTTTCAAGCAGATCCAGCGGCTCTACTGCACCTGGGAGGCAGAAGAGGGAGGCACTTTGTCGTCTGGAGCAATACAACATTAGAGTTCTGCTGCTCAGGGCTTTTTATCGCCCTTGGCAAGTAGATTGCTTTCGGCCACTTGCTGCTCGCGTGCTTGCTCAATAAGTCCCTGGACCGCCTGCTGATGGGTGGTTTGCCTGTGCTTTTTCATCTCTTCCATGATGTTGTGTCGAGTCGTATACTCTGAATTAGCGAGTATGACCTGACGACCTTTCCGGTTCTTCAGATTGAAGATAACAGGCGCTTTGAGATTAGCCGTCATCTTCTGGGGGTCACTTGGCATCGTTATAATAACCGAGACTACAGCTTCTTCTTCGCTTTCGATCTCAAGGTCTGCAACCTCGCCTTCGTTTACCTCAACGAGATAGTCTGGCTTGAAAAGCAGTGGGTTTATCATAACAAAGGCAATCGACCCATCTTCAAGGGACTGCAGCCACTTAAAGGGCGATTCCTGGTCATGATCTAGAAGAACGTACTGCTTCAGTTCCGGAAAACCGATAATGCCCACCGGGAGCGTGATCATATCTTTTTGGTCGATCTCGATATCACCGAACCTTGTCGTCTTAACCTTAATCAAGGCCCTGTCTCCTCGGATATATCGGTTTAAAAATGGGGTCTTCTCT